>NKIT01000231.1 GCA_002256185.1 Rhodobacteraceae bacterium PARR1 | reverse complement strand
CGTCGCTGGCGGTGGGCCTGATGGCGCTGGCGCGGCTGGTGCTGCTGCGGGCGGGCCTCGGGCGTTTCGACCAGATTGTCGTCATCGGCGCCCGTGTAGATCACCTCAACCGGATTGGCCTCATCATCGCTGCGGTCACCGCGCCAATCGCGACGGTCGTCCCGATCATTACGGTAAGGTTCGCGATTGCCGTTGCCGTTGCCATCGCGGTCACGATTGCCATTTTGGTTGCCGTTTTGGCCACCATTCTGGTTCGGTTGCTGGCGCTGACGCTCTTCTTGTTCGGCGGCCATCTCACGCATCGCCTCACCCAGAAGGCGGGTGTAATGTTCGGCGTGTTGCATGAAGTTTTCAGCCGCGACACGGTCATTCGACAGCTGCGCATCGCGCGCCAGAAACTGGTACTTCTCGATGATCTGCTGCGGTGTGCCGCGCACCTTGCCTTCGGGGCCGGAGCTGTCGAACACACGGTTGATGATGTTGCCGAGTGAACGCGGGCGGTTCGCCTTTGAACGCGAGCGGGACTTGGAAGATCTCATCTTGTCCTTTGGGTCCAGATGACCTGGGCTTTGTCGGAATGTCCCGCGATGCGAAGGCTGCCTTTCGGCGGGCCGGGGACGTTCGAACTGTCTGGCATGCTTCGCGCAAGGACGGCTAAGGCCTGTCCCGTCGCGCAGGGTCGAGTAACCATGTGGGGCGCGGTCTGACAAGGGGATTCTGCACATTCGCAGGGGACGAAGCGTGAATCCCCGGCGGGATTTGCCGCCCCTGTGGCGAATTTCCCGCAATCGCGGGGTTTCAAGTGCAGGTTTCGTCAGGATCGGCGGGTTTTTTGCCCAGAACCACGCGGTCGCGCCCGTCCCAGTCTTGCAGCACGCGGATGCCGGTCAACCCGGCCTGTGCCATCAGGGCGGACACGTCTGCGGCCTGTGTCGGGCCGATTTCCACCATCAATCGCCCGCCCGCCATCAGCCGCGCAGGTGCCCCGGCGCAGAGGATGCGATAGGCGGCAAGGCCATCCTCGCCCGGCGTCAGCGCCAGATGCGGCTCCCAATCGTGCACCTCACGGCTGAGGGCGGGCATTTCGGACGCGGCGATATAGGGCGGGTTGGACAGGATCAGGTCATACCGCCCCGGCACGTCGGCGAACCAGTCCGAGGCGATGAACCGTGCGCGGCGGTCCAGCCCCAGCCGTTCGGCATTGTCGCGCGCAACGTCGAGGGCGGGTTCGGACAGATCCACCCCCAGCCCCACCGCCATCGGCATATCGCCAAGCACCGACAGCAGGATGCAGCCCGTGCCGGTCCCAAGGTCCAGCACCTTGAGAAAGGGTTTGCTCACCGCCTCGGCCACAAGGATTTCGGTTTCCGGGCGCGGGTCCAGCGTGTCCGGGGTGACGCGGAATTCCCGCCCCCAAAAGCTGCGGCGGCCCGTGATCTGGGCCACGGGCTGGCGGCGCATGCGGGCCTGCAAGGCATCCTCATAACGCGCACGGGCGGTGTCGGTCAGCGGATCGGGCAGGTGCAGGGTCAGACGGTCCAGGCCGATGTGCATCGCATGGGCCAGAAGGTGGCGCGCATCGGTGGCGGGGTCGGGCACACCCGCCGCCGCAAGACGCGGGATGGCGGCGCGCAAGGCATCGTTGCCCGTGGCCCCGGCAATCATTCCGACATTTCCGCCAGCTTCGCCGCCTGGTCATGGGCGGTCAGGGCGTCGATCACCTCATCCAAGCTGCCCTGCATGATCTGGCCCAGCGAATAGAGCGTCAGGTTGATGCGGTGATCCGTCATCCGACCTTGCGGGAAGTTGTAGGTGCGGATGCGTTCTGAACGGTCCCCGCTGCCCACCTGCGCCTTGCGGTCGGCGGCACGGGCATTGGCGGTGCGTTCGCGTTCCAACTCATACAGCCGTGCGCGCAGCACTTGCATGGCGATGGCGCGGTTCTGGTGCTGGGACTTTTCCGATGAGGTGACGATCAGACCCGTGGGCAAATGCGTGATCCTGACCGCCGAGTCGGTGGTGTTGACGTGCTGGCCGCCTGCGCCAGAGGCGCGCATGGTGTCGATGCGGATGTCGCTGGCGGGGATGTCGATGTCGACCTCCTCCGCCTCAGGCAGCACAGCGACGGTGGCGGCAGAGGTGTGGATGCGCCCTCCGGCCTCAGTCTCGGGGACGCGCTGGACGCGGTGGACGCCGGATTCGTATTTCAGGCGGGCAAAGACGCCTTCACCCTGCACATGGGCCGTCAGTTCCTTGATACCGCCCAGATCGGTGAATTGCTGATCGAGGATGTCAAACCGCCAGCCCTTGGCATCGGCATGACGCTGATACATGCGCAGCAGGTCCGCCGCAAAAAGTGCTGCCTCTTCGCCCCCGGTGCCGGGGCGGATTTCAAGGATGGCTGGCCGTCCGTCCGCCGCGTCTTTGGGCAAAAGTGCGACGCGCAGCGCCTGTTCCATCTCGGGGATGCGGGCTTTCAGGTGGGGCAGTTCTTCTTCGGCCAAACTGCGCATTTCGGGATCGGCCAGCATCTGTTCGGCTTCGGCCAGATCGGCCTTGGCGCTGTGATAGGCGGCGATCTGATCCACCACGGGTTTCAGGTCACTGTATTCGCGGCTGATGCGGGCAATCTCTGCCGGGGCGGCGCCTGCATGCAGGCGCGCCTCAAGATATTCGAACCGGGCGATGATCTGATGGAGTTTTTCTGTCGGCAGCATGGGGGGGATGTGACGCGAAGCGGGGCATCGGTCAAGGTGATTGCCGGCGACGGGGGGGGAGAGGAACCGTGCAGGGATGAGCGTGGTGATCCAGATCCTGGCCGCCGGGGCGT
>NKIT01000230.1 GCA_002256185.1 Rhodobacteraceae bacterium PARR1 | reverse complement strand
TTTGAAGTGCGCGACGTTCACCCGACCCACTATGGCCGGATGTGCCCGATTGAAACGCCCGAAGGTCAGAACATCGGTCTGATCAACTCGTTGGCGACCTTTGCCCGCGTCAACAAATACGGCTTCATCGAAACCCCGTACCGCAAGGTGATCGACGGTAAGGTGACCGATGACGTGGTCTATATGTCCGCGACCGAGGAGATGCGTCACACCGTGGCGCAGGCCAACGCAGCGCAGGACGGCGAAGGCAAGTTCCAGGATGACCTGATCTCCAGCCGGAAGGCCGGGGAATTCATGCTGAACCCGCCGGATGCCATCGACCTGATCGACGTGTCGCCCAAGCAATTGGTGTCGGTCGCGGCTTCGCTCATTCCCTTCTTGGAAAATGACGACGCCAACCGCGCGCTGATGGGATCGAACATGCAGCGTCAGGCCGTGCCGCTGCTGCAATCGGACGCGCCCTTCGTGGGCACGGGGATTGAGGCTGTGGTGGCCCGCGATTCGGGTGCGGCCATCATGGCGCGTCGCGCCGGGGTGATCGACCAAGTCGACGCAACCCGTATCGTTGTGCGTGCGACCGAAATGATGGAACCGGGTGAGCCGGGCGTGGACATCTACCGTCTGCGCAAGTTCAAGCGGTCGAACCAGTCGTCCTGCATCAACCAGCGTCCGCTGGTGAAGGTGGGTGACAGCGTTTATCGCGGCGAGGTGATCGCCGACGGTCCCTGCACCGACATGGGCGAATTGGCCCTTGGCCGGAACGTGATCGTCGCGTTCATGCCGTGGAATGGCTACAACTACGAAGACTCGATCCTGATTTCGGAACGCATCCTGCGGGACGACGTGTTCACCTCGATCCACATCGAAGAATACGAAGTTGCGGCGCGTGACACGAAGCTGGGGCCGGAAGAGATCACCCGCGATATCCCGAACGTGGGCGAAGAAGCCCTGCGCAATCTGGACGAAGCGGGCATCGTGTATATCGGTGCCGAAGTGCAGCCGGGCGATATCCTCGTGGGCAAGATCACGCCCAAGGGTGAATCGCCGATGACGCCGGAAGAAAAGCTTCTGCGCGCCATCTTCGGTGAAAAGGCATCCGACGTTCGCGACACCTCGTTGCGTCTGCCGCCGGGGGCTTATGGCACCATCGTCGAAGTGCGCGTGTTCAACCGTCATGGCGTGGACAAGGACGAACGCGCCCTGCAGATCGAACGCGAAGAGGTCGAACGTCTGGCCCGCGACCGTGACGACGAATTGGCGATTCTTGAGCGGAACATCTATTCGCGCCTGAAAACGCTGATCAAAGGCAAGGTCGCGATCAAGGGGCCGAAGGGCATCAAGTCCGGGTCGGTGATCGACGACGAACTCTTGGGCACGCTGTCGCGTGGTCAGTGGTGGCAGTTGGCGCTTGGCGAAGAAGCCGAAGCCAAGGATGTCGAAGCCCTGCACGACCAATTCGAAGCCCAGAAGCGCGCGCTTGAGCACCGCTTTGAGGACAAGGTCGAAAAGGTCCGTCGCGGCGACGATCTGCCCCCCGGCGTGATGAAGATGGTCAAAGTGTTCGTCGCGGTGAAGCGCAAGCTGCAACCGGGCGACAAGATGGCCGGTCGTCACGGCAACAAGGGTGTGATCTCGAAGGTTGTGCCGATCGAAGACATGCCGTTCCTTGCGGATGGCACGCCGGTTGATCTGGTGCTGAACCCGCTGGGTGTGCCGTCGCGGATGAACGTCGGGCAGATTCTGGAAACCCATATGGGCTGGGCCGCGCGCGGTCTGGGCCTGCACATCGACGAGGCTCTGAAAGAGTATCGTCGTTCGGGTGACCTGACCCCGGTGCGTGAGGCGATGCGTCTGGCTTACGGCGACGAAACCTATGACGCCGCTTTCGCAGAGCGTGACGAAGACGATCTGCTGGAACTGGCGGGCAACGTCACCAAAGGCGTTCCGATTGCCACGCCGGTCTTTGACGGCGCGAAAGAGGCGGACGTGAACGATGCGCTGCGTCGGGCAGGCTTTGACCAGTCCGGTCAGTCTGTGGTGTTCGATGGCCGCTCGGGTGAGCAATTCGCCCGCAAGGTCACCGTCGGCGTGAAATACATGCTGAAACTGCACCACTTGGTCGACGACAAACTGCACGCCCGTTCGACCGGGCCGTACAGCCTCGTCACCCAACAGCCGTTGGGTGGTAAGGCGCAGTTCGGTGGTCAGCGTCTTGGGGAGATGGAGGTCTGGGCTCTGGAAGCTTATGGCGCCGCCTACACCCTGCAAGAGATGCTGACGGTCAAGTCGGACGACGTGGCAGGCCGCACCAAGGTCTACGAGTCGATCGTCAAGGGCGAGGACAACTTCGAAGCCGGCGTGCCGGAATCGTTCAACGTCCTTGTCAAAGAGGTCCGGGGCCTCGGCCTCAACATGGAACTCCTGGATGCGGAGGAGGAGTGACGCGATGGGTGCGCTCTAAAGGCGCACCCTACGTAGGGTGCGCATTCATTGCGCACCTTGCCGCCAATTCCTTCCCCGCCGCCCCCATTCATAAGGTTATGAAATGAACCAGGAACTCTCGACCAACCCGTTCAATCCGGTTGCGCCGATCAAGACCTTCGACGAAATCAAGATCAGCTTGGCCTCGCCCGAGCGGATCCTGTCGTGGTCGTTCGGTGAGATCAAAAAGCCGGAAACCATCAACTACCGCACGTTCAAGCCGGAACGTGACGGTCTGTTCTGCGCGCGTATCTTTGGCCCGATCAAGGATTACGAATGCCTTTGCGGCAAATACAAGCGCATGAAATATCGCGGCGTCGTCTGCGAAAAATGCGGCGTGGAAGTCACCT
>NKIT01000229.1 GCA_002256185.1 Rhodobacteraceae bacterium PARR1 | reverse complement strand
GTCATACCACGACAGGATCGACACGAAGGTGCCGTCCATGACCTTGGTCTGGTCCATGTGGAACACCGACGAATGCGGGTCATGGTTGAAGTCGGACGAGACGTTCTTGAACTCGGTATAGCCCAGGATGCCCTTCAGCGGCCCGGCATCGGCAGCAGCCTTGATGGCGGCGTTGATCTCCTCGACGCTGGTCGTGCGCTTGGCGATGAACTTCAGATCGACCACGGACACGTTCGGGGTCGGCACGCGGATGGCGAACCCATCCAGCTTGCCCTTCAACTGCGGCAGCACCAGACCCACGGCCTTGGCAGCACCCGTAGAGGTCGGGATCATCGACAGCGCGGCAGCGCGACCGCGATAGAGGTCCTTGTGCATCGTATCCAGCGTCGGCTGATCGCCGGTGTAGCTGTGGATCGTGGTCATCATGCCCTTTTCGATGCCCACCACATCATCCAGCACCTTGGCCACCGGCGAGAGGCAGTTGGTGGTGCAGGACGCATTCGACACGACCAGATCTGCCGATGTCAGCGTGTCATGGTTCACGCCATACACGATGGTCTTGTCGGCATTGTCGCCGGGGGCAGAGATCAGCACGCGCTTGGCGCCATTCTCAAGATGCGCGAGGCATTTTTCCTTGGAGGTGAAAATCCCGGTGCATTCCAACACCACATCGACATCGCCCCAAGGCAGGTCGGCGGGATTGCGCAGCGCGGTCACGCGGATCGGGCCACGGCCCACGTCGATCCAATCCTCACCCGTGGTGACGGTTGCCGGAAAGCGGCCGTGCACCGAATCAAAGCGCAAGAGGTGTGCGTTGGTTTCAACCGGCCCAAGGTCGTTGATGGCGACGACCTGAATGTCGGTGCGGCCGGATTCGATGATCCCGCGCAGCACGTTGCGCCCGATGCGGCCGAAGCCGTTGATGGCTACCTTGACGGTCATGGCAACTTTCCTTCTTGAAAATGCCCGGACGCGGGCCGAATCCCGCGCGTTACGATAGCGCTAACATCCGCAGAACGGGTCAAATTTCAACCCGACTCGTGCAGGGTCACCGCCAGAAGGACAAGTATTCCACGAACATGAAAAGTTTTCGCGCCAGAAACAGCAGAATCGAACCGTCATCAAAGATAAAGTCAGATCCCACCACGACGGTGATCACTACGGCAAGCCACAGGGCGATACGGTCGGTCACGACCCCTCCGATTACTGGAGGAGCCGCCCCATCACACCGGCCACGTCGGCCATGCGGCAGGAAAAGCCCCACTCATTGTCATACCACGCCAGCACGCGGACGGTGCGCCCGCCCACGACCTTGGTCTGGTCCGGGGCGAAGATAGATGAATGCGGCGTGTGATTGAAGTCAATCGACACCTTGGGTTCGGGATCATAGGCCAGAACCATGCCCATGTATCCCGCCGCCGCCTCGCGCACGATGTCGTTCACCTCCTGCACGGTCACCGATTTGCCCGCGACAAAGGTCAGGTCCACCGCGCTGACATTGGGCGTGGGGACACGGATCGCCGATCCATCCAGTTTTCCCACCAGTTCGGGCAAGACCTCTCCGATGGCTTTCGCCGCCCCGGTCGAGGTGGGGATCATCGCCATCGCCGCGGCACGGGCGCGGTACAGGTCCTTGTGCCGCCGGTCCAGCGTGGGCTGATCGCCGGTATAGCTGTGGATCGTGGTCATGATACCAGACTCGATCCCGATGGCGTCATTCAGCACCTTCGCCAGCGGCGCGAGGCAGTTCGTCGTGCAAGACCCGTTCGAGACGACCTGATGATCCAGCGTCAGACTGCGATGATTGACGCCGTAGACCACGGTCTTATCCGCCCGCTTGGCCGGGGCAGAGACCAGCACCCGCTTGGCCCCGCGCCCCAGATGCACCGCCGCCTTGTCGCGGTCGTTGAACTGGCCGGTGCATTCCAGAACCACATCGACGCCGTCCCAATCCAGCTCGTCCGGGTTATACGTGGACATCACCCGGATCGGTCCGCGCCCAAGGTCCAGCATGTTGTCCTTGACCTTCACCGTGCCGGGGAACCGACCATGCACCGAGTCATATTTCAGCAGATGCGCGTTGGTCTCGATCGGGCCTGTGGCATTGATCGCCACGACCTGCACGTCGTTGCGGTTGCTTTCGGCGATATGCGCCAAAGTGCAGCGCCCGATGCGCCCGAAACCGTTGATGCCGATGGTGATGGTCATGCCACACTCCGAAGGTCTGCTGCGGGATGGCTTGCCCTTGCCGCGAATGCCGCGGCGCCGCAAGGATAAAAATGACTGTTTATCATGACGTTAGCGTAAACATTGCCCGTTTGCGCTAACGGTCGGACCCTTTGCAACCGCTCGGGTGCTGGGGTATCAAGGACAAGGTTTCAGGATGGGGTGGCAGGATGAGCGGTTTGATTGCGCTGCTGGACGATGTGGCGGCAATCGCCAAGGTGGCGGCGGCCTCGATTGACGATATCGCAGGGCAGGCGGCCAAGGCGGGGGCCAAGGCCGCAGGCGTGGTGATCGACGATGCCGCCGTGACGCCGAAATATGTCCACGGCTTTCGCGCCGACCGCGAATTGCCGATCATCGGGCGCATTGCACTGGGATCGCTGAAGAACAAGCTGATCATCCTCTTGCCGGGACTTCTGGCGCTGAACTATTTCGCCCCCTTCGTCATCACGCCGCTTCTGATGCTGGGCGGGGCCTATCTGTGCTTTGAGGGCGCGGAAAAGGTGTTCCATCTGCTGGTCCCCCATGCCTCGCATGAGGTTGCGGCGGATATGGACGTGGCCGATCCCGCCCATCTGGAAGAGGAAAAGATTGCCGGGGCCATCAAGACCGACTTCATCCTGTCGGCAGAGATCATGACCATCGCCCTTGCCGCCATTCCCGACAACACCCTGTGGATGGAGGCAATCAC
>NKIT01000016.1 GCA_002256185.1 Rhodobacteraceae bacterium PARR1 | reverse complement strand
AATGCCGGCGACCCGTTGCTGAGGGGCCAGATCGACCGCACCCTCCAGATATTCTTCGAGGCACTCTGGCCGGGCATACCGACTGCGTCACGGCCAATGCCTTATGTCACCACCCATACTCATACGGGCCGCCTTGAGGTGAACGTCGCGCACCCGAGGGCTGTCTATCCCACAGAACGGGCCTACAGCCACAACCCGGACCCGCCGATCCCGCAGGGTGAGCTTCCCATTTACTGGCGGGCGTTTCGAGATCTCGTGAATCACACCTTTGGCTGGGCCGATCCCGAGGATCCGGCCCGAAGGCTTGATGTCGCCACGCCACATTGGAAGGCAAAACTCACGGCCGAGGCAGCCAGAGCTGGCCTCGCTCCGCAGCGTGATTTGCGCGACGAGGCGGTCGCGCTCGTCAAGGCGGCGGCCGAGGCCGGGAAGATCACGTCGCGCAAGGACGTCATCGCGCTTCTGGAACCATGGCTCGCGCCAAGGGGAATGGCCATCTTGGTCACGACCGATCATGCGATCACGATCGGACGGCCGGAGGCTCTGGTCCGGGACCGGATGCGGCTTCAGGGACGCCTGTTTGCCGCCGCCTTCGATGGGGCCACAGCGCGACTTGAGCCCGCTGCCCTCACACTGGCGAAGGGAACGCGGACGGCGGCGCTTGCTGCTTCCCTAGAGCGCTTCCAAGCCGCTTGGACAAAGCGGGCCGAGTGGAACCGGACGCGCTATGGTCGCGGCAACTGGCCCGCCCCCGTCTGGACTCTCAGCACCTTGCTGGATCCGCGCCCGACTGACCCCCTCGGCATACTTCCGCGCAAACATCATGTCATGGCGCTGTCGCGGAACACTTCGAACAAGGACCCAAATCCGAATGAACCTCTCGAAACTAGACCAACGCTTCTTGGACATGATGGACCGTCTCGAACAGCAGCAACAGGGCCAGATCGCGACGCTGGAAGCAAAACTGGCGGGGGCCGAGCAGCGGAACAAGCGATTGGAAGCGCGGATCGCAGCGCTGGAGGAATTGATCGCGCGCGACAGCAGGAGTCTGGCACGCTTGAACGACTCGCTCTCGCGCTTTCTGGGCCCGTCGGACCCGCCGCCGCGATCGGACACCTGACCAGGCGGCTTGTCGATCTAACGACCCATGCAGGGGTTCTCCTTGCCGGATCCCGGCTTGCCAACGCGATCACGTTCGACCGCATCCAGCGGTTCACACATCTCGCAACAAGATTGGAGACCCTGAATGCCCGACTCGACGCCCGTGCCTCAGCAGATGGCAGAACTGACGCAGGCGATTTACACACTTCTTCCCGCCGTGAAGCGGCTCGAGGACTGCCTCACATCAATGGATCAGGAGGCGATTCTGCGGCAGCAGCAAATGGCGGAGGCGCTATCTCGGATCGCGGCGGCACTGGGAATGCTCTTGGACAAGGAAAACCAATCTCTGGCAGCAATGGGCGAACAGAAGAAAGCCCACCAGGCCTTAACGGACGATCTGCAGACGATGAGCAGGTCTCTTCTAACATCAGCGGCAAGCATCGAAAAACTGGAAGGGCAAATCAGCTCGCTTCTGATGGTGCTTCAAAGTCCAGCGTAGCATGGGCATCTCTGGGTGCCCTCCTGCGCGCGGGTCTGGCCTTGACGCACTTCGCACCAAAAGATGGCCCCGCCCCGTTGCGCCGGGTGGATGGGGGGGTGATGTTTCTGGCGCCGGGTATCGGTATCGCCCTCTTTTCCGACCGGATCGCTGTCGGAAAATGGCAGCAGAGCGACGAGGAACTTCAGCGGATGATCCGTCTGGTTGACAGCGCAATCGGTGTGAAACTTCCCGTCGACGACATGCGCCAAACTATCGGCAACGCTAAGGCACTGCTTGAAGGGAAAAACGAAGCCGTCCCAAAAGAGGTTGAGCGCGGACGCCATGCCTCCGACGCTGCGCACCGCGAGGCCAGCGAAAGCCTTGAAGCCGACGCCTCATGGCTGGCTGCGGTGTCTGAAGAAGATGCCAACGATTATGATCCTTGAAAAGGAGAGGAGGGGCCATCGCGGACTCGCCTGGTTGGTCATTGGCCGCGCGCCATCTCAGTTGTTGTCGAGCACTTCGATAGGTGCCCCCGAATGTGACGAGCGGATGCGGATTACGACGGATTGTCGAGGGGTGAGGACCAAAAACGAGAACGGACACTCATCGGATCCAAAGCGTGATTGAGCTACGACCATAGCCCGCGGAAGCCGCATGGCGAAACAGCCGATTTGGCTCGTGCTCGGTTTCCCAAGAAACTTATTGACTTTTATACTTAAATAATCTACAAAGCATCGAAGAAAAGTTTCCATTGATGTTTGACTTCGCCAAAGCCGCGGTTCTGGCTTGTGGTCGTCGTTGCGTTGGACTGCGGCAAAGAAGGCCGCAGTCTGACTGGCTTCTCGACGCTTACAGATGGTCAGATGACGCTCTAGTGGATGCACGGCGGCAACTCCTTTGGTTCGCCGGATATGATCCAGAGGGAGGTCAAACAACATTAAAGTCAATAATCCGGATTTTTCGGTTGGGAAATTTAGAGAACATCATGCAAAGGCCGTTGGAGAGAAAATCCGGATAATTTCTCAGCATAGCGGCATTGTGGAAATCCAGCGAAAAGATCAATAGAAAAATCCTACCCAAGCTGCAGAAATATTTGCATGTTTCTACCGAACTACCGCGTTTTTGGTTTCGTCGATCATTCTGATTTTCGCAATTCTTGTTATAATCAACTCAGGCTGAACAGACAGCTAAATCAAGAAGGCGCCCGAGGAACGCACCGCTTTCCTTGGGCCGAGAAAGGTTTGAGTTTGAAAATGAGAACGTCGATCAACACGGCAGGGGAAGGCTGCGCGAGGAAGGATGCGGTCAGAACGCTTTGGTTTCCCCTTCCTTTCTTCACACTTCAATACATCAAAAAGACTCAGCGGCCGCTTTGGAGTGAATGAAATGACACGCCAGATCGCACCTGTTACCGCACCCACCGGACTTCGCCGTGCCGATGCGGCGTTGCACTGTGGCGTCAGTCCTAGCTATTTCGATCAGTTAGTCCGTAACGGAATAATGCCGCCCCCGCGACGCCTTGGTCCGTCCGTCAAGCTTTGGATGCGCAATGAACTGGATGCAGCCCTATTCGGTCTACCCGTTGAAGGCCTTACCGAAGGGTTTGACGCCGAAAATCCTTGTGATGTTCTGTTGAGATAACACATGGCAAGGATCAAGAACCCCTTTCCCGGTGTCAGTCGCCAGACTGATCGCCACGGCAAACTGCGCTACCGTTTTCGTAAAGGACACGGCATTGATGTTTATCTGCCCGGAGATTACGGGTCGGTCGAATTTCGTGCCGCTTATGACGCCGCTTTGAATGGCCATCGGAAGTCGTCCGCTCCGAAGGTTGAGGCGGGCAGCGTTGCACATGTGATCAAAAGCTATTTGGCCAGCCCCCGCTACGCAGACCTGTCTGACAGCCGCAAGCGCTCCCTCCGGCGGGAACTGGACTGGCTCCACGAGCAAGCGGGCACCTTACCTGCAGCGCGCTTGGAAAAGCAGCATGTCGAGGCGCTGATGGGCCGTAAAGGCGGACCCGCGGCTGCAAATCAAGTTAGGAAGAACCTCAGCGCCCTATTAAAGTTTGCGAGGAGCGAAGGCATCCTTTCGAAGAAGAACGATGCAGCATCGTTGGCATACAAGCGCAAAACCAATCCCGATGGTTATCATACCTGGACCGAGGAAGATGTGAGCCGATTTATTGACTTCCATGGTCCTGGCACAAAGGCACGTCTTGCCTTGATGATTTTCCTTTGCACGGGCGCATCACGACAGGATGCCGCGCGGATGGGTCGGGGAAACGTCGTGAATGGCCGCATCCGTTATTCACGTGGAAAGACCGGTGTTTCGGCAGACCTTCCCATTTTGGCGGAACTGCAAGCTGAGTTGGATCGTCTGCCTTCCGACCAGTTCATCTTCCTCGCCCATACCCAAGGCCGCCCTTACACCGTCGAGAGCTTAGGCAATTGGTTCAAGGATCAGTGCATGGCGGCGGGCGTCACAGAAGGGTCCGCGCATGGTTTGCGCAAGTCCGGTGCGACGCGGCTTGCCGAGGCGGGAGCGACGGAATGGGAAATCGCGAGTTTTCTCGCGCACAAGGATACAAAGACAGCGGCGATCTATGTCCGGAAAGCGAACAGAGCGCGACTGGCGAGCAACGGAATGGCAAGGTTGGGGAAGATTACAGGAACAAAAGCTGACTAACCTTTCTGAAAGGTTAGTCAAATCCGCCCTGTAAGCCATTGTATTTGCTTGATACTGCGATCGAAGTGGCAGCCCGTAGGGGAGTCGAACCCCTCTTACCTGGTTGAAAACCAGGTGTCCTAACCGATAGACGAACGGGCCACGCTGTTAGTGGGCGGGTGATAGTGGACGGGCGCGGCGGGCGCAAGGGGGAAAACGCGGGTTTTCGGGCGGCTTAGCGGTCGATCCGTGCCCCCATAAGCGCGATGGCCTGTTGATAGACGGTGGCGGCGTTCCATTCCTTGATCACGGCGAAGTTCGGTTCGCCTTCCTGATAGCCAAGCCCCGGTTGCCAGCCCTTTCGCGCCAGATAGTTGGCGGTGGAGGCCATGGCATCGGTCAGACCCGACAGGTCCACCCGCCCGTCGCCATCGCCGTCCACACCATAGGTCAGCGCGTTGCCGGGCAGGAATTGGGTATGCCCCAACTCGCCATGCTTGGCCCCCACAGTCGCCGTGCTGATCGTGCCCTGATCGACCAGTTTCAGCGCGTCAATCAGATGGGGGGTGAAGAAATCGCTGCGGCGGCAGTCATAGGCCAATGTGGCGATGGCCGAGACGACATTGGTATCGCCCATGAAGCCGCCAAAGCCCGTCTCCATCCCGTGGATCGCCAACAGCACCCCGGCCGGCACGCCATATTGCTGTTCCAGCGCGGCATAGAAATCGGGGTTGCGGGCCTTTTTCTTGCGGCCTTGGGCGATGATCGTATCCGCCCCGCGCACCTGCAGGAACTTGTCCAGCGTGTAGCGAAAGCTTTTCTGATTGCGGTCAGCACTGATGGTGGCGCGGGAATAGCTGGTGCCCATCAGCGCGTCGATGCCCCGCGCGCCCACGCCGGATGCGGCGGCCTCGGTCGCCATCAGGGGTTTCCACGCCTCAAACTGCCCGGATGTGTCGCTGCATTGCACGGCGTGAACCGGGGCGGCGGCAAGGCCTGCCCAAAGCGCGATGACAAAGCACAAGGAAATGCGCGTGACCAAAACCCGTCCCTCCGAAACCGTTACCCGAACCATCGGCAGCGAGTTTAGGCAAAGCCGGGCGCGACGCAACAGGGGGATGCAGGACAGGCGGGTTTCTTCGCCCGAGGGCAGCGGTCAGACCGCCATCGCCAAAAGCGCCACCAAGAGGATGGCCCCCAGCATTCCGCCCATTGCCGCCCCTGCGCCACCGTCATCGGCGGCCGTCACGTCGGGGATGTCGGGGTCTTCGCCATCGTCCGGGGTTCCGTCCATATCCACCGGCGGCGGCAGGCCGGTGACATCGTCCATTTCGGCCTGCACCATCAGCGGGGCCTGATCCTGCCAGCCCATGATTTCGGCCATGCCCGCGTCGGTTTTGGCAAAGACCAGACGCAGGATTTCATGGGGTTTGTCCATGGTCACCTGAATGGCGTCATCCACCTGCGCCATGGCGACATGTTCGCGCACGCCAAGGGCAAAGCTTTGTGATTCCGGCGTTTCGTCGACCTCTGGATTGTCAGGGATTCCGAAGCGGTCCATCCAGTCGGCGGGCACCTCGGCATGCAGGGATTCGGCCCAGACCGCCTTGTAGGCCCCGGTGGACAGGCCCGGAACGGTGATCTGCAACGGCCCGGGCGGCATCTTGTGCCATGTGACAAAGGCAACCAGCTTGTCGTCATTCTCGAACCCGTAGGTCCAGATGTTGTCGTTCTTCTGGTCGTTCTTGATCGAGGTGTCCAACACACGCGTGCCCAGCGTGCTTTCCGCCAGCAGGTCCAGCGCATCCTGCCCCACGAAATCATAGCCCTGTCCGTCTGGCGCGGTATAGCTCAGGCGCGCGGGGTGCTGCATGTCCACACCGTAAACCGATGCCGCCCCCAATCCGACAGAGCCGATATGGGCCTGAAGTTCCAACAGCACGCGGGTCTGTTCGATGCCGTAATGGCGGTTGGTCAGCGCGTTTTGCCAGAATTTTTCAAAATCGGTATCGGTGCGCCCGTCCAGATCAATGTTGTCCGGGTCGATGGTCACGCCAAGCGCGGCTTCGGCTTCGACGTAATCGCGCAACGCCTCGGCCCGGGTGTAGGAGGCGACGTTGTAGCTGGACATGAACACTTCGGGACGGGCGCCGCCTGCCGCCTCCATCGCGGCTTGCCAGTCGTCGACGTGGTCGACCAGCGTGCCATAGGACCGGTCGATCCCGGTCGCATAGGGGGCGAAGCGGTGGTAGATCAGCATGTCGACGTTGCGCAGGGTTTCCGGTGCCATTTCCGCACGGATCGCCGCATCTTCGGCCGGGGCGCGTCCGACCTGCACGGCGATTTCCACATCAACGCCCGCCGGGTTCTGTGCCGGATCGGACAGGACGGCGCTCAGCGTCTCGACCATCTCATTGGCGAGCCGCCCGTAATCCGCAGCGTGGGCGGTTCCTGTGCCGAAGGTGGAATAGTATTCGTTGCCAATCTCCAGAATCAGCCGGTCGGGGACGGTGCCCATGCTGCCGTCAAGGATGCGGCCCAAGAACCCTTGCAGGTCGGCGCGCATCACATCCTCTCGCCCAAGATAGCGCGCCGTCGGCAACACGAGCGAGACGCCGGCATTGTATTGCTGAGCCTTGGCGAACAACTGATCCAGCCCGAAATCGACATCGCCGTTCCACAGGTCGGGATAGCGCAGGTCATAGCGGTCGGGCAGGTTTTCCGCCAAGGACCCGCCCGGCCAACTGATCAGGCCGACCAGACTGTCGCTGAGTTGCGAATCGAAACGGTCAAAGGATTTGAAGCCGGTGTAGTTATAGCCGAACACGCCCCGCGTGATTGGAACGCTGTCGGGGACAATATGCGTGCTGCCAGTTGGAATGTTAACGGTTATCACGCGAAGACCCAGATCAAAGAAAAAAGGTTATTTTCCGGGCTAAATGCTTGCCCAGATTGAAGGTTTTCGCCCCACACCCAATTATCATTTTAGGGAGTTTCGGATGGGGTTCAATTAACTTTCGTTTAAGCCATACCTTTGTATGGATGTAATTATCCCTTGGTCTGGATAAGGGCCGCGCTGATTGTGGCGGGCAGGGTTGATCTTCGGGTCGCTGCCGCTAGCTGCCCGTTCGCATCGGGGTTCAGGCACGGGTGTGGGCAAAGGTGCCCCGGCATCCGGTCGCACAGGGGGCAGCATGTCTTTTCAACGCAGAACGCGCACGCCCCTTGATCCTTTGCGGTGGATGGGCCGTGACCATGGATGATCACGACACACGGTCGCGCAGCCTTGGCCGCGCGGTGCCGTCAGGGCGGTTGGCGCGCTTTGCCGCCATGGGCAGTCTGGCCACGGGCATCGGCGGCGCGGTCTTGGCGCAAGGGGCGCGCAAACTGGCGGCGGGGCAGCGCCCGCGCCTGTCCGATCTGGTGCTGACCCCCGGCAACGCGCGGCGGGTGGCGGACCAACTGGCCCATCTGCGCGGGGCGGCGATGAAGATGGGTCAACTTTTGTCGATGGACGCGGGCGAGGTGCTGCCCCCCGAACTTGCCGCCATCCTGTCGCGCCTCAGGGCGGATGCCGATCCGATGCCACCGCAGCAGTTGCGGCGGGTGCTGGACGCGGCCTGGGGACAGGGTTGGCTGGCACGGTTCCAGCGCTTTGACGTGCGGCCCATTGCGGCGGCCTCTATCGGGCAGGTGCATCGGGCACAAACGCGGGACGGGCGCGATCTGGCGATCAAGGTGCAATATCCCGGCATCCGCGCCAGCATCGACAGCGATGTGGACAACGTCGCCAGCTTGCTGCGCCTGTCGGGGATGGTGCCGTCCCGGCTGGACCTGCGGCCCCTGCTGGATGAGGCGAAACGTCAATTGCACGAAGAGGCCGATTACCGGCGCGAGGCCGCCCAGATGCGGCGGTTTGTTGGGCTTCTGGCAGGGGACGCGGCCTTTCGCGTGCCTGTCGCGCAAGAGGATTGGTCCACCGACAGCGTGCTGGCGATGGATTTCATCGACAGCCAGCCGATCGAGGCGCTGGCGTCAGCCCCGCAGGCGGTGCGTGACCGCGTGGCGCGTGACCTGATCCGGCTGGTTCTGGCAGAGGTGTTTGATTTCAACCTGATGCAGACCGATCCGAACTTTGCCAACTTCCGTTACAGCCCGTCTGATGGAAGGATCGTGCTTCTGGATTTCGGCGCGACGCGGTCCTTTGGGACTGACATCGCCCCCGGTCTTCGCCACCTTCTGCGCGCGGGCGTGGCGGGGGAGGATGCGGTGGTGATGGCCGTCCTGGACCGCTTGGGCTTTCTGCCCGCCGACATGTCCGCCCAGAACCGGGCCGAGGTGGCGGCTCTGGCCCGGATCGGCTTTGCCCCCCTGCGGCAGGGTGGGGTCTTTGACTTCGCCCGAAGGGATTTCTTGGCCGAGATGCGTGAGCGGGGCATGGCGCTGGGGCTGGACCGTGACCTGTGGCACGTCCCACCGCCAGACCTTTTGTTCCTGAACCGCAAGTTCGGCGGCCTTTATCTTCTGGTCACCAAATTGGCCGCACGGGTTGATCTGGACCCGCTGATCGCGCCCTATCTGGGCTAAGCGGTCACATCTGCAACAGCGTGGCATCCAGCCCGCGCCGTGCCGCACTGTCCAGCACGGCGGCGCGCAGAGTGGCGTTGCGTTGCAACAGGCGGCGGAACCGCGTCTCATCCAGCACCAAAAGCGTGGTATGGGTGATGGCCACGGCATGGGTCTTGCGGGTACGGCGCGACAGCATCGAAAGCTGCCCGAACATCTCACCCCGGCCCAGCTTGGCCTTGGACCCCGCCGTGTCAAAGCCCACCGCGCCCGAGGCGATGAAACACACCTCCCGCGCCAGATCGCCCTTGCGCATCAGGATGTCGCCGGGCTGGACATAGCGCGTGCGCAGCGCCGCTGAAAGTGCATGCAAACTGTCGTCATCCATATCGGAAAACAGCGGAAATTGCCGCACCAGCGCGGATTTCTGCACCGCAAGGTCAAGGGGCGGCCGCGCCTCGGCCAAGCGGCGTTTGTCGGTCAGTTCCTGCGTCAAACGGCTGTGCAATTCCTGTCCGATCAACCCATCGGCGCGCAGCACATCATATTCACGCTCTTCCAGCCGCAGCGAGGTTCGGCGCAGGAACCGACGCTCCACCTCTTCGGCGTAGCCGGGGTATTGCAGGCGCAAACCGTCCAGCGCGGTCTGTGCCTCTTCTTCCCGACGTTTCAGCAATTCGTGCAGCAGGTCGGTCACGCGGCGGCCATGGATGCGGCGGATCTTGGTGTCGATATACTGATGCAGGTCGCGCAGGATCAGGCGCTGGGTCAGCACGATTTCAAACCGGTCCGCCGTCAGCCGCGCCAAGGTGCCCGACCAGCGCAAACGGTTGTGCAGGGTGGTTGCCAAACGGTAGCCGCGCCCTTGGGCCAGCGACAGCCGCCCCGCCGCGCGATAAGCATCCCGCCCGCCAAGCCGCGTGCGTTCGATCACCCGTTCTGCATCCGACAGCATCCGTTCCGCCAGACCCGCCGAGATCAGGCGTTCGCGAAAGGCGTCAAGAATCATGTCCCGCTCTCGCCCCGCCAGCGCGATCAGGCCAAGGGTGATGCGGTCCTTGTCGGGGATGTCATCGGCGGCCTCGGCCCGTTCCATCGCGCTGTCGAGGCGTTCGGCAAAACGTTTCGCCTCGGACCGCACGATGTCGCGGGTCAGCTCATGGCTGCGGGCGGTTTCGGCCACCTCTTCGCGCACGGTCTGCAAGGCGACGGCGATCACCTGATTGGACAGCGCCCGGTCGATGGGGGGCAGGCGGTCCAGCCCCAACAGCGTGATGACCCAGCGCAGGGTCGTGCCCTGCACGAGCAGCGTGAACAGGGTGAAGCCGGTGGCGAGGATGCCCACCTCGCGCTTCACATCGGGGGGCACGCGGAAGTTTTCCGACACCGCCAGCGCCAGCGCCAAGGTCACTGCGCCCCGAAGGCCGCCCCACAGCATCGCGACGCGATAGGGTTTGTCCACCCGTGGCGACAGCTTCCACGCGGTCAGGGCGGGCAGCACGGCATAAAGGATGAACAGCCGTGCCCCTGTGGCGGCAATCACCACCACGATGATCAGGAACAGGTCGAAAAACCGCACATCCGCCATCAGTCGCGGTACCAGCACGGCGGCCAGAAGAAAGATCAGCGCCCCCGCCCAATGCGCCAGCACATCCCACACCTCGCGCAGGTTGGTCCAGTTCTGCGGCGACATCCGCCCCGGTCCCATCAGGTTCAGCACCATCCCGGCAGAGACAACGGCTGTCACGCCAGACACGCCCAGACCATGATCCGCCACCAGATAGGCGATGGAGGGCAGGGCCACGCTGAACGACACCTGCGCCAGTGGAAACCGCCCCAGCCATGCCAGTACCGCCACCCAGCCCCGCCCGAGGATCAACCCGGTCACGATCCCGCCCGCGATCAGCACCGGAAAGCCCACCAGCGCATCGCGCAGGGTGGGGTTCGGCACGCCCAGCATCACGAAGGTCAGGAAGAATCCGAACAGCGCGATGGCGGCGGCGTCATTCAGCAGGCTTTCGCCCTCGACAATCCGGGTGAGGCGTTGTGGCGCGGAGATCGAGCGAAACACCGACACCACCGCAGACGGATCGGTCGTGGCGACGATGGAGCCCAGCAGAAAGCAGGCGGCCAAGGTCAGGTCGGTAAAGGGGCGCAGCGCCAGACCGATCACGAAGGTCGCCACCACCACGGCCAACACCGCCATGACAAGGATCGGCACCCAGTCATCCGCCATCCGCCGCAGGTTCAGCCCCAGCGCCACCTGAAACAGCAAGGTCGGCAAAAGAACATACAAGAACACATTGGCGCGGATGGAAAATTCCGTCATCACCAAGTCGGGTGCCCAAGTCGCCAGCACCTCAACGTTGCGCGAAAGATAGGCCAGCACCAACCCGATCAGCGTGCCGAACAGGGCCAGCACCACCGTATAGGGCAGGCGCAACCTGTCGGCCAAAGGCTCGGTCAGGCTGATGACGATGAACAAAGCGGCCACACTGCCGACAAGTGAAATGACATCCATGCCCCGTTCCCTAAACCGCGCCCCGCCTTGGGTAAATCGCAAAGGTGATCACAGCCGTGTCAGCAACCGCCCATGGGCGAAGCCTTGCGCAGCGCAGGCTTGCACTGCCTGTTTGGGCTGCATATTGAAAAGTGAATGTGTTGGCGCGCGGCACCGCGCCGCAATTGGCCGCGTTTGGGCGGCAGGGCGGATCGTGCTAGGATCGGCGCAGGCTGCAAGGAGTTGTGACAATGACGGCGCTTCCGCTTCAGATGGACCTGAAACCACAGGTGCATGGCTTTTTTGACGCAGGCACCAACACGATCAGCTATGTGGTGCGTGATCCGGCCTCTGATGCCTGTGCAGTGATCGATTCCGTGATGGACATTGATTACGCGGCGGGGCGGATCACCTATGGCCATGCCGACACCATCATCGCCTTTGTGCGCGCGCAGGGCTGGCGGGTGGAGTGGTTGATCGAAACCCACGTCCACGCCGATCACCTGTCCGCCGCGCCCTATATCCAGGCGCAGTTGGGCGGAAAGATCGGCATCGGCGAAAAGATCACCCTCGTGCAGGACACCTTTGGCAAGATTTTCAACGAAGGCACCGAATTCCAGCGGGATGGGTCGCAGTTCGATGCATTGTTCCGCGATGGCGACAGCTACCAGATTGGCACGATGCGGGCGGTGACGCTGCACACGCCGGGGCATACGCCCGCTTGCATGACCCATGTGATCGGCGATGCGGCTTTTGTGGGCGACACGCTGTTCATGCCGGATGGCGGATCAGCGCGGGCGGATTTTCCGGGCGGGGATGCCGGAGAGCTTTATGACAGTATCCAGCGCGTCTTGGCCTTGCCCGATGCGATGCGTCTGTTCATGTGCCACGATTACGGTCCGAACGGGCGCGACATCCGCTGGGAGACGACCGTTGCGGATGAGCGCGCGCACAATATCCATGTCGGCCCCGGCTCAACACGCGAAGGCTTCGTCAAGCTGCGGACCGAGCGGGACAAGACCTTGGGCATGCCGAAGCTGATCATCCCGTCCTTGCAGGTCAACATGCGGGCGGGCGAGATTCCGACCGATGCCTCGGGTCGTCCGATGCTGAAAGTGCCGTTGAACGGTTTGTGACAGCATCCGTCGCGGCGGCGCTTTCCCTTGCATCGCGGCGGGCTTTGGCGAAGAAACGGGGTGCCCTGTTGAAAGGCCGTTCCATGTCCCGCCTCTCTGCCCCTTTGGCCCCGCGTGCCGTTCTGCTTGATCTGGCGCGGACGGTCGCGCTGATCGGGATGGCGACATTCCATTTCGTGTTTGATCTGGTGATGTTCGGCTATCTGCCGCCCGCGGTCATCCTAGAGGGGTTCTGGCCTCTTTGGGCGCGGGTGGTGGCGTCCAGCTTTCTGGTCCTGTCGGGGGTGGGGCTCTATCTGGCTTACGGTCAGGGGATCGTCCCAAAGCGTCTGGCGCGGCGCTTGGCCCGCATTGCCGGGGCGGCGGTGGTGGTGACCATCGGCACGCGCTTTGCGATGGGGGACCAATATGTGTTCTGGGGCATCCTGCACATGATCGCCTTTGGCACGCTGGCGGGGCTTTTGTTCCTGCGCCTTCCTTCGGCGGTGACACTGGCCGTGGCGGTGGCCGTGTTCTGGATCGGCCAGAGCGTGGCCTCCCCTGCCTTTGATGCCGCGCCGCTGCTGTTTCTGGGCTTGGGGGCGCAGCCCGTTTGGGCGGTGGATTATGTGCCGGTCTTCCCATGGCTTGCGCCTGTGCTGGCGGGGGTTGCGCTGGGGCGGTTGGCCGTGCGGACTGGCCTCTGGGCGCGCATCGCTGCCGTCACCGCGCCACGGGGCAGCCTGTGGGATTGGCTGGCCCTGCCGGGGCGCAACAGCCTGTGGGTCTATCTGGGGCATCAGCCCGTGCTCATTGGCGCGGTCTGGGTCTGGACGTTTTGGCTTTAGGCGATGGGGTGCGGTGGTTGCGGCCTGTCTATGCCGCTCCGCCGCATCGGGCGGAAAAGGAAAGGCACTGCCTTTCCCTGCCCGCAATGACCAAATCTCCGCTCTCGGGTTCCGCAATTCCTACATAGGCCAGCGCCCGGACCGGCGGGCGAGAAGCGCCCGCCATGGGCGGGACGGGCGCTGGCCGGGGGCCTTTGGGGCCCCCGTCTGGATGCTTGGCTGGCTGCACCGCGTGACCTCGGCGTTAGCCTCGGCCATCGGTAAGACGATCCCCTACCGCAACCGCGCCAACAACGCCGCTGTCGCCGCGCCCGTGACGGGCAGGCCATTCGCACCCTCATAGGCCTTGATCGCGGCGACCGTCTTGCCACCGACCACGCCATCGCTGCCGTCGGTGTCGAAACCCGCCGCTGTCAGGCGGCGTTGCAACTCTTGTCGGTCGGCCAATGTCAGGCCCTGCGCGTCTGGCGGAAAAGCCGCGCGGATCGGCCCGCCGCCGCGCAGGCGGTCTGACAGGTGGCCAACCCCGATCCCGTAATTCAACGCGTTGTTGTAGCGCAGGATCACCCCGAAGTTCCGCCATAGGATGAAGGCCGGACCCATCGGCCCCTGCGGCAACACCACCGCGCCCGGCCCGTGATCAGGCAAAGGCCCGCCATCCGCCGCGCGCACGCCCATTGCCGCCCAATCGCTGCTGGCACGCCGCGCCTCGCGCCCCGTCAGGCCGGTATCAAAGCCGGGGGGCAACTGCACCTCTGCCCCCCACAACTGCCCTGTCTGCCAGCCGGACCGCGCGAGGTATGCGGCGGTGGAGGCCAGCGCATCGGTCGGATCCTCGGCCCAGATGTCGCGCCGCCCGTCGCCGGTGAAATCGACGGCGAATTGCAGGTATGAGGTGGGGATGAACTGGGTGTGCCCCATCGCGCCCGCCCAACTGCCCACCATCGCATCGGGGGCCACATCGCCCGCCTGCACGATCTTCAGCGCGGCGATCAACTGCCCCTCAAAGAACGCGCCGCGCCGCCCTTCATAGGCGAGCGTGGACAGCGCCGACATCACCGGAATGTCGCCGCGCCGCGTGCCATATTGGCTTTCCAGACCCCAGACGGCGGCGACAACCTCGGACTCGACCCCGTAACGGGCCTGAATGGCGGCCAATTCCCCGCCATGCCGCGCCATCGCCGCGCGACCAAGCGCGATGCGCTGGTCAGATGCCGCGATGGCCAGATAATCCTCAAGCGTGCGGGTGAATTCGGTCTGGTTGCGGTCGCGGTCGATCACGCCGGGCAAAAAGCCTGCGTTGCGAAAGGCGCGGTCCAGCACGGCGGGGGAAATCCCGGCCCCTTGGGCGCGCGGCATGAAATCCGCGACCCATGCGCTCCAGCCCGCGTTGGGTTGCGGGCGCAAGCCGGGATCAGCCACCGCCGCCGAACCACTGCCCCCACCACCGCCCACACAGGCCGAAAGCCCCCCAGCCGACAGTCCCATCAACACAAAGCGCCGCGTTACATCCATGTCCTGAACCCCTCACACCGACCGATCACAACTGTAGCGGGCGCGGAAACAAAGGGAAACCCGATGTTGAAAAACCCAAGCCCTCTGATGGCTTGGATCAAGCGGGGCGCACATGCGGTTTCGGCGGATTGCCGCCTTGCAGCGGTGGGTTCCGCAGGCCCTGCACAGCCCACGGTGGAACAAAGCCCAACCTGACCGGTTTGCCATGCAGCCCGCGCCCCCGACGTGGCGGCAAGCGGGACCATCCATGACCGGAGCCCTCCGATGACAGCCCAGACCCCTGGTCCCGGGCGCGCGACTGCGCGCCTTTTGCCCACCCGCGCGCCGTTGCGTGTGTTGATCGTGTTTTCCCACCTGCGCTGGGATCTGGTGTTTCAGCGTCCACAGCATCTTTTGACCCGCGCCGCACGCGACTTTGACGTGGTCTATTTCGAAGAACCGCTGACCGAGCCGGACGTGACCCCCCATTTGCGCCATCGGCTTGATCCGTCGGGCGTGCGCATCGTCACGCCGATCCTGCCGCCGGGGACCGAGCCTGTGGCGATGCAGCGGCGTTTGCTGGATGGCTTTCTGGCGCGCCGCCCCGCAGAGCGGCGGTTCTTGTGGTATTACACCCCGATGGCGCTGGCCTTCAGCGATCATCTGGACGCCGATGCCACCGTCTTTGACTGCATGGATGAGCTTTCGGCCTTCAAAGACCCGCCACCGGGGCTGCTTGAGGCCGAAGCGCGGCTGTTTGACCATGTCGATGTGGTCTTTACCGGCGGGCAAAGCCTCTATGACGCAAAGCTGGGCCGTCATGCGCATGTGCTGTGCTTTCCGTCCAGCATTGACGCCGCGCATTTCGGCCAAGCGCGCAAAGCGCAGCGCGATCCGGCGGATCAGGCCCCCATCGGCAGGCCGCGCATCGGCTTTTTCGGCGTGATCGACGAACGGATGGACCTAGAGCTTGTCGCCCGGACGGCGCTTGACCTGCCCAAGGTGCATTTTGTCATGCTGGGGCCAGTGGTGAAGATCGACCCCGCCAGCCTGCCGCATGGCCCCAATCTGCATTGGCTTGGCGCCAAGCCCTATGCCGATCTGCCTGCCTATCTGGCCAACTGGGATGCAGGCTGGATGCCGTTCCGGCTGGATGCCTCGACCCGCTACATCAGCCCGACCAAGACGCCGGAATTCCTTGCCGCGGGTTTGCCCGTCACCTCGACCGCCGTGCCGGATGTGGTGGCGGGCTATGGCGGGGCGGGGGGGCTGTCCCTTGTCCGCATCGCGGGCGCAGCGGATATGGCGCAGGCGTTGTCGGCCAGCCTTGTCCACCCGGACCCGGCATGGCGCGCGGCGGTGGATGACTGCCTTGCGCGCGGATCGTGGGACCGCACTTGGTCAGCGATGCGGCGCGAGTTGTTTGCCGCCGCCCGCCGATCTGCCCCGCCTTTGCACCTGTCGGCAGCCCTGCGCCGGGTTGAGGCCGCATCGCCCGAGATGGAGAGCCGCAATGTATGACTGGCTTGTCGTCGGTGCGGGGTTTGCCGGGGCGGTGGTGGCTGAACGCCTTGCCACCCAACGCGAAGAGTCGGTGCTGGTGATCGACCGGCGCGACCATGTGGCGGGCAATGCCTTTGACCACAAGGATGCCGCAGGTCTGATGATACACCGCTATGGCCCGCATATCTTTCATACCAATTCCGATCAGGTGGTGGAGTATCTGTCGCAATTCACCACTTGGCGCGACTACGAACACCGTGTGCTGGCGCAGGTGGACGGGCAGCTTTTGCCCATTCCGATCAATCTGAACACCATCAACCGGCTTTATGGCTTGAATCTTGATAGCGCCGGAATGGAGGCATTCCTTGCCGCGCGGCGCGAGGTGCCTGACCGGATCGAAACCTCCGAAGATGTGGTGATAGCCACCATCGGGCGTGAGCTTTATGAAAAGTTCTTCCAAGGCTACACCCGCAAGCAATGGGGTCTTGATCCGTCGCAACTGTCAAAAGGCGTGACCGCGCGCATTCCGACGCGCACGAACCGCGACGACCGCTATTTCACCGACAGTTTCCAGAAAATGCCCGCCGAAGGCTATACGCGGATGTTTGAGCGGATGCTGGATCATCCCAACATCTCCCTCAGGTTGGGCGAGGATTGGCGCGATCTGCGTGCCGAGGGCGGGTTTCGGCGCGTGGTCTTTACCGGGCCGGTGGATGAATACTTTGACTTCCGTTTTGGCAAACTGCCCTATCGGTCCTTGCGCTTTGACCATGTGACCGAGGATCGGGAATGGGCGCAGCCGGTGGCGGTGGTGAACTATCCCCAGACCGAGGATTACACCCGCGTCACCGAATACAAGCACCTGACCGGGCAGATCCATCCCAAGACCAGCCTGACCTATGAATACCCCTCGGACACGGGGGATCCCTACTATCCGGTGCCGCGCCCCGAGAATGAGGCGCTGTACAAGCGCTATCAGGTGCTGGCCGAAGCGACGCCGGATGTCTGGTTCTGCGGGCGGTTGGCGACCTATCGCTATTACAACATGGATCAGGTCACGGCGCAGGCGCTGACGACCTTTGCCAAGATCGACGCGGCCTTGGGTCCGCGCAGCGCGGCCGGTCGCCACGCGCAGGACAAGCACAGCCAAGGTCACACCGCTGTGCGGGGTGGGAAAGGACACCCGGCGCGCGAACCGCTGCAAATGACGGGCAGTGCCAGAGAGTGACAGCCCGGCGCGGCTGGCGCTTTGGGGCGGTGTCGAATGCAGCCATGTGCAGATTGGCCGCCACATACGGGACCAGTTGCGCGAACAGGGTCATTCGTGGCGGCCGCGCGATCTTGACCGCATCGCAGCGCTTGGCATCAGGCGGCTCAGGATGCCGGTGCTGTGGGGGGCCATCGCGGCCAGCGGGCGGCCAGATTTCCGCTGGCCCGACCGCCGCTTTGCCCGTGCGCGGGCCTTGGGGATCGACCCCATCGCAGGGCTATTGCATCACGGCTGGGGGCCGGGGGGGCTGACGCCGCTTGATCCGCGCTTCGCCCCCGCCTTTGCCGCCTATGCCGGGGCGGTGGCGCGGCGCTATCCGTGGCTGCGCGATTACACCCCGGTCAATGAACCCGTCACCACCGCCCGGTTCGCCGGTCTTTACGGCTTGTGGCACCCGCATGGGCGGGACGAGGCGACCTTTCTGCGCCTGACCTTTGGTGCGATCGAGGCGACAGCCGCCGCCATGGCCGCAATCCGCCTGCACCGCCCCGATGCGCGGTTGATCCAGACCGAAGATGTCGGGCGCAGCTTTGCCTCACCCGATCTGGCCCAACAGGCAGACCATGAGAACATCCGCCGCTTTCTGGGGTTTGACCTGCTCTGCGGGCGGGTGAAGGCGGACCATCCGTTCCATTCCAGATTGCTGAACGCCGGGATTTCCGCACAGCGCCTGCAGGCGCTGGTTGAGCGCCCCTGTCCGCCGGATATCCTTGGGCTGGATCACTACCTCACTTCGGACCGGTGGCTGGACAGCGATCTGACGGCGCATCCGCATGTGCGCGCCGGGGGCAATGGGCGGCAGGTTTACGTCGATGTCGCCGCCGTGCATCAACCCGCGCTGCATCCCCGCTTGGGCGTGCTGCACCGATTGCGCGAATTGCATGCCCGTTACCATCTGCCCATCGCGGTCACCGAAAACCACAACGGCTGCACCCGCGAAGAACAGTTGCGCTGGCTGATCGAGGCATGGAACGCCGCCCGGCAAGCCCGGAGCGAAGACATTGATGTTCGCGCCGTGACCTCTTGGGCGCTGTTCGGGGCCTATGACTGGAACTCGCTTTTGTGCGACCGGACCGGGTTTTACGAAAGCGGGGCCTTCGATCTGCGCCATCGCCCACCGCGTCTGACGGCGGTGGGGCGTGCCTTGGCGGGACTTGCCCAGCGGGGGGCTTGGGATCATCCGGTGCTGGAGGGGCAGGGCTGGTGGCAGGACGCGCCCATGCCCGAGGCACCGCTTTTGGCGGTCATGGCCCCTGATGGTTGGTGGGCTGCGCTGCAAGAGGCGTCGCAGATGCGGCGCTTGCCGATTTGCCGCACCACCCCGAACGACAGGGACGGGCCAACGGATGGGCGTCTTGGCCGGTTGTGGATCGACGGCGCGGGCCGGACCGACAGCCCGACGATCCGATTTGTCTGGCGACAGGGCGGGCGCGACCGGCTGGACGTCAGGGCCGAGGCCGTCACAGGCACGGCCCGTGACACCGCATTGCACGCCGTGCTCGATCTGATCCTTGACCAGACAGAGGGCGCATTTCGCCTGTCAAAACTGCAAGAGGGCGGTCAATACCGCATCCTGCGCCTGTCCCTGCCAGCCCGCGGCGCGGTCGATCCGTCCCCGCCCGCCGACAGGCCGCGCCAAAGCGCGCCGGTGGCCCAGACCCCCAGCGTCGTGCAACCGCGCGTTGGAGAAGTGGGTTTCTTCCCTCGGACCCATACTTAAGTATGGAAAATGGCGGAAAGTTGTAGGTGATTGGCGGGAAGAAATTTCGTATCAGGGTTGAATATCGGAATGGATCGCCCTTTTGCCATCGGTCGCTTTGGCCTATAGCAAGGAACTTAACCGTTTTAAGCCCGACTGTGCGCTAGTTACAGAATTTGATCATTATTTTAACGATTGCCCGGCACCCAAAGGCGTAATCAGCACTGTGTAACTTCGAATGCATCGCTCGGACTTTCAGGCTTTCTTTGAGTGTCACCCCGATCCCTGCCTGATGATTGGCGCGCAGGGGGACGTGCGGCGCGTCAACCCGGCCTTTGCCGCTTTGGCAGGGCGCGAGGTCGTGGTGGGCACGCTGGCGCTTGAACTGATGCCGCGCGCTGAACGGCACGCCCTGACCGATGCGCTGCGCCTTTTGGGGGGCGGTGCCGAAGAGGCGCGGTTTTCCGGGCATCTGCGCGGGGTGGCGGGCCGATTGGACTGGACCCTCCGGCCGGGCGGGTCATGCTGGCTGGCCTTTCTGCGCCATCGGCCGGGTGCGGCCCTGCGTGAGGCGCTGACAACGCGGGCGGTGGCAGATGGCAACCGGCTGCGCGCCACACTTGAGGCGCTGCCCGACATCTTGATGGAATTCGATCCAGAGGGGCGGTTCATCAGCTTTCACTGTCCGCCGGGCGTGGCACTGGTGGTGCCGCCCGCCGCCTTTCTGGGACGCCTGATCGAAGATGTCCTCTCGCCCGACGTGGCCGCCGTGGGCCGCCGTGCGATGGCGCAGATAGATGCCACGGGGCGGTCGTCGGGCCTGCGCTATTCCTTTCCCGATCCGGTCACCAAGGCCGAGGCGTGGTTTGAAATCTCGGGTGCGGCGCGGCAAGACGGGCAGGGCGGCTATCTGTTCTTGCTGCGCGACGTCACAACGCATGTCCAAGCGTCCAAGGCCTTGCAATATCATGCCAATTTGCAACAGGCCCTGCATGATCTGTCGCCCATCGGCATCACGTTGACCGATGTTCAATCGCGCCGTCTTGTTGATGCCAATCCGGCATTTCTGGCCATGTCGGGATATGACCGGAACGAGATCTCGGGGATTCCTGCTGACAGCATCATCGGTCCCGAGGCTGACGATGTGCGAGACATCGCGCGGCGGCAGCTTCAGGACACCGGGCGCTTTGGCCCTGTGGAACTGGATTGCATCCGCCATGATGGCACGCGGTTTGCGGCCCGACTGTCCGGGGCGCAGATGACAAGGCGTCTTCCGGGCAGCCAAGAAGAACGCCACTACCTGTGGACCCTGATCGAAGACGTCAGCGCAAACCATGCGCGACAGGACCGTCTGCGTCAGGCCGAACAATTCGCGGTCACCGCCCGCCAGCAACTGCTGGGGGCCATTGAAAGCCTCAGCGATGGCTTTGTGCTTTATGATGCCGATGACCGTCTGGTCATGGTCAACGCCGCGTATCGTCGCCTGTATTCCGAGGATGAAGCGATCTCACATCCCGGCAACAGCTTTGCCGACATCATCCGCCATTGCATCAAGCGCGGCGATTACCTTGAGGCGGTGGGACGCGAAGAGGAATTCTTTGCCGAACGCATGGCCCAGCATCGCGCGGCGGCGCAATGTATCGAACATCGCCTGACCGATGGCCGCGTGGTGCGGATCGAAGAGCGTCCCTTGCCGGACGGCGGCCGGGTGGGGCTGCATGTGCAGGTGACCGACCTGCACCGCGCCCGCGAAGCCGCCGAAGAAGCCAGCCGCGCGAAATCGGTGTTTCTGGCCCATATGGGGCACGAAATCCGGACCCCGCTGGCGGGTATCCTTGGGATGACCGAACTTCTGATGGACAATCTGGACCGTCCCGAACAAATGACCTTGGCCCGCGCGGTGCATCAGTCTGGCGAAACGCTGCTGACCATCCTGAATGACCTGCTGGACATGTCCAAGATCGAGGCGGGCAAACTGGAACTTGAAGCCGTTGCCTTTGACCCGGCCGACCTCGCACGCAATGTCTCGGCGCTTTATGAACTCAGGGCCGAGGGCAAGGGGCTGCACTACCGGCTTGAGGTTCAGCCGGGGGCAGTCGGGCTGCGTCTGGGCGATCCGCACCGCATTGCGCAGATTTTGCACAACCTTTTGTCCAATGCGCTGAAATTCACCCATATCGGCGGATTGACCCTGTCCCTGTCGGGCGCGTCCGATACCTTGGTTCTGTCGGTGCGCGATTCCGGGATCGGGATGACGCAGGATCAGGTTGCGCGGATGCTCAATCCCTTCGAACAGGCCGATCCGCAAACGACGCGGCGCTATGGTGGCACCGGTCTGGGCATGTCCATCGTCGCCCGCTTGGTCGAAATGATGGCTGGCCGGATCGAGGTGCACAGTAGCCTTGGCTCTGGCACGGTCGTGTCGGTGCATTTGCCGCTGGCGGTGGTGGCCGTGCCGGGTGCGACCGCCCCGCCGCAGGCCATCCCCGCCGTTGATGTTGCGGCCCTGCGCGGCCTGCGCGTGCTTGCCGCCGATGACAACGAAATCAACCGCCACATGCTGCAAGGCTATCTGGACCGGCTTGGCGTCTCTGTCACCATGGTCGAGGACGGGGCCGAGGCGCTGTCGCGGTGGGAGCCGGGGGCGTTTGACCTGATCTGTCTGGACATTTCCATGCCCGGATTGGACGGGCCTGCCGCCCTGCAACTGATCCGCGCCAAGGCCGAGGCGCAGGGGGCGCGCGTTCCGCCCGCCATTGCCATCACCTCAAACGCGATGACGCATCAGATCGCCGACTATATGGCCGCCGGTTTTGCCGCGCATCTGGGCAAACCCTTCCGCAAGGATGACCTTATCCGCGTGCTGGGCAGCCACGCGCCGCGCCGGACGAAAACCAAGGTCGGCGTGCCTGCGGCATGATCTGGCACGGGGTGCCAAAGCAAAAGGGCCGGGGATGATCCCGGCCCTGTGCGGCGCTGTTCAGGCAAAGCTCACTCTTGCGAGCGGCCCTGATAGCTGTTGTCGTCAGTGTTGATGACGATCTTCGTGCCCACGCCGATATGCGGCGGCACCATCACGCGCAGGCCACGGTCGGTCAGCGCGGGTTTGTAGGACGAAGAGGCGGTCTGGCCTTTGACCACGGGTTCAGTCTCGGCAATCTCAACGGTGATCTTTTGCGGGAATTCGATGGCGATGCACACGCCTTCAAAGGTTTTCAGGTAGCAGCGCATCCCTTCGACAAGGTAAACCTTGCTGTCGCCCACGACATCCGGCGACACGGCCAGTTGTTCATAGCTGGTGGGTTCCATGAAGTGGAAGCCTTCGCCATCCTCATAAAGGAAGTCATATTCGCGTTCGTCCACGGTCGCCTTTTCCACCTGTTCGGTGGTGCGCCAACGTTCCGACACCTTCACCCCGTCCGAGATGCGGCGCATGTCGACCGATGTGGTGGGCGTGCCCTTGCCGGGGTGGAAATTCTCGGCAGAGAGGACAACATAGAGCCTGCCGTCGAGTTCGACGACATTGCCCTTGCGAAGGCTGGAGGCGATGACTTTCACGGGCGGTTCCTTGCGGTTTTGACGCCCGGCGCGTAAGGGGACCGGGCTATTGCGCCTGCACCTAACCCATCTTTCGGCAAATCTCAAACCGAAAGCCGCAGCACTCCCGATGAAGGACGCAGCCCATGACCGATGCTTGGTGGACGCCTGCCGCCCATGCCGACCGCCGCCCGCTTTTGCTGGCCCGCAACCGCATTCAGGCCGGGATTCGCGGCTGGCTGGCCGAGGAGGGGTTCCTTGAGGTGGACACCGCCGCCCTACAGGTCAGTCCGGGCAATGAGGCGCATCTGCACGGCTTTGCCACCACTGCCATCGGCAATGACGGGCAGGGGCGGGCGATGTATCTGCACACCAGCCCTGAGTTTGCGATGAAAAAACTGCTCGCGGCGGGGGAAACCCGGATTGCGGCCTTTGCCCATGTCTGGCGCAACCGCGAACGGGGGGCTTTGCACAGCCCTGAATTCACCATGCTGGAATGGTATCGCGTCGGGCAGGACTACACCGTCCTGATGGCCGATTGCGCCGATTTCCTGCGGCTTGCCGCCGAACAGGCGGGGGCGTCGACCTTGCGCTTTCGCGACCGCACCTGTGACCCCTTTGCCGAACCCGAACGCCTGAGCGTGGCCGATGCCTTTGGTCGTCATGCCGGGATCGACCTTCTGGCCACGATCAACGCCGATGGCACCACAGACCGCGATGCCTTGGCCGGGCAGGTGGGCTATGCGGGCCTCAGGGTGGCCGAGGATGACACGTGGTCTGACCTGCTGTCCCGCGTCTTGGTGGCAAAGGTGGAACCCCATTTGGGCCATGGCCGCGCCACCATCCTTGACCGCTATCCGGTGGCTGAGGCGGCCCTTGCCCGTCCCGCCGCTGATGATCCGCGCGTGGCCGAACGGTTTGAGCTTTATGCCTGCGGCGTCGAACTTGCCAACGGGTTTGGCGAATTGACCAACCCCGCCGAACAGCGCCGCCGCTTTGCCGCCGAGATGGATGAAAAGGAACGGGTCTACGCCGAGCGGTATCCCTTGGATGAAGATTTCCTTGCCGCCTTGGCCCTGATGCCCCCGGCCAGCGGGATTGCGCTGGGGTTCGACCGTCTGGTCATGCTGGCCACCGGCGCGCCGCGCATCGACGATGTGATCTGGACGCCCGTCGCGGGCTGATCCGGGGCGGTGCGCGGTTGCGCGCCACAGTGCCGCCCCTGACCGCACAAATGCAGCCAAATCCTTGACTCGGCGGCCTTTTGGGTGAATGCAGGAACAGGTCGGCGTGCAACCTTTGGGTGCGTCAGACAGCATTTTCAACGTCGGGGTTGCCGCATGGTCAAGCGTTTCATCATCGCCATCATTCTTTTGGGTCTGGTGGGCGGGGGCCTTGTGGGCTTCAACCTCTTTCGCGACAAGATGATCGCGCAGTTCTTTGCGGGCATGACCGCGCCCCCCGCGACAGTGTCCACGGTTGAGGCCAAGGCCGGTCCCTGGACCCCGGTGATCGAGGCGATTGGCACCGTCAACGCCGCGCGCGGGGTGGAACTGACGGTCGAAACTTCTGGCGTGGTCAAGGAAATCCGCTTCAAGCCCGGTGCCTATGTCAAGGCGGGGGATGTGCTTTTGCTGCTGGACGATGTGGTGCAACAGGCCGATGTCTCTGCCGCCCGCAGCGTTTATGAACAGACCCAGACCGACCTGACCCGCGCGCGGGAATTGGCGGGGCGGGGTGTGGCTGCGGGGGCTGCCCTTGATCAATCCGCCAGCACCGCGCGTTCCGCCGCAGCCCAGCTTGCCCGGGCCGAGGCGGTTCTGGCGCAGCGCCAACTGACCGCGCCCTTTGACGGGGTGGTGGGCCTGACGCGCGTTGATCCCGGCCAGTATGTCGCCCCCGGCACGATCATCGCCACCTTGCAGGACAGTTCGGAATTGCGTGTCGATTTCAGCCTGCCGGAACAAAGCCTGTCCGATTTGCGCGTGGGCCAGAAGATCGCCGTGCATATCGACGGCGAGGAGAAGCCTTTCTTTGGCGAGTTGACCGGGATTGATCCGCGCATCGAACCCGCGACCCGTCTGGTTGCGCTGCGCGGATCGGTGCCCAATGCGGGCGGGCGCATCGCACCGGGGCAATTCGTGCGGATCGACGTGATCCTGCCAACCGAAGAGGGCGTGATCTCTTTGCCGCAAACGGCGATCTCGAACAGCCTTTACGGCGATTTCGTCTATCTGGTGCAGCCCAAGGCGGATTCGCCCGCTGCCGCAGCGCCCGCCGCAGGGGATGCCGCCCCCGCCGAGGGCGCCGCACCCGCCGCCGCAGGACCGCAGCTTGAGGTGCGGCAAGTGTTCGTCAAAACCGGACGCCGCACCGGGGGACTGGTTGAGGTGTCGGGGATAGACCCCGGCGCGCAGGTGGTCAGCGCCGGACAAAACCGCCTGTCCAACGGCCAGCCCGCCATCGTCAACAATGACGTCAACCCCGCCGCCGCCATGACCGGCCCAGCGGTTGAGGGGGCCACGGAATGAGTCCCTCAACCCTCTTTATCCAGCGTCCGGTCCTGTCCACGGTGTTGGGCCTGCTCATCCTTTTGCTGGGGCTTCAGGGCCTCTTCAACCTGCCCGTCCGCCAATACCCCGAGGTGCAGGAAACCGTGATCACCGTCACCACGGTCTATCCCGGTGCGGCACCTGACCTGATCCAGGGGTTTATCACCGCGCCGATCTCTGCCGCCATCGCCACCACGGAAAACGTGGATTACATCACCTCCAGCTCGCGCCCTTCGGCTTCGGTTGTCACTGTGAACATGCGGCTGGGGTCCAATCCCGATGTCGCGCTGACCGAGGTGATGTCGAAGGTCCAGCAGGTCCGCAGCCAGTTGCCGTCCGAGGCCGAGGACCCCACCATCGTCAAAGGCACGGGCATGACCTTTGCCACCATGTATCTGGCGATGCAGAACCCGCAGATGACCGCCGAGCAGGTCACCGAATACATCCAGCGCGTGATCCGTCCGCGCATGTCCACCATTCCCGGCGTGGCCGAAATACAGGTGCTGGGCGGGGCGACCTATGCGATGCGGGTCTGGATCGACCCGATCAAACTGGCAGGGCGTGGCGTGACAGCACCCGAGGTGTTGGGCGCGATCAATGCGGCAAACTTCCTTGCCGCCCCCGGCAAGACCAAGGGCGAATACGTCTCATACTCCATCACCATGGACACCACCCTGCGCACGCCTGAGGCCTTTGCAGCCCTGCCCGTCCGCGCCGATGGCGATGCCGTGGTGCGGTTGGGCGATGTGGCGCGGGTGGAACTGGCGGCGGCCAGCAGCGACACCATCGTGAATTTCAACGGGGAACCCGGCACCTTCATCGGCATCTTCCCCACGCCGGGGGCCAACCCCTTGGACATGTCCGCCGCCGTTCTGGCGGAACTGCCGCTGATTCAGGCCAGCCTGCCGCAGGGGATGAAGCTGTCCTTGATGTATGACAGCACCGAACAGATCAGCGCCTCGATCGACGAGGTGTTCAAGACGATTGCCGAGGCTGTGGCGATTGTTATCGTTATCATCCTGCTGTTCCTAGGCTCGTTCCGGTCGGTCTTGATGCCCGTGGTGACGATCCCGCTGTCGCTCTTGGGTGTGTGTTTCATCCTTTATCTCTTTGGCTATTCGATCAACCTTCTGTCGCTCTTGGCCATGGTCCTGGCCATTGGTCTGGTGGTCGATGACGCCATCGTGGTCGTCGAAAACATCCACCGCCATATCGAGGAAGGTTTCCGCCCGATCCAAGCCGCCTTTATCGGCATGAAGGAAATCTTCGGCCCCGTCGTCGCCATGACCATCACCTTGGCCGCCGTCTTTGCGCCCTTGGCCTTTACCGGCGGTCTGACGGGGGCACTGTTCCGCGAATTTGCCGTGACTTTGGCGGGGTCGGTGATCATCTCTGGCATCGTTGCCGTCACGATCACCCCGATGATGGCCGCGCGCCTGCTGACGCGGGGCAATCATTCGCGCTTTCAACAGGTGGTGGACCGCAGTTTTGAGCGGCTGGCGAATTGGTATGAACGCCGGGTGTCAGGGTCGCTGAACTATCGCCCGGTGACCTTTCTCGTGGTCGCGGTTCTGATGGGGCTGAGCGGGTTCTTGTTTCTGAACACCTCCTCCGAACTGGCACCCGAGGAAGATTCCGGCGCGTTGTTCTCCTTTGTCAGCGCGCCGCCCTATGCGACCAGCGCCTATACCCGAACTTATGTCGATCAGATGCGCGAATTGACCAAGGACTTGCCGGAACTCGACGCCAATTTCTCGATCACCGGCTTTGGCGGGTCCACCAATTCGGCCATCGCCCTGTGGGCGTTCAAGGATTGGTCGGAACGCACACGGTCGCAAAAGGAAATACAGGCCGATCTGCAAGGCCGCCTCTCCCCGGTCACGGGCGTGCAGGCCTTTGTCTTTGCGCCGCCATCGCTGCCGGGTGCGGGCGGCGGTCTGCCGATCAGCATGGTCCTGCAATCCACCGGCGATCCGTCGCGCATCTATGAGGTGGCCGAGGAAATCCGGCAGAAAGCCCAAGCCTCGGGCCGGTTCATCATCGTGCAAAACTCGCTGGCCTATAACGCGCCGCAGGTGCGCATCCGCATCGACCGCGAACGCGCGGCGGCGCTGAACCTGCCCGCGCGCGACATCGGCACGACGCTGGGCCTCTTGGTCGGTGGCGGGGCCGTGGCGCAATTTGACCGCGATTCCAACAGTTACGACGTCATCCTTCAGGTGCCCGAAACCTATCGCGACAATCCCGAAAAGCTGGCGCAATTCTACATCCGGGCGACCACGGGCCAGATGGTGCCACTGTCCGCCGTGGTCAGCATCGAAACGCAGGTGTCGCCGTCGGCGATTGAGCAGTTCAACCAGCTCAATTCCACCACCTTGTCGGCGCTGCCCTTGCCGGGGGTGTCCACTGGCGATGGTCTGGCCAAGCTTGAGGAAATCGCCCGCCCGCTGCTGCCAGACGGCTTCTTTGTCGATTATTCCGGTCAAAGCCGGCTTGAGGTGACTGAGGGCAACACGATCCTGCTGGCATTCGCGCTGGCGGTGATCGTGATCTACCTTGTGCTGGCGGCGCAGTTCGAAAGCTTCCGCGATCCCTTCATCATCCTGATGACGGTGCCCTTGTCGATCTTCGGCGCGCTGGTGCCGCTGAACCTCGGGCTTGGCAGTCTGAACATCTACACGCAGGTGGGTCTGATCACGCTGATCGGCCTGATCACCAAGCACGGCATCCTGATGGTGGAATTCGCCAACCAGCAACGGCGCGAGCGGGGGCTTTCGGCGCGTGAGGGCATCATCATCGCCGCCAAGGTGCGCCTGCGCCCGATCCTGATGACCACCGCCGCGATGGCGCTTGGTGTGATCCCCCTGATCATCGCCAGCGGGGCCGGGGCGGCGGCGCGCTATTCGGTCGGTCTGGTGATCTTTTCTGGCATCACCGTTGGCACGATGTTCACCCTGTTCGTCGTCCCGGCCTTTTACACTGTCATCAGCCGCACGCGGATGAGTGCCGCCCCCGAAACCCCGGTCGCAGAGGCGCATCCCGCGGAATGACGCCAAGCGCCCGTCTGGCGCCCATCCGCACGCGAAAGTCAGGTTGATCCCCCTTGCGGGGCATGCGACAGACGGGCGGACGCAGATTGGCCACGACAAAAGGTGCAATCATCCCGCAGGAGGCCGCATGAAAGAGATCGTCCCCGAACTTGCCGTGCAAGACCTTGCCGGGGCCGAAAAGCTGCTGCGCGACGTGTTCGGCTTTGCCCGCGATGGTGATCTGCTGCGCCTGAACGACCAGCGCATCGCGCTTGTGCAGGCGGATGGCCCGCGCGGGCATGGCGGGATTGACCATCTGGCTTTGGCGGTGAATGACACCGACGCCGCCCTTGCAGGGTTCTTGGCCCATGGGGCGGTGCTGGAAGAGACCACCCCCGACGGTCCCAAGGAAATCGCCGAATTCTGGGCGCATGGTGTGCGCTACGCCTTCCTGCAAGGGCCAGAGGGCGCGCGGATCGAGCTTTGCGCCAAGCGTGGCACTGCGGCAGCACCGCATCGTCCCGGCCATGACCACATCGGCATTCCTTGTACCGACATCGCTGCCAGTGCCGCGTTCTTCACCGATCTGGGCGCCAAACCCGTCGCCGCCTTTGACCTGATCCGGGCCGAGGGCACCATTGCCGTGCGCTTCCTGTCCGCGGGTCAAAGCGTGATCGAACTTTACGCCCCCCCCGGCCATGACGCGGCCAGCCTGTCGGCAGCCCCGCTCTGGCGCGGCTTGCGCGTGCTGGGCACCGGCCGCAGCGCCACCCTGACCGGTCCCGATGGCCTGCACGTCACCCTTCTCTAAGCCCCCGTTATCAAGCCCCGGTCTTCTCTGCGATAAATATCCTCAGGGGGTGAATGGGCCAAAGGCCCAGAGGGGGCGCGAGCGCCCCCTTACGCCATACACCGCGCGACCAAGGCGGGCAGGCCGGCGTAGCCGTTGAAACTCGCCAAAGGGTTCAAGGCCGAAACCGGCGACTTGCGATAGCCTTCGGTGAACAGCAAGAATCCCACCCCTGCCGCATGGGCGGTTTCCGCATCCACCTCGCTGTCCCCGACAAACAGCACCGGCCCGCCGCCCACACCTGCGACGCAGGCATGCAGCATGGCCGGATCGGGTTTGCGCGTGGGCAGGCTGTCGCCGCAGATCACGCTGGCGAAATGGTCCTGCCATCCCAAGGCGGTCAGGATCGCCAAGGTTGGGCGTAGCGGTTTGTTGGTGCACAGACCCAGCGTCAGCCCTGCGCGGGAGAGGTCTGCAAGCGCCGCTGAGACACCCGGATAGGGCTGGGTCAGGTTGGCGCTGCCCTGTTCATAGATCAGCATGAACCGGGTCAGCAGTCGGTCTCGCCCGGCGGGGTTCAGCCCGGTCGCGGCGATCACACGGTCCAGAAGGACGCCGACGCCGGCTCCGACCATCGCGGTCACCTGCGCGCGGGTCAGGCCGGGGTGGCCTTCTTCGGTCAGCAGCAGGTTCACCGCCGCATGAATATCGGCGGCGCTGTCCACCAGCGTGCCATCAAGGTCAAAGATCACTGCGGCCATGACATCCCCCGCGTTGCGCGCGCATCTGACCTGCGCCGCGCCTGCGGGGCAAGGGGGATCAGCGCCCCATCACCCGGTTTGCCAAGCGCGCAAGGCGTGATGGTGGGCCATTTGACGCCGCCTCGCGCCGGTCCGCCGCCACCAGCGTGGCATAAAGCCCGTGGACGCCCAGCCAGCGCAACGGTTCCGGCTCCCATTTCCGCACGCGGTGATTGACCCAAGGCAGGCGCGTCAGCGCCGTGTCGCGCCCAAGCACCAGATCGGCGAGGGTTCGTCCGGCGAGGTTCGAGGTCGAGACGCCGCCCCCGACATAGCCGCCCGCCCAGCCCATGCCGGTGGCCGGATCAAGCCCCACGGTCGCGCACCAGTCGCGCGGCACACCCAGCACGCCGCACCAGCCATGCGCGATGCCAATATCTGCCGCTGCCGGGAAGTGGCGGGTCAAGATGGCGGTCAGGCGGGCGATGGTGGCGGCATCTGGTGCGCCGTCCATGTCGATCTGTGAGCCGAACTTGTAGGGCGTGCCGCGTGCGCCGACGGCGATGCGACCGTCGCGAGTGCGTTGGCAATAGCAATAGGCATTGGCAAAATCGCCAATGATTTCCGCGTCTTGCCAGCCGATCTTGTCCCAGACCTCTGCTGGCAGCGGGTCGGTGACGATCTGGGCGGAATTCATCGGCAGCCAGTCGCGCCGCAAACCCGGCAGGGTGGCGGTGAAGCCTTCGGTGCAGCGCAGGATATGGCGGGCGCGGATCGTGCCATGGTCGGTTTCGACCAAGCCGGGGGCGATCGCCAGAACCGTGGTGCCCTCGGCAATCGTGACGCCCAGCCGTTCCACCGCCGACGCCAGACCGCGCACCAGTTTCGCCGGTTGCACGCGTGCCACACCGTCAACCACCATCGCGCCGATGGAGTTGGGAATGTGGATACGCTGCGCCAGTTCCGCGCCGTCGATCATGCGGACGCGGGTTTCGGCCCAGTGGTGGCGATGCGCGACCTCGGCTTTTGCGCGGTGCAGTTGGGCGGGGGTGGTGGCGACCATCAGCTCATCCGTGCGGTGGATGTCGGCGTCGATGCCGGTCGCCTCGGCCACACGGATCACCTCATCCACGGTGGCGTTCATGGCGCGGACCATGTCCTTGACGGGTTCGACCCCGGCATGCGCGGCGTAGCGGCTGTGGTTCCACGCAAAGCCACCCGACAGCCAGCCGCCATTGCGACCCGACGCGCCATATCCCGCAAAGCGCTTTTCCACGACCGTGATGCGCAGATGGGGTGCGGCTTGTTTCAGGTACCAGGCTGACCAAAGGCCCGAGTAGCCCGCGCCGATGATGCAGACATCTGCCGTGGTGTCGCCCGAAAGCGGTGGGCGGGGGGAGGGCATGCCGATATCGACATACCAGTAAGAGACATCGCCCAAACGGGCCGGGGTGCGGGTCTGTTTCATCGGCGGCAGGATAGGGGAAGGCGGGGCGAGGAAAAGGGGGAAAACGTTGCGGTCGAGGTCGCTTGGGGGTCAGTCGCGCGGGGCAAGTGACCCGCGCGAAGCGCAACCTTGGCCCCATGCCCGCCCGTGCTGCCCCAGCACGGGCCGCGCCCGCCCGCCCTTTGGCGGGCGCGAAGACGCGCCCACCCGGTCGGGCGCGCCCCGTGCTCCAATTGTCCAGCCTGCTGACCGCCCCTTGCGGCTTCGTTGCCTCAGCCGCAATCGGACCGGCGGGAATGTCCACTGGACATTCCCGCGTCGGTCCTCTCGGCCACTCTAGTGCAAAAACGAAAACACCCCCGCCGTCGGGCGAGGGTGTCTTGATGCGTCCGCGCGAACCCGCTCAGAAAAACGCCTGCACGCCCGTGATCGCCCGCCCAAGGATCAGCGCGTGCACGTCATGGGTGCCTTCATAGGTGTTCACCGTTTCAAGGTTCACCATATGGCGCATCACCTGAAAATCCTGCTGGATGCCGTTGCCGCCGTGCATGTCGCGCGCCCAGCGGGCCGCATCCAACGCCTTGCCGCAGTTGTTGCGCTTGATGATCGAAATCATCTCAGGTGCGGCATTCGCCTCATCCATCAGCCGCCCGACACGGAGCGAGGCCTGCAAGCCCAAGGCAATCTCGGTCATCATATTGGCCAGCTTCAACTGATAAAGCTGCGTCCCGGCCAGCGGTTTGCCGAATTGCTTGCGGTCCAGCCCATATTGCCGCGCGGCATGCATGCAGAACTCTGCCGCCCCCATCACGCCCCAGGAAATGCCGTAACGCGCGCGGTTCAGACAGCCGAAGGGGCCTTTCAGACCCTCAACGTTCGGCAGCAGGGCATCTTCGCCCACTTCCACATCCTTCATCACGATCTCGCCGGTGATCGAGGCACGAAGCGACAGTTTCCCGCCGACCTTCGGCGCAGAAAGGCCCGTCATGCCCTTTTCCAGCACGAAACCCTTGATCTTGCCGCCATGCGCCTCGGACTTGGCCCAGACCACAAAGACATCGGCAATCGGCGCGTTGGAAATCCACATCTTCGCGCCGTTCAGCACGTAGCCATTCGCGGTTTTCTTGGCCACGGTCTTCATGCCCGCCGGATCAGACCCGGCGTCGGGTTCAGTCAGACCAAAACATCCGATCCATTCGCCGCTCGCCAGCTTTGGCAGAAACTTCGCCCGCTGCGATTCCGTGCCGTAAGCATAGATCGGATACATCACGAGCGAGGATTGCACCGACATCATCGAACGGTAACCCGAATCGACGCGCTCCACCTCACGCGCGATCAGACCGTAAGCGACGTAAGAGGCCCCCAGCCCGCCGTATTCCTCCGGCACCGTCACACCGAGCAGCCCCATCGCCCCCATTTCGCGGAAAATCTCAGGATCGGTCTGTTCGGTCTCATAGGCCTTGACCACGCGCGGTTGCAGCTTTTCCTGCGCGTAGGCGCGGGCGGCGTCGCGCAGCATCCGCTCTTCTTCGGTCAACTGATCGTTCAGGCGGAAGGGGTCTTCCCAATCAAAGCTGCCCAGATCCGGCTTGTCCTTGGACTTCAGTTTCGGTGCGTCAAGGCTCATGGTCCCATCCCCTGTGATGCGTGAGGCATATCTTGCGCCCTCTATTGCCCGAAATCATGTGATGATCTATCGAAACCTTATGATGACTTGTTGAGGTTTACGCACATGCTGGCCCCGCGCCGCCATTTCCCCTCCACCGCGTCGCTGTTGGCGCTTGAGGCGTTGGATCGTCTGGGCACCGTCACCGCTGCGGCCACAGAATTAAACCTGACCCCCGGTGCCATCAGCCGCGCCGTGAAAGAGGCCGAAGGGCAGTTGGGTGTCACCCTTGCCATCCGGGACCGCCAGCGTCTGCGCCTGACCCCTGCGGCGCGGGATTACATCGCCCAAGTGCGGCGGGCGTTGGAAACCCTGTCTGCCGCCTCGTCGCGGCTGCGCGGCTCTCCCGGCGGGGGCAGTCTGACACTGGCGATTCTGCCCGCCTTTGGCATGCATTGGCTGGCCCCGCGCTTGCCCAGCTTTCGCGCGGCGCATCCCGGTGTGGCGCTGACTCTGTCCACCCGCTTGCGCCCCTTTGATCTGGCGGCCGAGGGGTTTGATGCCGCCATCCACTACGGTCGCCCCGATTGGCCGGGGGCGGACCATCTCTTGTTGATGGAGGAAGAGGTGATCCCCGTCGCCGCCCCCGGCCTTTTGCCCAATGGTCCGGTGCAGGCAAAAACGCTGCTGGATCAACCGCTTCTGATGATCGACAGCCGCACGGGCGATTGGGGCCGCTGGTTCGCCGCCCAAGGGCTGCCGGGGCAACGCCCGCGCGGTATGTTGTTTGACCAATTCGCCACCATGCAACAGGGGGCCATCCACGGCCTTGGTGTGGCGCTGCTCCCCGGTTTCCTGATCGCCGACGACCTGCGTTCTGGGCGACTAAAAGCCATCGGCGCGGCGGAACGGTCGGCAGGCAGCTATTACCTGACATGGCCAAAGGACACCCCGCCGCGCCCCAGCTTTGCGGCCTTTCGCGATTGGATCACCGCGCAGGTGCCACGCCCGACGCCCGATGCCGCGAACAGGCGGGCAGGGGGGCAGGGGGGCAGCTAAGCCCTGCCCATGACAGGCCAGACCCACCCCCCGACATCGCCGCTGAAAGGCGTGCTGATGCTGATCGCCGCGATGGCGCTGTTGCCGTTTCTTGATGTGGTGGCGAAGTATCTGGGTCAGGCGGGCGTGCCGATCCTGATGATCGTCTGGGCGCGCATGGCCTTTGGCGTGGTCCTCACCTTGCCCTTTGTGCTGGCCGAGGGCGGCGCGCGCAGCCTGATCCCGGACCGCCCGCAGTGGCACCTGTTGCGCGCAGGCTTTCTGATCGCTGCGACCTTCCTGTTCTTCTGGTCACTGAAAACCATGGCCATCGCCGATGCTTTGGCAATTTTTTTCGTTCAACCGCTGATCGTCACGGCGCTTTCGCCTTTGATCCTGAAAGAGCGGGTCGGCCTCAACCGCTGGGCCGCCGTCGCCGTGGGCTTTGTCGGCACGCTGATCATCCTGCGCCCCGGCCTGTCGGCCTTTGGCCCCGGATCATGGCTCGCCTTGGGATCGGGCATCAGCCTTGGCTGCTACATGCTGGTGACGCGATTGATGAAAGGCCGCACCACCCCGGTGGTGACGATGTTCCACACCAGTCTGATGGGGGCCATCCTCACCACCGCAGGCGTGATCTTCGTCTGGCAAGCGCCAAGCCTTTGGCAATGGGCGCAATTTGCGCTTGTCGGCAGCATCGCCACCTTGGGCCACCTGCTGATCACCCGCGCCTATGAAAACGCCGAAGCCTCACTCCTCGCGCCCTTGGCCTATACCGAGATCGTCATGGCCACGGTCTTGGGCTGGTGGTTCTTCGGCGATCTGCCCGATGGCTGGACCATCCTTGGCGTCTGCATCCTGATCGGGTCAGCGGTCTATATCTCAGCCCGCGAAGGCACGCGGCAGGTGGTAGGGCCGGATGAGGCGATATAGCTTTTAATGTCAACCCGGTGATGTATGAAATAACGGCAATCGGATAATGTCAATCTGAGAAGCATTAAGTCGAATACGATAAAGTAACTGTTCGCCAGAACATAGACTCACAACCGTTCGGCAAACGTCGTCACCCGCCGCCAATCAGCGTCCGAGAGTTTCACGATCCAGTGCCCAGACTTCCGCTCACCGACCGACTCGATGGTAGACCAGTCCAGTTCGAACACCTGAAAATTCAGATCGCCAAGGTAGATCACCCCAAGCACCACCGCTTCCCGAGCATCGACCGGCACGGCGAAACGAACTTCACCATCCTTCTCGACCCCGGTGGTGATGTTGAAGCTGTAGAGCGCACCCTTGATGATCGCGTTCAGATCGACCTTTCCCGGCTTGTCAGGGAAGGACGGCGTTCCACCGCAAATCTGGATCAGACCGGCGATCAGGTTGACCACCCCAGAGGCAGCGGCGTTCTGAACCTTCCGCTCCTTCTCGGGCACCGCGTTCGCGCGACCAAGAGCAAGCCAAGCGTCGTCAACTTGCATGATCTGTGCGATCTGGATCAACTTTTGCTTCCGAGGATACACTTCCCCGGCGAACCACTTCCGAACCGTCTCTTGCGTGACCACGGTGCCGAAGCGCGTTTCCAGTTGTTCCTTGAACCAGAGCAATCGACCGTAGTTCTTTGATGGAATGTTCGGATTGCCTTCGCAAGCCTGTCCCATCCGTTCGGCAAATTCAGGATGCACTATCTTCTTGTTCATAAGAGTTCCCTTTCACTTCCCACTGTTCCGATAGTCAATCCCCCCACAACTTAAAACCGCTCAGTGTTGCAAGAAAAGATAACCCATTTCCATCCGTGATAGTGTTGGGTTTTGTGTCTGATTTGCCAGAACGTTTTGAAATTTCTTTCAGGGCCATCTTTGACGGTATCCTGTGAATCAGCGATACCGTCAGCGATACCGTCAAATTCACGCGTCTCCAAGCGTCATAGATCAAACATGACCCATCGAGGGGCTGCTTGAGGCAAATGAAATCAATCATTTACGTCGGTTTGGTAGGGCCGGAGGGACTCGAACCCCCAACCAAGGCGTTATGAGCGCCCGGCTCTAACCATTGAGCTACAGCCCCCCGCCCTTTGCCTAAGCGGCAGGCGCGAAAGCGTCAACCGCTTTTGCCGCGCCATCCGCCGTTGCGATAGCGCCATGGCTGGTATATGCCGCGCCCAAACCAGACCCAGCGGCGGAGCTTTTCCCATGACGAATGGCCTTACCTATGCGCAGGCAGGCGTGGACATCGACGCAGGCAACGCGCTGGTCGAACGGATCAAACCCGCCGCCAAGCGCACCACGCGGGCCGGGTCCATGTCCGGCTTGGGCGGCTTTGGCGCGCTGTTTGACCTGAAAGCGGCGGGCTACAGCGATCCCATCCTCGTCGCCGCCACCGATGGCGTCGGCACCAAGCTGCGCATCGCCATCGACACCGGTAATGTCGACACCATCGGGATCGACCTTGTTGCCATGTGCGTCAACGATCTGGTCTGCCAAGGCGCGGAGCCGCTGCTGTTTCTGGACTATTTCGCCACCGGCAAGCTGGATGTGGACCAAGCCGCCCGCATCATCGAAGGCATCGCCTTGGGATGCGAACAATCCGGCTGCGCCCTGATCGGCGGCGAGACGGCGGAAATGCCGGGGATGTATCACAAGGGCGACTTCGACCTTGCCGGTTTCGCCGTCGGCGCGATGGAACGGGGCGCGGACCTGCCTGCGGGTGTGCAGTCGGGGGATGTCCTTTTGGGCCTCGCCTCCAATGGCGTGCATTCGAACGGCTACAGCTTCGTGCGCAAGGTGGTTGAACTCTCCGGCCTTGGCTGGGACGCCGCGTGCCCCTTTGCCGAAGGCACCTTGGGTGAGGCGTTGCTCGCCCCCACCCGCCTTTACGTCAAGCAGGCGCTGGCCGCGATCCGCGCGGGCGGCGTGCATGCGCTGGCCCATATCACCGGCGGGGGCTTGACCGAAAACCCGCCCCGCGTCCTGCCCGAAGGGCTGGCCTGCGAGATTGACCTGTCCGCATGGCAACTCCCCCCGGTGTTCCGCTGGATGGCAACGCAAGCCAACATGGCGCAGCCTGAACTTCTGAAAACCTTCAACTGCGGCATCGGCATGATCCTTGTCGTCGCCGCAGACCGGGCCGAGGCGCTGACCGCCCTGCTGGCTGAGGCGGGCGAAACCGTCATCCCCCTTGGCCACGTGGTCGAAGGTGAGGGCGTGATCTACAAGGGCAACCTGTTGTGAAAAAGCGCGTCGCCATCCTGATTTCCGGTGGCGGCTCCAACATGCTCGCACTTCTGCGCGATATGGGCGGCGGCGATCACCCGGCGGAAGCCGTGCTCGTGGCCTCCAACGACCCCAGCACCAGCGGCTTGGCGAAAGCCGCCGCCGCAGGGGTGCTGACCGCCGCCGTCGATCATCGTCCCTTTGGCCGCGACCGCGCGGCTTTTGAAGCCGCCCTACTGACCCATATCCTTGCCGCAAAGCCCGATATCCTGTGCCTCGCGGGCTTCATGCGCGTGCTGACGCCGGATTTCGTCAACCGCTTCACCGGGCGGATGCTGAATATTCACCCGTCGCTCTTGCCACTCTACCCTGGTCTGCACACCCACCAACGCGCCTTGGATGCGGGCGACACTCAGGCAGGCTGCACCGTCCACGAAGTCACACCAATCCTCGACGATGGCCCCATCCTTGGCCAAGCGCTTGTCCCGATCCTGCCCGAAGACACGCCGGACAGCCTCGCCGCCCGCGTGCTGACCCAAGAACACCGCCTCTACCCCGCCGTCTTGCGCCGCTTCGCAGCAGGCGACCGCAAACCGATCTTCCTTTAACCCCTTCCCCGTTGCGCAAATAGCATCAGGGCGGCCAAACCGCTGCGCGCATGCGCGCAGGCCACAGGGTCTCTGTGGCATAAGGATAGACCGCTTCCCATTTCAGCGCGCCGCGCCTATAGGGGATGGGCGGGATACCCCCGTGCCCCGTCCAATGGCAGAAGGCCCCCATGCGTACCATCACCACGACCGAAGACCTCGCCGCCTTCTGCACCGCCGCCAAATCGCAGCCCTATGTCACGATTGACACCGAATTCCTGCGCGAACGGACCTATTGGTCCAAGCTCTGCCTGATCCAGATGGCGCTTCCCGGCAAAGACGGCGATGCCGTTCTCGTCGACCCGATCATCGGGACCGACATGTCGCTGGAACCGCTCTATGACCTCTTTCGCCACACCGCGACGGTCAAGGTGTTCCATGCCGCCCGCCAAGACCTTGAGATTTTCTTCGTCGAAGGCAACAGCTTCCCCGATCCCCTATTTGATACCCAAGTCGCCGCGATGGTCTGCGGCTTTGGCGAACAGGTCGGCTATGAAACCTTGGTCAAGAAGATCGCCAAGGAAAACCTCGACAAGACCTCACGCTTCACCGATTGGTCGCGCCGCCCGTTGACGACGGCGCAGGCGGAATATGCGCTGGCCGATGTCACCCACCTGCGGGTGATCTACGAATTCCTCTCGGCCCAGATCGCCAAGTCCGACCGCACCAAATGGGTGCAGGAAGAACTCCGCGTCCTGACCGATCCCGCCACCTATACCGTCCATCCCGATGAGGCATGGCAGCGCATCAAGACCCGCACCACGTCTGGCCGCTTCCTTGCCATGGTCAAGGAACTAGCCCGTTTCCGCGAAGAATATGCGCAGAAGAACAACGTCCCGCGCTCGCGTGTGATGAAGGATGACGCGCTGCTGGAACTGGCCTCGACCCGCCCCACCAACCATGAAGAATTGGGGCGTTCCCGCCTTCTCTTGCGTGAGGGCCGCAAAACCGAGATCGCCGATGGCATCCTCGCCGCCATCAAGGCCGCGACCGAGATGAAGCCCGAAGACATGCCGCGCATGGATGCCGGGCGCGAACAGTTGCAGGTCAATCCCGCGCTGGCAGACCTGTTGCGTGTGCTCCTCAAGGCCAAGTCGGAAACGCTGGGCGTTGCGTCCAAGCTGATCGCCTCTGCCGCCGATCTGGATGCCATCGCGGCGGGAGAGCGGGATGTTGAGGCGCTGACGGGCTGGCGGTTTGAGGCGTTCGGCGATGATGCCCTGCGCCTGTGCAAGGGTGAAATCGCCCTGACCGCCAAGGGAACCGAAGTGCGCGTGATCCGCCTCTGACGTTGGGCGCGTGTTAGCGCCCGGACGACAGCGCGTTGCCTTCGCCCTGCACCACGATCTTCGTCACCCGGTCCAGCATCACGCTGCTGATGGCCGCGGCCACGGTGATCTGGCGTGAGGTGTTTGGCCCAACCGGCGTTTCAGTGACCGGCGGGAACATCCGCAGGTCATAGACCAGCACGCCATCGGCATCCAAAGGCCGCGCCACCAGTTCGGCGTCCCACCATCCCTGATCCGGCGTCTGGGCCACGGCCTTGACCAGCGCTCCGCCCGAATAAGGCTCTACCGACAGGTCCAGCACCTGCGGGGCCAAGGCGCGGTCGTCTGCTGCCTCGGCGGGCAGTTCAAAGCGCTTCTCTGCCCGTGCCCCACCAAACCAGTTGAACGGATTTAGCCGCGACTCGGACACCCGGGCGCAGCCCGTCACCACCAGAACCGCGCAGAAGGCGACCAGAAGTGTGCGTTTCATGCCCCGTGCCATAATGAATGCCTTCCCTGAAGCTTTGCCCTTGGGTAGCCGATCCGCGCCCACTTGAAAAGCGCCGCCATGGTGCGACGCGTTCGCCGTCGGGGTGGACCTTTCGGCCCCATCGGCTTACCTCTGCCGCATCAAGACCCCGGAGACGCAGATGGCCACGCCCGCATTCGAAGAGATCGCCGAAACCTTCGACTTCCTTGACGATTGGGAGGACCGCTACCGCCATGTGATCGAGTTGGGCAAGGCCTTCCCGCCGATGGAAGAGGCGCTGAAGGTTCCGGCCACCAAGGTGCAGGGCTGCGCCTCGCAGGTCTGGATTCAACCGATGATCGAGGGCGGACGCTTTGACTTTCAGGGCGACAGCGACGCCATGATTGTCAAAGGCCTGATCGCTGTGCTGCATGCGCTTTACGCCGATGTCCCGGTGGCCGATGTCGCCGCCATTGACGCCCCGGCAGAGCTTGCCCGATTGGGCCTGACGGACCATCTGTCCGCACAACGCTCCAACGGCTTGAAAAGCATGGTGGAACGCATCCGCAAAGTGGCGGCAGAGGCCGCTTAAAGCGGCGCGCAGGCCGCTTGCAACCACGCCAGCGCAAAGGCAGACACCCGCGCGCCCAGCTTGGCCAAGACCGCCGCGTGATAGGCGTTCAGCCAGTCCCGCTCATCCGGGGACAGGCGGTCCGTCAGGATCAGGCGCCGGTCGAGGGGGACAAAGGTCAACGTCTCAAACCCCAGTTGCGTGCGATGGGCATCGCCGCCGGGCAGGGCGGGGGCCTCTTCGACCACGATCAGGTTTTCCAGCCGGATGCCGAAAGCGCCCTCGCGGTAATAGCCCGGCTCATTGGACAGGATCATCCCCGGCTCCAGCGGCACCTCAGACACCCGCGACAGGCGCTGCGGCCCTTCATGCACCGACAGGAACGCCCCCACGCCATGCCCGGTGCCATGGTCAAAATCCTGCCCCGCCGTCCAAAGGTTGAACCGCGCCAGCGCATCCAGATCGCGCCCCGCCAACCCCTTGGGCCAACGCACGCGCGAAATTGCAATCATCCCCTGCAACACGCGGGTATAGCAGGCCCGCGCCTCGGCCCCCGGATCGCCCACCGCCACCGTGCGGGTGATGTCGGTGGTGCCATCCTTGAACTGCGCGCCCGAATCCACCAGCAGCAATTCATTCTGCCCCACCGCGCGGTTCGACTCTGCCGTCACGCGGTAATGCATGATCGCGCCATTTGGCCCGGCCCCGCAGATGGTGTCAAAACTGATGTCATGCAGCGCATTGGTGGCGCGGCGATAACCTTCCAAGGCCGTCACCACGTCAATCTCGGTCAACCCGCCCTTGGGGGCTGCATCGTCCAACCACGCAAGGAATTCCACCACCGCCGCCCCGTCGCGCAGATGGGCTTGGCGCATCCCCTCGACCTCGACCGGGTTTTTGCGGGCTTTGGGCAAGCGGCAGGGATCATCGCCCCAGACCACGCGCCCCTTCTTGATGGCCTGCGACACGGCCAAGGGGGCTGTCGCCTTATCCACCCGCACCACACCCGCCAATTTCGGCAGGCCAGCGGCGAACTTCTCGACCGGATGTAGGCGCACGCCTGCATCCAACACCACATCCCGCATCTTCGCGGCATCGACATAAAGATCGACCGTCGCATCGGCGCGCAGCAAGGCAAAGCCATGCAGGATCGGATTGCGCGGCACATCCGCGCCCCGCAGATTGAGCAACCAGCACAAGCTGTCCGGCAAGGTGATCACCGCCACATCCTGCCCCGCCGCCCGCAAGACTTCGGCCAGTCGCGCGCGCTTGGCCTCAGACGATTCCCCGGCAAACTCCATGGGATGCACAAAGGCCGCGCCACAGGGCGCGGCAGGCTGATCCGGCCAGATCGCGTCCACCGCATTGGCGACCCCGCGCAACTTGACCTCTGACCCGGCCAAGGTCTCTTGCAGCTTGGCAATCTCATCCGCTGTATGCAGCCACGGATCAAACCCCACCACGCCTTCCGCCAAATTCGCCCGCATCCAATCCCCCGGCTTCACCTCGGGCCAAGGCACCGGGGTGAACACCGCCAAATCCACCTGCTGCTTGACCTGCACGCGATACCGCCCGTCGATGAAGACCCCCGCCACCTCGGGCAGCACCACGGCAAAACCGGCCGAGCCTGTGAACCCTGTCAGCCAGCCCAACCGCTCATCCCTAGCTGCGACGTATTCGCCCTGATGCACATCGGCGCGCGGCACGATGAATCCCGCCAGCCCCTCGCCCCGCAGATGATCGCGCAGCCGCGCCAGCCGTCCCGGCCCAGCCGTCGGATCAGCGGTGGTCTCAAAGCTCTGGAACATCCTGCGCCCGTCTTCTCTGTTCAAATATCCTCAGGGGGTGAGCCCGGAA
>NKIT01000015.1 GCA_002256185.1 Rhodobacteraceae bacterium PARR1 | reverse complement strand
TGCTGGACGAGGTGCCCGGCGTGCTGGAAAGCGCCGTGATCGGCTTGCCGCATCCCGATTTTGGCGAGGCCGTCTTTGCCGTGATCGTGGCGCAAAAAGGGGCGGAGGTGACTGTTGAGGGTGTTCTGGCGGCGGTGAGCGACCGTCTGGCCCGCTTCAAGCAACCGAAAGCGGCGGTGATCGTGGCGGACCTGCCGCGCAACACGATGGGCAAAGTGCAAAAGAACTTGCTGCGCGAGACCTATAGCGCGTGGTTCAGCTAAGCGGCGCGGGCGCAGGCGCCCACACGCGGCAAGCTTTGCCCTGCGCGCGGGCGCAGGCCAAAGCGCGCGGGGGGCCGTCTGCCCCCCGGTCGCCCGCAGCGGGCGACTCCCCCCGAGGATATTTGAACAACGGGGAAATCAGGCGGGCTCGTTCGGGTTTTCGGGCGGGTCTGTCAGTTCGGTGGCGAGGAAGCGTTCGAACTGGTCAAGGTCGACCGGATCAAACTGGCCAAAGCCCTGCATCCAGACCGAGGCGGCGCGCAGGGCGTCGGGTTCCAGCTTGCACCATTTCACCCGGCCACGTTTTTCCTGGGTGATGAGGCCCGCCTCGGCCAGCACCATCAGGTGCTTTGAGATCGCCGCAAGCGACATCTGGAAAGGCTCGGCGACATCGGTGACGGCCATGTCATCCTCAAGCAGCATCGACAGGATCGCGCGGCGCGTCGGATCAGCGAGCGCGGCAAAGACAGTGTCAAGATGCAGGACAGGATCAGATAGCATCGTGCGACATTGGCGGGGCAGGGCGGAACCGTCAACCTGTTGGTTGAATATGCCGAAGGGCGCAATTGGCGGCCCTTGGGTCTGCGCTGCGCTGACGCAGGAAAGGGAAGTTCAATGAATACAGGTGTTTGTCATGACGTGGGTCTGGGCTTTGTCGGGTTGACTCGGGGCTGGGGCATCCGTAGTTATCCCACAACTGCTGGAAAGGGTCTGACCGATGGCTGACGCGCCCGATCCCGACCGTCTGCGCGCGCTGGAACAGCGGATCGCGAAGGCGAAAGGGGCCAAGGTGTTGTCGTCAGGGTCTGGCGCGACTGGCAAGGGATTTTCGCAGGGCGAGGCAGCCTGGCGGATGGTGCTGGAACTTGTGACCGGGATGTTGATCGGTCTGGGTATCGGCTTCGGACTGGACCGTGTGTTCGGAACGCAACCCATCTTCCTGATCGTCTTCGTCATGCTGGGCTTTGCTGCTGGCATCAAGACGATGTTGGGCACGGCGGCCCAGATGGGCAAACAGGCCGAGGCGGAAGCCAAGGCGCAAGAAGGGAAAGACGGACGTGGCTGAAGGCGGTTTTGCAATCCACCCGATGGATCAGTTCGTTGTGAAGCCGCTGTTTGGCGGTGAACATGTCGAATGGTACACCATTACCAACGTGACGCTCTGGCTTGGCATTGCAGTGCTGGCGATCATCGCGCTGATGGTGATCGGCACCCGTGGCCGCGCCGTGATCCCGTCGCGCAGCCAGTCGATTGCGGAACTGCTTTACGGCTTCATCCACAACATGGTCGAAGAAGTCACTGGCCATGAAGGCGTGAAGTATTTCCCCTATGTGATGACGCTGTTCATGTTCGTGCTGGTGGCCAACCTTCTGGGTCTGATCCCGATGAGCTTTACCACCACCAGCCATGTCGCGGTCACTGTGACGCTGGCGCTGTTGGTGTTTTTCGGCGTGACCCTGCTGGGTCTTGTCAAGAAGGGCCCTGCATTTCTGGCGATGTTCTGGGTGTCCTCGGCGCCGCTGGCGTTGCGCCCGGTGCTGGCGATCATCGAGGTGATCTCCTACTTCGTGCGCCCCGTGTCGCACTCCATTCGTTTGGCCGGCAACCTGATGGCCGGTCACGCCGTGATCAAGGTCTTTGCGGGCTTTGCGTCCATGGCCGTTATCTCGCCTGTCGCCATTGGCGCGGTTTCCGCGATCTATGCGCTGGAACTGCTGGTTGCTGTCGTGCAGGCCTACGTGTTCACCATCCTGACCTGCGTCTATCTGAAAGACGCGGTGGGCGACGCCCACCACTAAGGTCCGGATTTTCCATCTCAGCCATTCCAACCAAGGAGACACCACTATGGAAGGCGAAGTCGCACAACTGGCCCTCATGGGCAAATACATCGGCGCTGGTCTGGCGGCCATCGGTCTGGGCGGCGCCGGGATCGGCGTGGGCAACATCGCTGGCAACTTCCTTGCCGGTGCCCTGCGCAATCCGTCGGCTGCCCCGTCGCAGACCGCCAACCTGTTCGTGGGCATCGCCTTCGCAGAAGCGCTGGGGATCTTCTCGTTCCTCATCGCTCTGCTGCTGATGTTCGCCGTCTGATCCTGACGGACCATCCTTCGGCCGGGGCAGTGGGATACCGCTGCCTCGGCCCGATTTCTTAGGGTCTCAGGGAGAACGACATGGCGACCGAAGCCCATGGTGGCGCGGCTGCTGAACATGCAGTCGGGATGCCCCAACTTGACGTCACCACGTGGCCGAACCAGATTTTCTGGTTGTTGGTTACGCTGGTCGTCATCTATCTCGTGCTGACGCGTATCGCGCTGCCCCGCATCGGTGCTGTGCTGTCCGAACGTCGCGGCACGATCACCAACGATTTGACTGCCGCCGAAGAGCTGAAACAAAAGGCTGTTGAGGCTGAGCGCGCCTATAACGACGCTTTGGCCCGCGCACGCGCGGATGCAGCCAAGATCGTCGCCGAAGCCCGCGCCGAGATCCAGAAAGACCTCGCCGCAGCGACCGCACAGGCGGATGTCGAGATTTCGGCCAAAGCCGCGCAGTCCGAAGCCCGCATCGGCGAAATCCGTGCAGGTGCCGTGGCTGCCGTGACCGAAGTCGCCTTGGACACTGCGCATGAACTGGTTGCTGCCTTGGGTGGCACTGCCGATGCCCAGGCGGTGTCTGCGGCGGTTTCTGCCCGGTTGAAAGGGTGAATGCGATGAAGAAACTTGCAGTCGTATTGGCCTTGACCGCATCGCCAGCAATGGCGGCGTCGGGTCCGTTCTTCTCGCTTCAGAACTCGAACTTCGTGGTTCTGGTGGCCTTTATCGTTTTCGTCGGCATTCTGCTTTACGCAAAGGTGCCGGGGCGGATTGCAGGGCTGCTGGATGGCCGTGCCGCACAGATCAAGTCAGAACTGGACGAGGCCCGCGCCCTGCGCGAAGAAGCAAAGGCTTTGCTGGCCTCGTATGAGAAAAAGCACAAGCAGGTGCAAGAGCAGGCCGATCAGATCGTCGCTGCTGCGAAGAAAGAGGCGAGAGCCGCCGCCGATCAGGCAAAGGCAGAGCTGAAATCTTCGATTGCGCGCCGTCTTGCCGCAGCCGAAGAGCAGATCGATGCCGCTGAAAAAGGTGCGATCCGGGCTGTGCGTGAGCAGGCGATCGCCGTGGCCGTCGGTGCCGCGGCAGAGGTACTGTCCAAGCAGATGACTGCCGAAGGGGCTGCGGCCTCGATTGACGCGGCCATCGCGCAGGTTGACGCCAAACTGCACTGACGCCTTGCTTCAGGCCAAGGATTGGACCCGGAACCGCAGCGTTCCGGGTCTTTTCATTTTCACCCCTGTGGTGGGGCGCGGCGGGCGTTTTCGTGGTCAAGCCGCAGGCGGGCGATATGCTCGTTCCGGTCGGCGCGGAATTGTTCATCAAGCGCGGTCAGCACGAAATCCAGATGCGTCGTGACGGCAGCCCGCGCCGCCTGTGGATCGCGGGTCTGGATGGCGTGATTGATGGCGCGGTGCTGATCCAAGAGCATCTGCCGCGTCGGGCGCAGGCGGAACATGATCTGGCGATTGTAGAACACGCCCTGCCGCAAGAGGTCAAACATCGACCGCATCATGTGCAGCATGATGACGTTATGGCTGGCCTCGATGATCGCCATGTGGAATTCGGCATCCAAGGCAGCCTCATCCGACGGGTCGCGCTTTTGGTGTGCGGCTTCCATCTTTTGGAAGATCGTGTCGATCAGTTGCAGGTCCGTATCCGACCCCAAGCGCGCGGCCCGTTCTGCGGCCAACCCTTCCATGTCACGGCGAAAGGTCAGGTAGTCGAACACCGCCTCATCATGTTTGGCGAAAAGGTCGACGAGGGCAGGCGAAAAGGCAGACCCCAGAACATCCGCGACGAACATCCCCGCATTCGGCCGTGCGATCAGCAACCCCTGGTCCTGCAACTCTGCCACGGCATCGCGCAGGGACGGGCGCGAAACGGCCATTCGGTCTGACAACTCGCGTTCCGATGGCAGCCGTTCGCCGGGCCGCAGGATGCCGCGCAGGATCAAAAGCTCGATCTGCCGGACCACGCTTTGCGACAATTTCTCGGGATGGATTTTCTGGAAGGGCATAGGTGCACTCTGGCTTTGATCGGAAATTAGGACCAATCTGCCGCGCTCACAATGCAAAAGGGGCCGGTTGCCCGGCCCCCGGATCGCCGCCGCTTAGCGGATCGGGCGGATGATGATTTCCACGCGACGGTTCAGCGCCTGACCCTGCGGCGTGGCGTTGGATGCGATGGGCATGTCTTCGCCCCGGCCATAGGCTTGCAGACGGTTGCCGGGAACGCCGCGCGCCATCAGCACCTGCGCCACCGAAGAGGCACGACGCTGCGACAGGTCCGCGTTGTAGGCAGCGGCCCCGGTGTCGTCGGTGTGGCCAATCACCTCAATCCGGCTGTTGGGATAGGCCAGCAGGTTCTGCGCGACAGAGCCGAGGTCCGCCACCAGATCCGGGCGCAGGCTGGCGCTGTCGACCGAGAACAGCACATCCTGCGGCATGTTGACGATCAGATAATCGCCCATGTTGGTCACGCTGAAGCTGGGGTTGATGGCGCGCAGTTCTGCGGCCTGTTGGTCCAGCGTCTGCCCGATGGCCCCGCCCAAGGCTGCGCCAATCGCGCCGCCGACCACGGCCTTGGCCAAACGGTCCTCACCGCTTTGCGCGCCCAAGAGCGCCCCGGCCATGCCACCGATGATCGCGCCATTCTGGGTGCGGGCGTTCGGATTGTCAGGATAGGCGTTGGGGTTGACGCAGGCGGCCAGCGCCAGCACGGCGCCGGTTGCCAGAAGGATGGGGGTTTTGATGAAGGTCATGGGACTCTGCCGCCTCGTGAAAAAAGCCGTTGTCAAAGCCGGGTAAGGCCCGGTCTGTTCCCACCCTATACCAATGCGCCATGCCCCGCATAGCGCAGGCACCTGTGCGGCAGGTTTCCGCCCATCACATTCCGGTGCGGGCGGCTTCGCGCGCCAGCATCGCGCGCTTGACCGGCAGACCCCAGTGATAGCCGCCAAGCGCGCCGGATTTGCGCAATGCGCGGTGGCAGGGGATCAGCAGGCTGATCGGGTTGCGCCCGACGGCGGTGCCCACGGCGCGCACCGCCTTGGGGTGACCCACGACGCGGGCAAGGTCGGAGTAGGTTGTCACCTGTCCTTCGGGAATATGCAAAAGCGCCTCCCACACCTTGATCTGGAAGGGCGCGCCGATCAGGTGCAGGGCGGTGTCGGCATTGGTTCCGCCGCCAAAGGCCGCCAGCGCCCAAGGGCGCAGAAACGACTCATCGCGCGTATAGCTGGCGGCAGGCCAGCGCCCGGCCAGATCGGCAAAGGTGGCCTCTTCTCCCATCTCGGCGGCAAAGCCCAGACCGCAAATGCCGCGATCCGTGCCCATCACCAAGGCCGCGCCATAAGGGCTGTCGAACCAGTCCCAGCGGATGGTCAACCCCGCCCCGCCAAGGGCAAATTCGCCGGGCGACATCGCCTCCCACCGCAGGAACAGGTCATGCAGGCGGCCAGTGCCGGACAGCCCGGACTCTAGCGCGGTCTCCAGCGTGCTGTGCCGCGCGACCAGCATCTGGCGGGCGTGATCCAGCGTCAGATATTGCTGATACCGCTTGGGGGATACGCCGACCCATGCCGTAAAAGTGCGCTGGAAATGTGCGGGCGACAGGCCGATGCGGGCGGCAAGGTCTTCCAAGCCCAGTCCCGGTCCGGCCGCGTCGATCTCGCGCAGCGCGCGGGCGATCAGGGCGTAGTGATAAGCGGGCTCTGGGGTCATGGCATCTCTCCTGCGTCGTGGTCAGGATAGGCGGCGTTTCGGCCACGGGCGACCCGAAAACTGCGGCTTCCGCCTTGCCCGGTGGGCTTTGCTGGCCTATGCCCTTGCCCCATGACACGTCAATTGCCCTATGCTGCGATGAAGGACATCTTCGCCCGCTTCCACGCGTTGGACGCGGAGCCGAAGGGCGAGTTGGAGCATCTGAACGCCTATACCCTCTTGGTCGCCGTGGCCCTGTCTGCGCAGGCCACCGATGTGGGCGTGAACCGCGCCACCCGCGCGCTGTTCCAGATCGCCGACACGCCGGAAAAGATGCTGGCCTTGGGCGAAGAGGCCCTGATCGACCATATCAAGACCATCGGCCTGTTTCGCAACAAGGCCAAGAATGTGATCAAGCTGTCGCGGATTTTGGTTGAGGAGTATGGCGGTGAGGTGCCGTCGTCCCGCGCGGCGCTGCAATCGCTGCCGGGGGTGGGTCGCAAGACGGCGAATGTGGTGCTGAACATGTGGTTCCGCCAACCCTCGCAGGCAGTGGACACCCATATCTTCCGCCTTGGCAACCGCAGCGGCATCGCGCCGGGCAAGGACGAGACCGCCGTCGAACGCGCGATCGAGGACAATGTCCCCGCCGAATTCCAACTGCACGCGCATCATTGGATGATCCTGCACGGACGCTACATCTGCGTCGCCCGCAAACCGAAATGTGGTATTTGCCCGATCCGGGACCTGTGCCTTTACGAGGAAAAGACAGAATGAAGAAATATGACGCCGTCGGCATCGGCAATGCCATCGTGGACGTGCTGACACAGGCCGATGACAGCTTTCTCGAATTGATGGGGATCGAGAAGGGCATCATGCAACTGGTCGAGCGTGAGCGCGGCGAATTGCTTTATGCCGCGATGAAGGAACGGGTTCAGGCCCCGGGCGGATCGGTCGCCAACACGCTGGCGGGCATCGGTGCGCTGGGGTTGAAGACGGCCTTTATCGGGCGGGTTCATGACGACGCGCTGGGGCGGTTCTACGCGCAAAGCATGGCTGACAGCGGCAGCGATTTCCCAAATCCCCCGGTGCCGGGGGGGGATTTGCCCACCTCGCGGTCGATGATCTTCGTCTCGCCGGATGGGGAGCGGTCGATGAACACCTACCTTGGGATTTCCTCGGACCTCGGGCCGCAGGATGTGTCGGACGAGGTGGCAGGCGATACCGCGCTCTTGCTGATTGAGGGGTATCTTTACGATAAGGCCCCCGGCAAGGCGGCGCTGGAACGCGCCGCGCAGCTGTGCCGCCGCGCCGGGGGCAAGGCCGGGGTGTCGTTGTCGGACCCGTTCTGCGTCGACCGCCACCGCAGCGACTTTCGCCGTCTGGTGCGCGAGTTGGATTATGTGATCGGCAATGAACACGAATGGGCGTCGCTCTATCAGACCGACCTTTCGTCGGCGCTGGAACAGGCGGCCGCAGAGATTGGCACAATCGCCTGCACGCGGTCTGGGCATGACGTGCTGTTGATCCAAGGGGCAGAGCAGGTGGCCGTCCCGGTCAACCGCGTGGTGCCCGTGGATGCCACCGGCGCAGGCGACCAGTTCGCGGCGGGGTTCCTGTTCGGGCTGGCGACCGGCAAGCCCTTGGCTGTTGCCGGCAAGATGGGCTGCGTCGCCGCGGCTGAGGTGATCAGCCATTTCGGGGCGCGCCCTGAGACGGACATGAAGGCCTTGTTCCGTGTGAACGGTCTGATCTGAAGCGGGTGAGGCGGCTTGCTCGGGCCGGGTCCCCCGGCCTTCGCGCGCCGCCGTTGCCACGGTAGGGCTTCTTTGCGGTGGGTTGGTGTCAATCGCCGGGGGTTTCACACCCCCGGACCCCCGTGGGATATTTGCGGCAGAGAAGACATGGGGTCGGGCACCCTGACGGGGGATCGCTCCAGCCGCAGGGTGCCGTCTCCTCTGACGGTCATCGGCTTCCCAGCCTGTACCGTGTCGACAGCTTTGCAGCGACTGATTAACAACAACCTAATGTCTGTCTTCTCTGCGCAAATATCCTGCAGGGGGTGTGGGGGATGCAAAATCCCCCACCGCCGACGGACAGCGCAGGCGCGTCAATCGCCCAGCTTGGCGTGAACCTCATCCAAATCCACTTCGGAGAGCGGCATCTTGTTGGCCGGGTTCTCGAAATCATATTTGAACAGTTGGAAATCGCGTTTGTAGATTTCCCACATCAGATGCATCGACAGGTCGTCGAAATAGTCCTCAACCGGGTGCAGGCGCTTGGGACCGTGGCCTTCACTTTCGTTGAAGCGGGGAATATCCTTCAGGACGACCGGATGTTTCGGGGCGATGTTGTTCAGCACAACCTGCATGCCGTCGTTGAATTTCTCGGTAAAGAAGACGTGGTCGTAACGCCCGCCGTTGACGATGAAGGTCGAGATATGGCCCGCCATTGCCGACCAGTGGATGTCCGGCTCCATCGGTTTCTTGAAGCGGATGGTGTCTCGGGTGAACAGAAGGAATCGGCGGAAGCTGGCGATCTGGTCGAACTCTTGCTTGCCATCGTCACCTCCCACTTCGATCCCGTATTTCTGGATGAGCATGGGCACGAGGTTGCCGCGATAGCGTTTGCCGTTCCTCTGGATGCCGCAAATCTTGTCGAAGAACGAGGACAGGATGCGGGTGTAGGGGTTGCGCACGCAGGTGAAGGCATAGGACTTATGCGATTTCACATTGTGTTCGATGATGGGCTGGCTGACCTCTTGCGCCCATTTGTGCAGACCTTTGGTCGAGTCGTGGATATCCCCGTCGAAAAACTGGCCATGGTCGGAATAGAACATGATCTGCCCGATGGTCGAGCAGGCGCATTTTGGCACCACGCGATAGACCACGCTTTCACTTTCCGTCATCCACGTACCGGGAAAACCCATCAAGAACCGCCTCTGATTGCGGACCGCACTGTCGCAGTCCGTCCTGTTTGACGCAAACAAAGCAAAACGGGGCTGTCTTTTCAATGACCGTTGACGTTATTTGTCATGCGTAATGACTCGTGTCGGGGTGCAAACGGTTCCAAATGGCCAAAATCGCCTACATCCTGCTGTGCCACAAAGACCCGGAGGGCATCATTGCCCAAGCCAACCGTCTGACGGCGGTGGGTGATTATGTCGCGATCCATTTTGACGCACGGGCCAAGCGGGCGGATTTCGACAAGATCACGGCGGCGCTCAAGCACAATGCGGCGGTTGTTTTCGCACAGAAGCGGGTGAAATGCGGCTGGGGCGCCTGGTCGCTGGTGGAGGCGACGCTGAACGCCACCCGCGCCGCAGTGGCGGCCTTTCCGCGCGCCACGCATTTCTACATGCTGTCGGGCGATTGCATGCCGATCAAATCGGCGGAATTTGCCCATGCCTTTCTGGATCGGGCCGAAGTTGATTACATCGAAAGCGTTGATTTCTTTGCCAGCGATTGGATCAAGACCGGCATCAAGGAAGAACGGCTGATCTTTCGCCATTGGTTCAACGAGCGCACCCACAAGCGCCTGTTTTATGCGTCGATGGATTTGCAGCGCAAACTGGGCCTGGAGCGGCATGTGCCTGCCGACATCCAGATGCAGATCGGCAGCCAGTGGTGGTGTCTGCGCCGTCAGACCATTGAAGCCGTGCTGGAGTTCTGCGTCAACCGCCCGGATGTGATGCGCTTTTTCCGCACGACCTGGATCCCGGATGAGACCTTCTTTCAGACCATCGTGCGCCATCTGGTGCCCGAAGCGGAAATCCCGGACCGGACCCTGACGTTCTTGATGTTCACCGATTACGGGATGCCGGTGACGTTCTACAACGATCACTATGATCTGTTGGTCAGTCAGGATTACCTTTTTGCCCGCAAGATCAGCCCCGAGGCAAAAGACCTGAAGGACCGCTTGGGCAGGCTTTACGCCGCCAAGGGCATTCCGTTCGAGATATCGAATGAAGGGCGGAGTCTGTTCAAGTTCCTGACCGGGCGCGGGAGGATCGGGCGGCGTTTTGCGCCAAGATTCTGGGAGACGGAAAGCAGCGTCGGGCGCGGGCGGACGCTGATGATGGTCACCTGCAAGAAATGGCACGTCGCCAAGCGCTTGGTGGACCGGGTGCGCAGCGTCACCAACACGCCTGCGACGGAGTATCTGTTCAACGAAGCCTCGGCTCCGGTGCCCGATCTGGGCGGCATCCAGTCGACGCTGGAAAAGCGCACGCGGCATCGGCGGGCACTGGTGCGGATGCTGTGTGATTACTGGCAGACGGATCGGCTGATCTTTTGCATCGATCCTGCGAACATCGATCTCATCCAGGATTTCTACACCGACAAGGCTGTGGTCAAACTGCTGGAAATCGAGTGTGATTTCACGGATGATTTCCTGATCGGCCATGCCAAGCGGGTGGGTCTTGCCGGGGACAACACCCCGCCTGAAACCTTTAACCGTCTGCTGCCAACCATCCGCTATGATGTGAAGTTCGAAAGTGACCGACTTCGGGATCTGGGGTTCGACAACTTTTTCCGCATCCGGCAATCCGGGTCGGTTGACGAAAACACCGTGCCGTTGGCGGAATTCCTTGGTATCCCCGTCGAGAAAGCCCGCGAGATTGCGGCGACGGATTATCTTTTCACGGATTGACGCCATGCCCCATGCCTATGACCCGACCAATATCTTCGCCCGTATCCTGCGTGGCGAGATTCCGAACAAGACGGTGGTGGAAACGGCCCATACGCTGGCCTTTCATGACATCGCCCCGCAGGCGCCCGTGCATGTTCTGGTGATCCCGAAGGGGGCCTATGTCACCTTTGACCATTTTGCGGCCGAGGCGAGCGCTGAGGAATTGGTCGATTTCCATCGCGTCTGTGCGCAGATTTGTGCTGATCTGGGTCTGTCGATCGGGTCCGGCGGGCCGGGGTATCGGGCCATCACCAACGCCGGGGGGGATGGCGGGCAGGAAGTGCCGCATTACCACCTGCATCTGCTGGGCGGTCGTCCTTTGGGGCGGATGGTCGAGCGCGCGTAATCCGCAAGGATCGGGTCGCGCGTTGGGCTGGGGCCTGCCACGCTCGGGCGCACCAAACAGGAGATTTTGATGCGTTTTGTCCCGATCCCGACTCCAATCGTGCGCCAGTATCAGGCGGGCGGTCTTGATGACTATGGCCTTCTCCCTGAACGTGCGGTCAGCGATGGCGACGGCAATCCCTGCCGCCATTGCTTGGCGATGATCCCGGCGGGGGCGGGGATGCTGATCCTGGCCCACCGCCCCTTTCCCGCACTGCAACCCTATGCCGAGACAGGGCCGATCTTCCTATGTGCGGAAGCCTGTGAGGCGGGTGGGGGTGACGATGTACCGGAAATTCTGGCCAGTCCCGATTACATCCTGCGCGGCTATGGGGCGGATGACCGGATTGTCTACGGCACCGGGGCCGTCGTGCCGACTGGGCAACTGGTGGCAGAGGCGACGGCGCGTTTTGCCGATCCGCGTGTGGTCTATGCCCATGTCCGGTCGGCGCGGAACAATTGCTTTCAGGTCAGGATCGACAAGGGCTGACGTTCGGTCGCGCCTTTGCCTGCGATGATCTTGGCGCGGCCCTTTTCAATCCGGGTGTGTCGGGTCGTTGGGTTTGCGCTGCTGGTCAGGTGCAAGGCCCAAGACCTTTGTCGTCCGGGCGTCAGCGCGTGAAACGCCGCGGCCAGATCAGGGTCCGCGTCCATTGCTTCGATCAATTCGTCAGGCAGGGTCAGGTCGGTTTGCACCTTGGCGGGCAGGGTTCCCGCCTCGGCGTGGCGCATCGCCTCGGCCAGCAAAGCGCGGATCGCGGGTTCCAGCGGCAAGACGGCGGCGGGGTCGGTGAAGCGGAGGCAATCGGCGTGATGGGTATTGGCCCCCTGCCGCTCCAGCACGCCATCCGGGTCTGACAGCAGCGAGGCGTTCATGAAACTCAGCCGGAAATCGCCGCGAAACGCGCCGATGATGCAGATGTTGCGGCCTGCGTGCATGTAGCAGGGATGGCCCCATTTCGCGGTTTCCGTCAGCCCCATCGCCAACGCGATGCGCCGCAGGTCCAGCAGGCCCCCCAACCATCGCTGCGCGGAGCAATCCGCAGTGGCAAAGCGGTCGCAACGTCCGCAGCCCTTGGCAAAGTAGTCGGCGGGATCGGTGATCATCTGGCGTGGTTCGGTCATTGCGCGGCGTCCCAGTCTTTCAGCCAGCGTTTGGGGGCAGCGTCGCGCCATTGGCGGATCAGGCGGGCGCGGACCCAGTCAGGGTCGATCCGCCCGGCCCGCACGAGGACCAGCGCATGGGCCACGTAATGGGGATGCAGAAAGAATGTCTCGGGGTCTGCCTGCATCAGCATGTCGCGTTCGTCACGGTCGGCCTTGAACACGGCGGCATCCTCATAGGCGAACCAATAGCACCACATCTTGCCATGCGCCTTCAACGCCTCATGCCCCCAAGGATGGGCAAGGGTGATCTGCGGCAGGCCGAGCCCCAAGGCGAAGTCGCGCAATTGGGGCCATGTGTTGATCACGGATGCAGCCTTTCGCCGCGTTCCAGCATGGCCAGAAAATCGGCGATGCGCTTGGCGCGGGTTTCGGGGCGCTTGGCGGTCGTCAGGCGGTAGTAGATCGCATAGCGGTTCTTGGCGTCATAGCCCGCCAGCGTGTTGCGCGCCGATTGCGGGGCAAGGGCGAGGGCTTCCAGAAAATCCGCAGGCAGCTCGGCGGTTTTCGATCCGGCATAGGCGGTGTCCCATCGGCCGTCCGCCTTGGCGCGTTCCACCTCGGCCAATCCCGGTTCCTGCATCCAGCCGCCTGCGATCAGGCGTTCAGCCGTGGCGCGGTTCTTTTCCGACCACACGCTGTTGCGCGCGCGCGGGGTAAAGCGTTGCAGCCAGTGCGTTTCGCTTTCGGCTTTCTTGGTGCCGTCGATCCAGCCCCAGATCAGGGCTTCCTCTACGGCCTGTTCCCAGTCGATGGACGGCATGCCGGTCTTTTTCTTGGCCAGCCGCAACCACGCCTCTGTGGTGGTGGCGTGGCGCATTTCCAGCCAATCGTGCCATTCGTCGGGGTTGGCAAAGTTCATCGGGCGGGGGTGGGGGACGCGCAGCATCAATGTGCCTCCGCCCAAGTGCGGCCTTGGCCAGCCTCAACCGTCAAGGGCACCTTGAAATCTACGGCGGGGTGGGATGCCCCTTCCATCACCGCCTTCGCGCGGGCGGCAAGGGTGCTGGCGGCGTCTTCGTCCACCTCGAACAGCAGTTCGTCATGCACCTGCAACAACATGGTCGCGGGCAGATCGGCGATGGCAGCGGGCATTCGGATCATCGCGCGGCGGATCACGTCGGCGGCGGTGCCTTGGATCGGTGCGTTGATCGCGGCGCGTTTGGCAAAGCCTGCGGTCGGGCCTTTGGCGTTGATGTCTGGCGTGTTGATGCGGCGACCGAACAGGGTCGTGACATAGCCCTGTGCCTGCGCCTCTTTCACCGTGCGGTCCATGTAGCCGCGAATGCCGGGGAAACGTTCGAAATAGCGGTCGATGAAGCCCTGCGCCTCGGCCCGCGGGATGCGCAGGTTGCGGGCAAGGCCAAAGCCGGAAATGCCATAGATCACGCCGAAGTTGATCGCCTTGGCCTTGCGGCGGATGTCAGAGGTCATCTGATCCAGCGGCACATTGAACATCTCGGACGCGGTCAGGGCGTGGATGTCCAGCCCGTCGCGGAAGGCCTGTTGCAATTCGGGGATATCGGCAATGTGGGCCAGAATCCGCAGTTCGATCTGGCTGTAGTCCAGACTGACCAGCACCCGGCCCTTGGGCGCGATGAACGCCTCACGAATACGCCGTCCATCCTCGGACCGGACAGGGATGTTTTGCAGGTTCGGGTCGGTCGATGCGAGGCGTCCGGTGATCGCCCCGGCGATGGAATAGGATGTGTGGACGCGGCCCGTTTCGGAGTTGATGTGGTCTTGCAGCGCGTCTGTGTAGGTGGATTTCAGCTTGGAAATCTGCCGCCAATCCAGCACCCGCGCCGCCAGTCGCGCGCCTTGCGGGTGGCTGTCTTCCAGCGTGGTGATGTCCTCAAGGATGTCGGCCCCGGTGGCATAGGCCCCAGTCTTGCCCTTTTCGCCGCCCGGCACGCCAAGGCGGTCAAACAGCACCTCTCCCAATTGCTTGGGGCTGCCGACGTTGAACGGACCACCTGCGACTTCCTGAATTTCAGCCTCTAGCCCCGCCATTTTTTGGGCGAAGGCGTTGGACATGCGCGACAAGGTATCGCGGTCGACTTGAATTCCCGCCATTTCCATCCGCGCGAGCACCGGCACCAGCGGGCGTTCCAGCGTTTCGTAAACGGTGGTCACACGGGCGCGGTGCAGGTGCGGTTTGAACCGTTGCCACAGGCGCAGGGTGATATCGGCATCTTCGGCCGCGTATTTCACCGCCTCGGACATCGGAACGCGGTCAAAGGTTACCTGCGACTTGCCTGATCCCAACAGCGATTTGATCGGGATCGGCACGTGGCCAAGGTAAGTGTCCGACAGCGTGTCCATGCCGTGATTGTGCAGCCCCGCATGCTGGGCATAGGACAGCAGCATCGTGTCATCGAAAGGCGCGATTTCCACCCCGTGGCGGGCGAAAATCTTCCAGTCATATTTCATGTTCTGGCCGATTTTCAGGATCGAGGCATCCTCCAGCACCGGCTTCAGCGCGGCCAGAACATCCGCAAGCGGCAGTTGCCCTTCGGCGAGTTGGGCAGAGCCGAACAGATCATCCGACCCGCTGCGATGCAGGATCGGGATATAGCAGGCCAAACCCGGTTCGGTGGACAGCGAGATGCCCACCAATTCGGCGCGCATTTCGTCCAGACTGGTGGTTTCGGTGTCCACCGCCACCAGACCCCGTTCCCAGATGCGCGCGACCCAAGCCGCAAGCTGAGCGGGCGTCTGGACGGATTCGTAGCGGTCATAGTCAAAGGGCAGGGGCGGCGCTTCGGGCGCTTGCGGCGAGTCAGGGATCACTGTGCCCCGGTCGGCGGACAGGGGCGCAGGGGCCTCAACCTTCAGACTGTCGGCCACGCGGCGGGTCAGGGTGCGGAATTCCATGCGGTTCAGAAAGCCGACAATTGCCTCAGCCTCGGGCACCCGCACCTCAAGCTCGTCCAGTGTTTCGGTCAGCGGGGTGTCGTTCTTCAGCGTGACGAGCGCCTTGGAGATGCGGATTTGTTCGGCGTTGTCGATCAACGTCTCGCGCCGTTTGGGTTGCTTGATTTCCCCAGCGCGGGCCAAAAGCGTTTCCAGATCGCCAAATTCCTGGATCAGCAACGCCGCCGTCTTGATCCCGATCCCCGGTGCACCGGGAACGTTGTCGACCGAATCCCCGGCCAAGGCCTGCACATCGACCACACGTTCGGGACCGACGCCGAACTTCTCGACCACCTCATCCGGGCCGATGGCGCGGTTCTTCATCGGGTCAAACATCATCACGCCGGGGCCGACCAGTTGCATCAGGTCTTTGTCGGACGAGATGATGGTGACATCCCCCCCGGCCTCGACCGCGTGGCGGGTCAGGGTGGCGATGATGTCGTCGGCCTCAAACCCCTCGGTCTCGATGCAGGCGATGTTGAAGGCGCGTGTGGCTTCGCGCGTCAGCGGAAATTGCGGGCGCAGGTCTTCGGGCAGTTCGGGGCGGTTGGCTTTGTACAGCGGATAGAGCGTATTGCGGAAGGTGTGCGACGAATGGTCAAAGATCACCGCCACATGGGTCGGCGCACCATTCGGCGCATCAGGGCCCTTGTTGCCCTCAATGTAGCGAAACAGCATGTTGCAAAAGCCCGCCACCGCGCCCACCGGCAGGCCATCGGATTTGCGCGTCAGCGGCGGCAGCGCGTGATAGGCGCGGAAGATATAGGCCGAGCCGTCAATCAGATGCAGATGGCAGCCCTTGCCGAATGTCATGGTGGTTCCCCTTCGCGTTCCCGGGGGACGGTATCGCATGACGGGGCGCGATGCAAAACGAGGGAAGCGGGAAAACTAACACCCCCCGATCTTTTGTCCGACGCTTCAGTGGCGCGGGGTGCCGCCCATCAGCGCGGTGACTTCATCCTGCACGCCGGTGCCCACCTGTTCAGCAGTGGCCGCAATCAGGCTGGACAGGCGCGCGGCTTCGGCCACGTAATCCGGCAGGCTGCGCTGGTAGAATGCGGTCAGCACCCCCACGGCGGCGGCCGAATCCGGCGCATGCGACAGGTCGGTCAGCATTTGACGGTCCCGCTCAAAGCGCCGTTTCAGGAAATCCAGCGCCTCGATCGTCTGGGTCAGATTGGCAGAGACGATTCGCGCATGTCCACCGATCAATGCGGTGTGCAGTTCTGTCGGTCGTTTGGTCATCATGGCACACTCCGTTTTCCTGATGGACATCCTGCATCGGGGCGGGCGGGCGCGCCTTGATCCGGATCAATCACAAGCCAAGGCCCCCTGCCACGATACGACGGGGGCCCGTGCCACCATCAAATCGAGTGCTAAACCGGCGTGCTGCGGGATTTCGCGCCATAGGCGGCGCGGGCAGGCGCTTCCGCCTGTAACGCCGGGGCAGAGTCGGGCGCGCCGGGGATGGGGGAAATGGGACCGGCCAGAAATCCGGCCCGGTCTGTCTCGGCGGTGTCGGTCGTTGGGAGTGTCGCCTGTGGCACAGGCGCGGGTTTAGCCGCTTGCGGCAAATCCAGCATGCGGCGGGTGCTTTCCGACATCCAGTCGATCAGGCTGGCTTGCATGTATTCCGCCACGGTGCCCATCGCCGTCATCGGGTTCTGGGCCGATGCCAATGCGCCCATGAATGCGACATCGCGCTCTTGCTTGCGGTGCAGAAAGGCAAGTCCCCGCTCTTGCGCCTGTGTCAGCGCGTCGGTCGCGGTGCGGCCCCATTCGAACAGGCTGGCAATCCCTTGCGCGGGCGTGTCGAACGAGGTGTCTGCCGGGGCGCTTTGCCCGGTCATGGTCGTGGGGGTCAGGTCAGACGTGGTCATCATATGCCTCATGCTGCGGATGCAAATTGCGCAGCACAAGGCATGCCAAGGCTTAAAGTTCCAAACTTGCTGCAGTGCAGCAGGGCTGACCATCCGGCACCAAGGCGAGGGCGGCCAGAAATCGCTGCCCAAAGACCGCTGCCCAAAGACCGCAGATCAGTGATCGTCGTGGGCGTGGTCGCGGTCGATCATGTATTTCTTGTCGCAATAGCCGCATTCGACAAAGCCGGTGTCCTGCGGGATCGACAGCCACACGCGGGGATGGCCCAGTGCGCCTTCGCCGCCATCACAGGCGACTTTCCAAGAGGTGACGACCTGGGTTTCCGGGGCTTCGATGGGCATGGGCGCAGTCCTTTGACGTTTCGCGCCATTCTAACGGCACGGGCGGCGGGGGCAAGGTGGCACGGCTCACGCCCCGATGGGCTGGCTGCGGCGTTTGAGGACCTGAAGCCACATAAGTCCATGCACCGTGGCGCGGGCGGGAATGTATTCGGCGGCGACAAATCCGGGCCAGTCGCCGTCATCCAGCGTTGCGCAAAGACCCGTCAGGTCAAACCCGCCGCCGCCCGGTTCGTTGCGGCTTGGAAATCCGGCAATCTGGATGTGGTTCACCCGGTCCCGATGCCGCGCCCAGACGCCATCGGCGTCGCCATGGATGCGCGCGGCGTGCCAAAGGTCGAATTGCAGCCCCAAACGCGGTGAGCCGATGTCATCCACGATCCGCGCCGCTTGGTCGAAGTCGTTCAGGAAATATCCCGGCATGTCGTCGGAATTCAGGGGTTCGATGGTCAGAACGGCCTCGGGTGCCTGTTCCAACGCCCAGGACAGGTTTTCGCGGTAAATCGCCTCGGCCAATTCCCCGCGCGCGACACCGGCCATCACATGGATGCGTTGTGCACCCAGTTGCGTTGCCACATCGGCGGCGCGCAGAAAGGATTGGCGGAACGTCTCTTGCGCGTCGGGCACGGCGGCGTGCCCGCGATCCCCCATCGCCCAATCGCCCGGTGGCGTGTTGATCAGCGCCAGTGGCATCTGACCCAAGGCGCTGCGCCATTCGCGGGTGGGGTGGTCATAGGGGAACAGGATTTCCACACCGTCAAACCCGGCCTCTTGTGCCAGATCGGCGCGGGCCAAAGGCGGCACCTCGGTGAACAGCATGGTCAGGTTGGCGGCAAAACGGGGCATCAGGACAAGTCACCAGAGGGAATCACAGGGAAGAACCTGCCCGACGACCACACCCCAAACCAGTCTTTTCCTTGGTAATCTTCGTGAACGCACAGATCCACCAGCCGATAGAACGACTTTCGGTCGATCAAAGCCTCAAGTCCTGCGCGGATGTGGATGTAGGGCGCGGGTTCGCCGGTGGTTGCATCCCGCGCCACGCGGATGTCATGCCCTTCGCCCGCCACGACGGAATCCCCGACATGGGTGCTGAAGGTCAGCACCTGATCCCGCCCCATGCCGTCCACCTCAAAATCCGTGGCCACAAAGGGTGCGTCATCGACGGTGATCCCCACCTTTTCGACCGGGGTGACGAGGAAGTACTTCCCCCCTTCGCGTTTCAGAATGCCAGAGAACAGCTTGACCAGTGGCGCGCGTCCGATGGGGCTGCCCTGATAGAACCATGTCCCATCCCGCGCGATGCGCATGTCGATGTCGCCGCAGAAGGGCGGATTCCACAGATGCACGGGCGGCGGGCCCTTTTTTGCGGCGGCTTGCGCCGAGGCGGCGAGGCCTTCTGCCGAAGGTTTCACAATCATTTGTCCGCTCATGCTTTTTGTCATTTGTCCCGGCAGAGATAGTTCGGTCTAATGAAAGACCACACAACCCCGGACGGAGCAATGACATGGCCGATAGCGCAGCCGCAGATGCAGCCGCACTGGTGGAACGGATCGAAGCCCTTGGCGCGCGGCTGGGTTCCGCCAAAGCCAGCATTGATCGGCGTTTCATCGGTCAGGAAAAGGTGGTCGATCTGGTGCTGACCGCCATGCTGTGCGGTGGGCATGCGCTGTTGGTGGGTCTGCCGGGCTTGGGCAAGACGCGTCTGGTTGACACGCTGTCCACCGTCATGGGGCTGAAGGGCAACCGCATCCAGTTTACCCCCGACCTGATGCCCGCCGATATTCTGGGGTCAGAAGTGTTGGAAACCGCCCCCGACGGCAGCCGCGCGTTTCGCTTCATTCAGGGGCCGGTGTTCTGTCAGCTTTTGATGGCGGATGAAATCAACCGCGCCAGCCCCCGCACGCAATCGGCGCTGTTGCAGGCAATGCAGGAACGTGAGGTGACCATCGCCGGCCAAGCCCGCCCGCTTGGCCGTCCCTTCCACGTTCTGGCCACGCAAAACCCCATTGAACAGGAAGGCACCTATCCGCTGCCCGAAGCGCAGTTGGACCGCTTCTTGGTGCAGGTCGATGTGGACTACCCCAGCCGTGCTGCGGAACGCGATATCCTTCTTGCGACCACGGGCGCGGAAGAGGCCGAAAGCCATCAGGTCTTTACCGCTGATGAGTTGCTCGAGGCGCAGGCGTTGCTGCGGCGGATGCCGGTGGGCGAAAAGGTGGTTGAGGCGATCCTTGATCTGGTGCGCGCGTGCCGTCCCGGCGAACCCGAAGGCCGCGATCTGGCCGATGTGGCCGCGATGGCACGCCCGGTGCTGGTGCATCGCATGGCGCTGTCCTTTGGCGCGCGGGCACGTGGCGAAAGCCTTGCCGGGGTGATCGACCGCAGCGTGACCCGTATCTTGGGGCTTGAGGCTGCGGCGTGACGGCTTCCCTCCCCCTAAGAACGCGGGCCGAGGCGCTGGGGCAATCCCTGCCGCCGCTGCTGGCCGAGGCTGAGATGCTGGCCGCGACCGTCATGCTGGGCGAGCATGGCCGCAGGCGCGCGGGCATGGGGGATGAATTCTGGCAATACCGCCCCGCCCATGCCGGTGATCCGGCGCGGCTGATCGACTGGCGCAGGTCGGCACGGTCTGACGCCACCTTTGTACGCGAACGCGAATGGCAGGCGGCGCAATCGGTGACGTTCTGGGTCGATGGCGCAAAGTCGATGGGATTTTCCGGCGCCAAGGACCGCGCGCCAAAGTCGGACCGCGCGCGCCTTTTGGCGCTGGCGCTGTCGGTGCTGCTGTTGCGCGGGGGAGAGCGGGTGGGTCTTTCTGGCGACGCTCTGCCACCCCGCGCAGGGCGGACACAGTTGCTGCGTATGGCGGAACGTTTGGCCGATGATACGGCAGATTACGGCACCCCGCAGGCGCAGGGGATCGTGTCGCATGGTCGGGCAGTGTTCCTGTCGGATTTCCTCGGGCCTTTGGCCACGCTGGAGGACGCCTTGACCCGTGCCGCAGACCGGGGCGCGAAGGGTATCCTGATGCAGGTGCTGGACCCTGCCGAGGAAGAATTTCCCTTTGACGGGCGCACCATCTTTGAATCGATGGGCGGATCGGTCAGCCATGAAACCCTGCGCGCCGGGGACCTTAGGGCGCGGTATCTGGCGCGCTTGGCAGAGCGGAAAGACCAACTTGCGACCCTCGCCCGCCGCATGGGCTGGCATTATCACTGCCACCACACCGGGCAGGGGGCGCAGACCGCGCTTCTGTGGGCGTGGCGCGCGTTGGAAGGGGGCCGCTGATGTGGATGATCGGTCCCTTGGGCTTTGCCGTGCCTTGGTTGCTCGCGGGGCTTTTGGCGCTGCCGGTGCTGTGGTTCCTGCTGCGCGCCGTCCCGCCCGCGCCGATCCGCCGCCGCTTTCCGGGGGTGGCCCTGCTGCTGGGCCTGACGGATGATGAGGTTGAGACGGACCGCACCCCGTGGTGGCTGCTGCTCTTGCGCATGGTCGCCGTGGCGGCGGCGATCCTTGCTTTTGCCGGGCCGGTGCTGAACCCGCGCCCCGAACAGCCGGGGACGGGGCCGCTTCTGGTGCTCTTGGATGGCACATGGGCTGATGCGCGCGACTGGACGCGCCGCGTGGACCGCGCGGCGGCAGCGGTTGAGGAGGCGGGTCGTTCCGGCCGCCCCGTCGCCGTATTGCGCCTGACGGATCAGCCGCAAGCGGTGGTGTTCCAGACTGCGCAGGATGTGGCGGGGCGCTTGGCAGCCCTGTCGCCCGCACCCTATGCCCCCGCCGATATGGCGGCATGGGAAGCGTTCCTGCCCGAGGGGAATTTTGACAGTTTCTGGCTGACGGATGGCTTGGACCACCCCGGACGCGCGGCCTTGGCCGATACATTGGCAGACCGGGGACGGTTGGCGGTGATGCAAGGCGCGGCCCCCGTGCTCGCCCTGCGGCCTGCCACCTTTGCCGATGGGGCGGTGCAACTGACCGCGCTGCGCCAACCCGCAGGTCCGGCGCTGGAGGTTGAAGTGGCCGCCCGTGGTCCCGACCCGTCGGGGATTGACCGCGAATTGGCGCGTGTAACGCTGGCCTTTGACGGCGGCGCGACGGATGGCAAGGCGGCCTTGTCCCTGCCGCCCGAATTGCGCAACCGCATCACGCGGTTTGAAATCGCGGGCATTCGCTCTGCCGGGGCGGTCAGCCTGACGGATGACAGCCTGAAACGCCGCAAGATCGCCCTGATCGCAGGGCGTGAGGATCGTGAGGGCCTGCAACTGCTGTCCCCAACCCACTACCTGCGCCAAGCGCTTGCGCCGACGGCGGACCTGCTTGAGGGCGGTTTGGCGGATGTCCTGCCCGCTGGTCCGGATGTGGTGATCCTTGCCGATGTCGCACGGCTGGCCGACACTGAAGCGGCGGCCCTGACCGAATGGGTGGAAAAGGGTGGCCTCTTGTTGCGCTTTGCCGGGCCGGTGATGGCGGCATCCGACGTGTCGCGCGTGACTGAGGATGCGCTGATGCCGGTGCGCCTGCGCGAAGGGGGGCGCACGGTGGGTGGGGCGATGAGTTGGGGGGAGCCGAAGACGCTGGCGCCTTTCCCCGAAGGATCGCCCTTCCACGGGCTGGCAGTTCCGGCAGAGGTCACCGTGACCTCTCAGGTCTTGGCGCAACCTGACCCGGAGTTGACCGAACGCACCATCGCCGCCTTGGCGGATGGTACGCCCTTGGTCACGCGCAAGGTCTTGGGCGCAGGGCAGGTCGTGCTGGTCCATGTCACAGCCAATGCCGAATGGTCCAACCTGCCGCTTTCGGGGCTGTTCCTGCAAATGCTGGAACGGCTGGCTGTCTCGACACGTCCCGGCGGGATGGGGGCGGCGGATCTGGTGGGGCAGGTCTGGGTGCCCGACATGGCTCTGGACGCATGGGGTCAGGCGCTGGATGCGGGCACTGTCGCAGGCGTGGATGGCGCGGTCTTGGCCGAGGCGATGGTCAAGGGCCCCGGCGCCGACCTGCCGCCGGGGCTGTATGCCGGGGCAGATCGGCGGGTGGCGTTGAATGTGATCGGCGCGGATGCCGTGCTGACCCCAGCCACATGGCCCACAGGGACGGCGGTTGAGGGGTTGGACATGCAGACCGAACGCCCGCTGAAATGGGCGCTGTTGATCGGGGCTTTGACCTTGTTGCTGGTCGATATCCTTGCCGCTTTGGCCGTGTCCGGGCGTTTGTCGCGTCTGGGGCGGGGCATTGCGGTGATCGCGGCACTGGCCGTGTTTGCCCCGCAGGCCAAGGCGCAGGATGAACTTCCGTTGGATGATTTCGCCATTCAGGCGACCTCTGCCGTGGTGTTGGCCCATGTGATGACCGGTAACCCAGAGGTCGATGATGTGGCCGAGGCCGGTTTGCGTGGCTTGGGCGATCGGTTGTGGGAGCGCACCTCGATCGAGCCTGAACCGCCGATGGGCGTGGACATCGAACGCGACGAACTGGCGTTCTTTCCGTTCCTGTATTGGCCGATCACCGACGACCAGACCCTGCCCTCTGCCGCCGCCTATGCCAAACTGAACGCTTATCTGCGGACCGGGGGCATGATCCTCTTTGACACCCGCGATGGCGATGTGGCGGGCTTTGGCGGTGCCTCGCCCGAAGCGCGGCACCTGCAACGCATCGCGGCGGGTCTGGACATTCCCCCGCTGGAGCCGATCCCGGCTGACCATGTTCTGACGCGCACCTTTTACCTGCTACAGGATTTCCCCGGTCGCCATGTCGGCGCGCCCGTCTGGGTCGAGGCCGCGCCCCCCGATGCCGAACAGGCAGAGGGGATGCCGTTTCGCAACCTGAACGACGGCGTGACGCCAGTGGTGATTGGCGGCAATGATTGGGCGGCGGCTTGGGCGGTGGATGACAACGGCGTGGCGATGTTCCCGGTCGGGCGTGGCTATGCCGGGGAACGCCAGCGCGAGATGGCGAACCGGTTTGGCGTCAATCTGGTGATGCATGTGCTGACCGGAAATTACAAATCTGATCAGGTCCATGTGCCTGCGCTTCTGGAAAGGCTGGGCCAATGATGGGCCGCGTGGTGATCTTTGACCCGCTGGTCGCCTGGCCCGTGATCTGGGGGCTGGCGGTTTTTGCTTTGCTGCTGCTCTCGCTGGCGGTCTGGCGCGGCTTGGCAGGTTGGGCCTTTCGTGCCGGGGCGGCGCTGGTGTTGCTTGGGGCGCTGGCGAACCCGTCCTTGCAATCCGAAGACCGCGCGCCGTTGTCCGATATCGTCTTGCTGGTCGTCGATGAAAGCGCCAGCCAAAAGCTGTCCGACCGTCCCGCGCAGACAGAGGCGGCGGTGGCCGACATCCAGCGGCAGGTCGCCGCGATGGACAATACCGAATTGCGCGTGATCCGTATGGGGGATGGCGCAGGTGATGCCGGGTCTTTGGCGATGACGGCATTGGCCGAGGCTTTGGCCGCCGAACCCCGCGCGCGGGTGGCGGGGGCCATCGTGATTTCGGACGGGCAGGTGCATGACCTTGACCTTGCCCCCACCATGCCCGCGCCGCTGCATCTTTTGCTCACCGGGCGGGACAGCGACTGGGACCGACGCTTGATCGTCAAGGACGCCCCGGCCTTTGCCATTCTGGGCGAGGAATTCAACCTGACCCTGCGGATCGAAGATCAGGGGGCGGCTCTGGGCGCGGAAAACGTCGATCTGACGATCACCGTGGATGATGGCGAACCGGCGACGTTCCAGGTCCCGGTCAATCAGGATTTGCAACTGCCTGTCACGCTGGATCATGGCGGCATGAACGTGCTGCAATTCGCCACGCCGGGGGCGGCAGGCGAATTGACCGACCGCAACAACGCCGCCGTTGTGCAGATCAATGGCGTGCGCGACCGTCTGCGGGTGCTTTTGGTGTCGGGAGAGCCGCATGCCGGGGAACGCGTCTGGCGCAACCTTTTGAAATCGGATGCCTCGGTCGATCTGGTGCATTTCACCATCCTGCGCCCGCCGGAAAAGCAGGATGGCATCCCGGTGTCGGAACTGTCGCTGATTGCCTTTCCGACGCGCGAGTTGTTTGTGGAAAAGATCGACGAATTCGATCTGATCATCTTTGACCGCTACCGGATGCGGGGCATCCTCCCGATGTCCTATCTGCAGAACGTCGCCGATTATGTGCGGCGCGGCGGGACGGTGCTTGTCGCGGCGGGGCCGGAATTCGGGGCGGTGGATTCGCTCTGGCGCTCTCCGTTGGCGGATATTCTGCCGGTGGAGCCGACATCGCGCGTGATCGAAGAGGGTTTCCGTCCCAAGTTGACCGACATAGGACGCCGCCACCCGGTGACCGAGGGGCTAGAGGCGCTGGCCCCCCCCGATGGTTGGGGCCGCTGGTTCCGGCTGGTCGATGTGATCCCCAAGGCCGGGCAAGTGGTGATGTCCGGCCCCGGCGACCGTCCCTTGCTGGTTTTGAACCGCGTGGAGGAGGGCCGCGTTGCGGTGCTGGCGTCCGATCAGGCGTGGCTTTGGGGTCGGGGGTTTGAGGGTGGCGGTCCCCAGTTGGAACTGCTGCGCCGTCTGGCCCATTGGATGCTGAAAGAACCCGAACTTGAGGAAGAGGCGCTGACCGCCACCGCAAAGGGGCAGGTGCTGACCATCACGCGGCGGAGCGTGGCAGATACGCCGCCCGGTGACCTGAAGGTGACAGCGCCGGATGGAACAGAGGTGACGCTGCCCTTGCCAGAGATTGAACCGGGCAAATTCCAGACAGATTGGGCCGCGCCGATGATTGGGCTGTACCGTCTGGAAAATGGCGATCTGACGCGGGTCGTTGCCGTCGGCCCGTCTGCGCCGCGTGAATTTGTGGAAACCATCGCTTCGGGTGTCGGGATGGCCCCGATTGTGGCGGCAACGAACGGTGGCGTGCTGCGATTGGCTGATGGCGTGCCCGACCTGCGCGAGGCGCGACCGGGTCGTCCCGCCGCCGGGCGCGGCTGGATTGGCCTCACCCCGCGTGAGGCCTATGTGACGCAGGATGTGACCGTGCTGCCGGTGCTGCCGTCTTGGGCGTGGCTGTTGATGGCGGCGATGCTGGCGGTGGCGGGCTGGTTGATCGAAGGGCGCAGGGGTGCGCGGAAGGCCTAGGTTATTGCCATAGGCGCGGCAGCTGGAACTGCCCCGATGCCCAAAGCATCGGGGCGCGGCCGTCCCGCCCCACCGGGGCGGCCGCACGTATACGTGCACCCACCCCGCCGGGGCGGCCGCGCCCCTAATCATGCGGAGAGATTAAAGGCAGCTAAGCCCCTACACCTTCCCCATCATCACCCGGCGCGACTCTGACATGAACTCGCGCCGCACCTGTACGCTGGTCGTAATGGCCGTGGCGGCCATCAGTCCCCACGGCCCCAACAGCCACCCCAAGGACCCCAGCGCGAAATAGATCGCCCGCAACCCTCGGTTAAAGCTTTTCGCCGCCGTGATGTTAATCTCGGCGGCCTGTGCGGCGCGGTCAAAACAGGTGGGGTCGCTGTGGTCATTCGGCACAGCGGCCATCAGGATCGAGCAATAGCCGAACAGCCGATGCGCCCAGACGAACTTGAGCAAGGCATTGGCCAGAAAGAAGGTCACAAGGATCGCCTTCCATTCCAGCGGCACCCCGGCATCCAGCGGCAGATCGGCGGAAAGCCCGATCCACTGGTCGGGGTTGCCGATCAGCGCCACCCCGCCGCCAATGGCGATCATGGATGTCGAGGCAAAGAACGCCGTCCCTTGGCGCAGCGAGTCGATCACCGTGGCGTCAAAGATGCGCGGCTGGCGCGTCACGAATTGCCGCATCCAGTCGCGCCGGTATTCGGAAATGATGACGGACACACTCGGCCAACGGGCGGGCGGATGTTCGATCACCCAACCGATCCCGATCCATGCAGCAAAGACAATGGCCAAGGCGGCCCAGTCGAGGGGCGACATCACGCCCAGATGTGTGGTCATATCCATGCCCGATGGATAGGCTGTGACGGCGCGCTTGTCACCCATCGGGTTGAGATATGCGTGACGTGGTTATAGAACCTGACCAATCCGCCCGTTCAGGAGATGCCGATGGACATGCCCTTGCCTGATGCCTCGGTTCTCGCCCGGCGCGACCGCATTCTCGCGCAACTGGCCGCTGTCTTGCCGGGGGATGCGCTGATCTCGGACCCCACCGAAACCCGCGCCTATGAATGCGACGCGCTGACCGCCTATCGCTGCCCGCCGATGGCTGCGGTCCTGCCCCGCACGACGGCAGAGGTCGCGGCAGTGCTGCGGATTTGCCATGCCGAACGGGTGCCGGTGGTGCCACGTGGATCGGGAACCTCGCTGGCCGGGGGGGCGCTGCCCACGGCGGATTGCGTCATCCTTGGCATCGCGCGGATGAATGGCGTGATTGAGACGGATTATGCCGACCGCTTCATCCACGTGCAGACCGGGCGGACCAATCTGTCGGTGACGGGTGCTGTGGAACATGAAGGTTTCTGCTACGCCCCTGACCCCTCTAGCCAACTCGCCTGTGCCATTGCCGGGAACATCGGCATGAACTCGGGCGGGGCGCATTGCCTGAAGTACGGGGTGACGACGAACAACCTTTTGGGCGTGCGGATCGTCACCATGACCGGAGATGTCCTGACCATCGGCGGTCCGTGGTCCGATGCGCCGGGGCTGGACCTGTTGGGGGTGATCTGCGGCTCTGAGGGGCAGTTGGGCGTTGTGACCGAGGCATGGTTGCGCATCCTGCCCAAACCCGAAGGCGCGCGGCCTGTGCTGATGGGATTTGCATCGAATGAGGTGGCGGGGGCCTGTGTGTCGGACATCATCAAAGGCGGTTTGCTGCCGGTGGCCATCGAATTCATGGACCGCCCCTGCATTCAGGCGACCGAAGCCTTTGCCAAAGCAGGCTATCCCGATTGTGAGGCGCTGTTGATTGTTGAGGTTGAGGGCAGTCCGACTGAGATTGACGACCAACTCGCCCGTATCAAGGCGATTGCCGAACGCCACACCCCGGTGGCCTATCGCGAAAGCCGGTCCGAGGATGAAAGCAAACGCATCTGGCTTGGGCGCAAATCCGCCTTTGGCGCGATGGGGCAGATGGGGGATTACATTTGTTTGGACGGGACAATCCCGGTGTCAGAACTGCCCTTCGTTTTGCGACGGATCGGGGAATTGGCAGATGACTACGGGTTGCGGGTGGCCAATGTGTTCCATGCCGGGGATGGCAACATGCACCCGCTGATCCTGTTCAATGCCAACCGCGCAGGGGATTTGGAAAAGGCCGAGGCGATGGGGGCCGATATCCTGCGCCTGTGCGTGGATGTGGGTGGCTGTCTGACGGGGGAGCATGGCGTGGGCGTTGAAAAGCGCGATCTGATGCATGCCCAGTTCAAGCGTGACGATATGGAGGCGCAGTTGCGGGTGAAGGATGTGTTTGATCCGGCGTGGTTGCTGAACCCTGCCAAGGTGTTTCCGCTGGATGTGACCGCCGGGCGGCGCGCGGGGTGATCGGGCGAAAGAAGGGGGTATTTGGGCCAAGATGAAGGGCAAGCGATGCGTCCGATGACCGAGGCTGATTTGGCCGATATCCTGCGCGCTGCCGATGCGCCTTTGGTCATCCGGGGCGGCGGCACGCGCGGGATTGGGCGGGCGATGGGTGAGGTGCTGGAAACCGGCGGTCTGGCCGGGGTGCGGATTTATGAGCCGGGGGCACTGACGCTGGTAGCGGGGGCCGGGACGTCCGTGGCGGAGGTGGAGGCCTTGCTGGCCGCCGAGGGGCAGCGATTGCCGTTTGAGGTGCCGGATAGGCGCGGGCTGCTCGGTCGTGGCGGCGATAGCACTTTGGGTGGGGTGGTCGCTGCCAATGCCAGCGGGCCGCGCCGGGTGCAGGCCGGGGCGTGCCGCGACAGCCTGATCGGGGTGCGCTTTGTCGATGGCGCGGGGGTGGTGGTCAAGAACGGTGGGCGGGTGATGAAGAATGTCACCGGCCTTGATCTGTCCAAGCTGATGGCGGGCAGTCACGGCACTTTGGGCGTTCTGACCGAAGTGTCGTTCAAGCTGTTGCCGATCCCGGAACAGGCAGTGACGCTGCGGTTGGCTGGCCTTTCTGACGCGCAGGCGGTCGAGGCGATGGCGGCTGCGCTGGGATCACCGTTTGAGGTGACGGGCGCGGCGCATGGGCCGGGGCAGGGGACGTTCCTGCGGCTTGAGGGGTTTGAGAAGTCTGTTCGCTATCGGGTTGGGCAGGTGTCGCGGCATCTGGCGCGCTTTGGCGCGGTGGAGGAGGTGGCGGATGTCTGGCCTGATGTGCGTGATGTCACCCCGTTTCATGAACGCGCGGGGGATGTCTGGCGTCTGTCCCTGCGGCCATCGACCGCCGCGGATGTGGTGGCGCGGGCAGGGGCAGAGGCAGTGCTTTACGATTGGGGCGGCGGGTTGGTCTGGCTGCTGACAGCGCCGGGACTGGACCTGAGGGCGCGGTTGGGGGCGATTGACGGTCATGCGACCTTGATCCGGTCAGACTCTGCCCTGCCCACCTTTGCGCCTGAATCGCCGGGTGTTGCGGCGCTGACAAAGGGCTTGCGGGCGAAGTTTGATCCAAAAGGCATCCTCAATCCCGGTTTGATGGGCTGACATCATGCAGACGAATTTCTCGGACGCGCAGTTGCAGGTGCCCGCCTTGGCGCGGTCGAATGAGATTTTGCGCGCCTGTGTGCATTGCGGCTTTTGCACCGCGACATGCCCGACCTATCAGGTGCTGGGCGATGAACTCGACAGCCCACGCGGGCGGATTTACCTGATCAAGGAAATGCTCGAAAGCGGCCGCCCCGCTGATGCGCGCACCGTCAAGCATCTGGATCGCTGCCTGTCCTGTCTGGCCTGCATGACGACCTGCCCATCGGGTGTGCACTACATGCATCTGATCGACCACGCCCGCGCGCATGTCGAGGCGACGTACAAACGGCCGCTGACGGATCGGATGTTGCGCTGGGTCTTGGCCAAGGTGCTGCCCTATCCGATGCGGTTTCGGCTGGCGATCCTGCTGGCCAAGGTGGGCAAGCCTTTTGCGCGGCTGATCCCGGATGCGCGGGTGCAGGCGATGCTGGATATGGTGCCTGCGCGCGTTCCACCTGTCAGTCGCAACGATGATCCGCAGAGCTTTGCGCCAGAGGTGCCGCGACGGATGCGGGTGGCGCTGATGACGGGTTGTGCGCAAAAGGCGCTGAACACCGACATCAATGACGCCACCATCCGCCTGCTGCGGCGGTTGGGGTGTGAGGTGGTGATCCCGCAGGGCATGGGCTGCTGTGGCGCGCTGACCCACCATATGGGGCGTGAGGGCGACGCACACGCCGCGGCGGCGGCCAATATCCGCGCCTTCATGGCCGAGGTGCAGGCGAGGGGCCTTGATGCCATCGTCATCAACACCTCTGGCTGCGGCACGACGGTCAAGGATTACGGGCATATGTTCCGCACCTCTGCTCTCGCGGGGGATGCGGCGCGGGTGGCGGGGCTGGCGCTAGATGTCTCCGAACTGCTGATGCGGTTGGAATTGCCCGAAGGCGCGGACAAGAACCTGCGCGTCGCTATTCATGCCGCCTGTTCGTTGCAGCATGGCCAGCAGATCAAGACCGCGCCGAAGGATTTGCTCAAACGGGCGGGGTTTACCGTGGTCGAACCTGCCGACAGTCATCTGTGCTGCGGATCGGCGGGCACCTACAACTTGCTGCAACCCGTGATCTCAAAAGAGTTGAAGGCGCGCAAGGTGGCAACGCTGGAAGCGAAAGCGCCCGATGTGATCGCGGCGGGCAACATCGGCTGCATGATGCAGATCGGATCGGGGACCGGGATTCCCGTGGTGCATACGGTCGAACTGCTGGACTGGGCGACGGGCGGGCCGAAGCCGCGTGCGCTGGATGCAACCTGACCGCGAAAGCGCCGTGATTTTGCCCCAGTGGCATGCAATACCCCTTGCGTGAGCTTGTGCCGGAGGGTGGCTGTGCGGTTCCTTGCCCTGTGTCTTTGCGTATTGACGTCCCTCTCGGGCCCCATTTGGGCAGGCGATGGCAATCTGCGGACGCTCGATACCGGCGTTGTTGCGGGGCGTTGGGCGGCGGTGGGGCGCATCAACATCGGTGAGAACGGCTTTTGCACGGGCACCCTGATCGCGCCGGATGTGGTTCTGACAGCGGCGCATTGCCTGTTTGACAAGGCGACAGGCCAGCCGCATCGGCCCGATGAGAGGACCTTTCTTGCGGGGTGGCGCAATGGCCGGGCAGAGGCCTATCGCGACGTCGCGTTGCTGTTGCCGCATCCCGACTACCGGCCGGGGCTGGAGGAAACCGATGCTCAGATGGGCCAGACCGGCAGCGACCTTGGGTTGATGAAACTGGCGCAGCCGATCTTGTTGCCGTCGATTACCCCAGCGCCAACCGGGTCTTTCCCGCAAGGCGGCGACCGGGTCGAGATTGTGTCCTATGCCAAGGACCGATCCGAGGCCGCATCGTTGCAGGATGTGTGTTCGGTGCTGGCGACCGAGGGGCGGATCGCCGTGCTGGACTGCCCTGTGGACTTCGGGGCATCGGGTGCGCCGGTGTTCCGCGATACCGCCTACGGGGCCGAAGTGGTGTCAGTCATATCCGCCAAGGCCGAAATGGACGGCAAGCCCATTGCCGTGGCGGTGCCGCTGGAAGGGGTGTTGCCGGGGTTGATGACGCAGCTTGACCGCGCCGGGCGCGCTGCCACGCCGGGGGTGCGTACAATTTCGGGCGGGCGTGTCGGCATGGGGTCGGGGGGCGCAAAATTCCTGAAGGTGGACGACGCACCTTAAGCGGGGGTCTTGAAAGCGGGGCCGGGGTTTCCCAGATCACGGGTGTCGCCGGGTGCCGCAATCGGGCTTGGCGACAGGCAACCCGCCCTGTCCGTGATGGAGGGGCATTCCACATCGCTTCTTGAAGGATGACACCATGCGTTCCCTTGATTTCGCGCCGCTTTACCGTGCCACCGTCGGCTTTGACCGTATCGCTGATCTGATGGACCGCGCGCTCAGCGCCGATGTCCAGCCGACCTATCCGCCCTACAACATCGAAAAGACCGCCGAAGATGCCTATCGCATCTCAATCGCGGTCGCGGGGTTCAGCCCGGACGAATTGTCGGTTGAGGTGAAGGACGGCACGCTGCATGTCGCCGCCCGCAAGTCCGAGGTGGAGGGCAAGACCTACCTGCATCGTGGCATCGCTACCCGCGCCTTTGAACGCCGCTTTGCGCTTGCAGATCATGTGCGTGTCACCGGGGCCAGCCATGAACATGGCATGCTGCACATCGACCTGCAGCGCGAAACGCCCGAGGCTTTGAAGCCCCGCCGGATCGAGATTGCCCGCGCCTCTGCTGCGCCGGTGATTGACAGCCCTGCGATCGAGGCTCCGCGCGAACCGTCGGTCAACTGACCGATCCTCAGGTCCGCGTCTGATGCAACCATGCGGCGCGTCCCAAGGCCGGGGCGCGCCGCTTTTGCTGTGCGGTGCCCTGCGCTGGCTGCCCGGGGTGTTTCGCTCTGCGCCGTGCGGATTGCAAAGGGTGGCGTTCTGACCCGTTTCAGGCCATAGTCGGCTTAGCCGTTCAATGGCGCGGGTTTTCGGAAGGGCCCGCCTTTACATCGGGGCGCTTTGGTCCGTGACCTGAGGCCCATCGCCTTTCGACATTTTGCCACCTGTGCCAGCGTCGCCCTGCCTTGGGCGACACGCCGCCATCGCGCGGCCAACCCTAGACCTGTCAGGATAAATCCATGGGCTTTTCCACCCCCAAGACGCCGTTCAACCTGTCCGAATTCCTCAGCCAGAAGGGCACGCCGCGCAATTCGCGCAAACCCAACTGGAAGCGCGCCCCGCAAGCCCCCCTGCCCGAGGCCGAAGAAACTGAAGTCGTCGAGGCGACCGAATCCCCCGAAGCCGCAACCGACAGCGCAGAATGAAGCGAAGCGCTGCGACAAAGTTTGCAGCGTTTTCATAGGCTAAGCTGTCGTATGTCGAAAATGTGGTGAACGCCCTCGCTATCTGGTGCCGGTTCAGCTATACTTATGAGGCAACCTCTTTTTCGGACCCTGTTCCTTTCGGCTCAGCTTTCGATCTTCAGCTTTGCCGGGCCGCTGCGCAGTGTGGGCGGTACAATTAGAAGGAATATCACGATGGCCAAGGGCAACGTGAAATGGTTCAACGCCACCAAGGGTTTCGGCTTCATCGCTCCGGAAGGCGGCTCCAAGGACGTGTTCGTTCACATCTCCGCTCTGGAACGTGCCGGCATCAACCGTCTTGACGACGGCCAAGCGGTGACTTTCGACGTCGAGCGTGACCGCAATGGTCGTGAATCGGCGATGAACCTGCAACTGGCATAAGCCAACCGCAGTTTCGGAATTGGAAAGGGGCTGCCGAAAGGCAGCCCCTTTTCCGTTCGGGCGGGTAGGATGCGCCGTGGCGCACCCCTGCTGTCGTCTCAGGCCGCGTGCGCACCTGCGGCAAGCGCCGCGACATTCGCCAACACCTCTGCCACAGGTTTCCCGGCACCGATGTCCTTTACGATGGCCGACCCCACCACGCAGCCATCCGCCACGCTGGCAATCGCCTGTGCGCTTTCCGGGGTATTGATGCCAAAGCCCACGATGATCGGCAGGTCGGTCTGCGCCTTGATGCGCGCCACTTCCGGGGCCACATCCACCGCCTGCGCCGCCGCCGCCCCGGTGATCCCGGTGATCGACACGTAATAGACAAAACCGCTGGTGTTTTGCAGCACCTTGGGCAGGCGCTTGGCGTCGGTCGTGGGCGTCGCCAGACGGATGAAGTTCAGCCCGGCCTTCTGGGCGGGGATGCACAACTCAGCATCTTCCTCCGGCGGCAGGTCCACCACGATCAGCCCGTCGATCCCGACGGCCACAGCCTCGGCCAAAAAGCGATCCACGCCGCGTGCATAGATCGGGTTGTAGTAGCCCATCAACACGATGGGCGTGGTGGCATCTCCCGCACGAAAGGCGCGGACCATGTCCAGAACGGCATCCATCGTCATATGCCCTTCCAGCGCACGCTGTCCGGCCAACTGGATCGTCGGACCATCGGCCATCGGGTCGGTGAAGGGCATCCCCAATTCGATGATGTCCACCCCAGCCCCCGGCAACCCCTGCATCACGGCAAGCGAGGTTTCTGCATCCGGATCACCGGCCATGATATAGGCGACAAAGGCCTTTTTTCCGTCAGACTTCAGGCGGGCGAAGGTGGCGTCGATTCTGGTCATGCTGTGGCCCTGTCGTTTCGCTTTGGTCACAGGCTTTGCACGGGGGCAGGGCGGGAATCAAGGGTCGGCCCACCCGCCCTGTGCGAAAGCGCCTGCGAACCTTGATTACCTGCCCCATGCCCTCTAGAAGCGGCCCGTCAGCGGATGGAGAGCGAAGATGGGTTTCAAGATGGGCATCGTGGGTCTGCCGAATGTCGGCAAGTCGACCCTGTTCAACGCGCTGACGCGCACCGCCGCCGCGCAGGCCGCGAACTTTCCGTTTTGCACCATCGAGCCGAACGTGGGCGAAGTCGCGGTGCCGGATGCGCGCTTGGACAAATTGGCCGCGATTGCCGGGTCCAAACAGATCATCCCGACCCGTATGACCTTTGTCGATATCGCCGGTCTGGTGCGCGGTGCCTCCAAGGGCGAAGGCTTGGGCAACCAGTTCCTTGCCAACATCCGCGAATGCGACGCCATCGCCCATGTGCTGCGCTGCTTTGAAGACGGCGACATCACCCATGTCGAAGGTCGGATCGACCCCGTGGCGGATGCCGAGACGATTGAGACCGAGTTGATGCTCGCCGATATGGAATCTATCGAACGCCGCCTTGTCGCCTTGGGCAAGAAACTGCGGGGCGGCGATCAGGACACGCTGGATCAGGACCGCCTGTTGCGCGCCGCCCTCGCCGTGCTGAATGACGGCAAACCCGCCCGCACGGTGCAGGTGGCCGAGGATGACCGCCGCACCTGGCGTCTGTTGCAACTCTTGACGTCCAAACCCGTGCTTTACGTCTGCAACGTCGAGGAATCCTCTGCCGCCAAGGGCAACAGCCAATCCGCCCGCGTGGCCGACATGGCCCGCGCACAGGGCGCGGCCTCGGTCGTGATCTCTGCCCGGATCGAGGAAGAGATCAGCCAACTGGCCGAAGACGAAGCCGCGATGTTCCTTGAGGAAATGGGGCTGGAGGAAGCCGGTCTCGACCGCCTGATCCGCGCCGGGTATCAGCTTTTGGGCCTGCAAACCTATTTCACCGTCGGCCCGAAAGAGGCCCGCGCCTGGACCATCCCCAAAGGCACCCTCGCCCCCCAAGCCGCCGGCGTGATCCACGGCGATTTTGAAAAGGGCTTCATCCGGTCCGAAACCGTCAGCTACGACGACTACATCGCTGGCAACGGCGAGGCCGGGGCCAAAGAGGCCGGCAAGTTCCGGGTGGAAGGCAAGACCTATGAGGTGAAGGACGGGGACGTGCTTCACTTCTTGTTTAATGGGTGATTAGGGGGAAGCGCTGAGGCGGCGGTTGATTTCGTCGACGGTTGGCGCGAGTTGGTCTGCGTAGGCTGTGGTGCTGTGTTTTTCGAACGTATCGCGTGCTTCGATTGCCGCTTGGCGCGCTAATTCAAGATTCGTCGGATCATTCGACATACGGTGCAGTGAAAGGTGCAGTATGGCCTTGTTGGCCATAGTCATCGCCCAGTCTAAAGGAACCCGTTCCTGTGTTCGCTCGCTGAGCGCGGCATGGTAGGCGATGACGGCCTGTTCTAGTAGATCTATTCTGTGTAGCATTTCACCTAGACTTGCCAACGCATTCCCAAGGTTGTTTTGTGTCCCTGCCCATTCCCATGGCATGTGGTCTTGTGTGTATTCGATTAGAGCGGCCCCATAGGAATTGACTGCCTGCTCCAAAAATTCTGGACTGCCCCGACGTTCGCCTAGTGTCCTCAGGGCATTGCCAAGATTGTTTTGCGTTCTCGCCCAATCCAATGGCACTTGATCCCTAGCCTGCTCCTTAAGCGCTGCGCGATAGGCAGTAATTGCTTCTTCCAATAGGTCTAAATCGTGTCGAAGTTCCCCCAATGTGCGCAATGCGTTCCCGAGGTTGCTCTGAGTGATCGCCCATGCTTCCGGCACGAGGTCTTTATTCTGTTCGATCAACGCGGCGCGAAAGGCACTTATTGCCGCTTTCAATTGGTCTTCACGACCTTGGCGTTCACCCAAGATCGACAGGGCCGCACCGAGTAAGTTATTCCCCTTGCTCCGTTCAACCCCGTTGGCGGCATGGTCCAAAGCCGCGCGCGCCACATCGACCGAAACCTCAAGGTCAAAGTTCAATCCCTTGTCCCGTCCGCGCTCGTGCCAGCGCTGCCACTCAGCGTGCAGTTCCGCGAACAGGGACCCACCTTTCGCCAACCCCAACTGCACAATCTCCACTGTCAGCCGAACCGTCTCGGCCACATTCGATTGAGTTGCATACAAGTTCCGCTTGGCAGCTTTTGCGTTGATCACCCCGTCCGTGCGGCGGGCGACTTCATCTGCCACCTCACGCTGGTGGGCGAGCACGGAGTTCAGCGCCTTTTCCTCTGCCACCTCAATCTGCGTCCACAGGTCTAAGGCGCGTGTTTGATCTTCTGCTTCGTAAGCCGCTTGGGCTTGGTCGCGCAGGCGGTTCAGTTCCGGCGTCAGGTTTTGTGATCGCGGCAATGCGTCGATGCGTTCCCCTAGGCTGCGCCATTCGCCCGCGATACGGAACAGTTCGGCGGTGATCTGATCGGGTTGGACGGCGCGTTGCCGAATGTCTTCCAGAAAGGTCAGGATCATTGATTGCGTCGTGCCCAGCTTTGCTTTCAGCGTGGCAACCTCAACCAGCAAACCTTCCTTTTCTCGCTGAGACAGCGCCAAAGCGTCGATTTTCTCTTCGATCCGATTGTGAGTCGCCTCCACCCGGTCTAACTGCCCGAGCACCCCCCGCCACAGCGCGGGCGCGATGCCGTTGACGAACTCCGCGTCGTTCAGCAGAAACCCATAGGCACGCAGGGTGACGTCATGCAGGAACTTCCGGGTCAACCGTGCTGTGGCGTTCTTCGGGTCCGTGTTGGCATAGGCTTCGGGAAACACCGCCGCCGCGCGTGACAGGGCAAGGTCGGCCACCGCCTGAGCATTAAGCCGCTGTCCCACCAGCGCATCAGGATCAAGGTTCAGCCGGTCGATCACCGCTTCAAAACTCGCCCGAGCCGAGGCGCGCAGATTTTCATCCGCTTGGGACGAGGTCTTGCCCCAAGTGTCCCATTCGTCGCGCAAGGCTGCACTCAGCCGCGCCACGACCTTGGGCGCATCGCTTTGCGCCTTACCCCGCACGCGGGCCCACAATTCTGTGGCTGCGACGGCAACACCTCCGACAGCCGCGACTTGCGGCAGTCCTATGGCCGACACCCCCAATATCGCCGCCCCCACAATCAACACGGCAAAGCGTTCGAAACAGTCCTTGTCTTGAAACATCGTACCCGCAACCGTCTTGCATCCGCACAACCTCAGCTTGCCATCCCGCTGGCCGCCTGTCCACGCCCACGCCCGCAGTTCCTGCGCGACAGGGGCGGCGTTTCGCGCTAGGGTGGTCCGTGGCATCGGTTCTGCCCCGGTAAATGTGTGGTGTCCGATGTTGGACGAAGACCAGATCGACTATTTCCGCGAAACCTTCGGCGATGGTGTGGCGGATCAAGGCGACGGCAAAGCCCCTGAGATCAAAGCAGTTCCCCCGCCAGCCACCCAGATTCCGCCCAAGCCCCAGCCCAGCGGAGCATAATCCACTTGCACGCCCAAAGCGCCGCCGTTATTGCGGTCAGCGGAGCTGTGGCCGAGTGGTCGAAGGCACGCCCCTGCTAAGGGCGCAGGCGGGAAACCGTCTCGAGGGTTCGAATCCCTTCGGCTCCGCCAATCGCCCTGGCCAAAGCGTTCTCCCGATCCGGCTGCGGCAGGATTTTTCCGTTGTTTCGAGGGTTATACAAGCGAGGCCGAATACTGGTCCCGGCGCTAGGATGGCCGGAAGCGGTCTCTCAGGGCCGAGGCTGTGTGAAAACGCGGGGACTACCCAGCGGTAGCGCTGGGAACGGCAGAGATCGGTCGCCTTGCTTGCCCTGCGTTAAAAATGCTCCTGGCGGGGCGTCCGAGTGGACCCTGACGGCTACGGTTGGGCCGCATGGGGTGCCGAAGGCCGTGTTTACCCCTGCATGGCCCGCATCAACCCCCTGACCCCAAGCAGGGCGACCATTCGTTTGATGTTGTAGGCCAGAACGTTCAGCGCCATCTCGCTGCGGACGTTCTTCAGCTTGCGCGTCAGGAAATGGGTGCCGCCCATCCACGCCTTGATCGTGCCGAACGGGTGCTCGACGGTGCAGCGGCGGAGGGACATGTAATCCGGGTCGCGCCCCAGACGGCTATCCATGTCGTCGACCGGATCCTCGCGCTCCCAGCGTGAAATCCGCCGCTCGTTGCCGGTCGTGCAATTGGTCCGGAGCGGGCAGGTCTTGCATCCGTTAATCCAGTATCGCCGGATCGGGATGCCGCTTTCCTCGGTCGTGTAGCGGTAGGTCAGGTCTTCGCCTGCCGGGCAGACATAGACGTCCCGGTCGGCGTCGTAGACGAAGTCCGCCTTCACATACAGGTTCGGCCGCCCTCGTCATGACCGGCGAACAGCGCGTTTTTTCGATTGAGGGTTAGCTCACGTTGCGCAAATGCAGAAAACACAGGTCAAAACCCCAGGTCTTGCGGGCATCGGTCAGCCCGACGAGAAGATCGGCGATCTCTTCGTTCTCGTCCTTCAGCTTCGGGCCGTAGCGATAACAGGTCTCGCTGAGGCCAAAAGCACGGCAGGCCTGCGCGATGCTGACGGCCGAACTCGTCTGGCGCCGCAACTGGCAAACCCGTCGCGAGGTCGAGATCGCCCTCTTCGAATACATCAACGGCTTCTACAACCCGCGACGCAAACACTCAGCCCTCGGCTGGAAATGCCCCGTGGCCTTCGAACAGACGGCAGACTAACCTGGGCTCCCGACCGGAACAAAACCGGTTCAGGTCCAGTATCTGTTCCGTTTGGCTTTCGCAGAAGCTCGGTCGTAGCCCCCGACTTGCCGTTGCATCGGCAAGTTTGCACTGCTACACGATCTGCGTCGGAGGAGTGGCCGAGTGGTTTAAGGCACCGGTCTTGAAAACCGACGTGGGGGGAACTCCACCGTGGGTTCGAATCCCACCTCCTCCGCCACTTGCCCTCAAAAGTTCTCCCGATCCGGCTGCGGCCGGATTTTTCCGTTGTTTTCGGGGGTTATGCAGGAGGTGCAGGTCACCTTGTGATCAGCTCAGTTCCCTGCGGTCCCCAAGGCCAGACCATGCGGCTTTGGTCAGACCTGCGCGGGGATGTCCCAAACCATGCCGGGGGCCAAGGCGCGAAAACGGTCGGGCGGAATGGACTGCGACTCAAGCGCGACGGCAAGCGCGTCCGAGGGCGCGCGGCGGGACTCATCGGTCAGTCGGAAGGTGCCCCAATGGTGCCCGATCGCGTAATCCGCGCCCAAGCGCATGAAGCCCTCGACCGCCTCGGCAGGGTTCTGGTGCTGGTCGGCCATGAACCAGCGCGGGTCATAGGCGCCCACAGGCAGGATCGCCAGTCGGATCTTGCCGTGGTGGTCGCTGGCCTGCGCATAGGGGCGGCCCGCATCAAACCCGGTGTCGCCGATGTGGAAGATGCGCCCCATCGGGGTTTCCAACGTAAAGGCCGCCCAAAGCGCATGAGACCGGTCACGGGTTCCCCGTGCGCTCCAGTGATGGCAGGGGTCAAGGTGTAAGCGCCAGCCGTCAAAACCCAGCACATCGCCCCAATCGCCCACGGTGCAGCGCATCCCCGGCACGGCGGTCTTGACGATGGTGTCATTGCCCAAGGGGGTGAACACCTGCGGGTCATGGGCACGTTTCAGGCGGGCCAAAGTCTCGACATCCAGATGGTCGTAATGGTTGTGCGACAGCAGCACCGCATCAATCCGGGGCAGGTCGTCAAAGGCGATGCCGGGGGCGGTCACCCGCTTTGGTCCGGCAAAGCGCACGGGCGAGCAGCGGTCAGACCAGACCGGATCGGTCAGGATGTTGCGCCCGGCCACCTGGATCAGCAGCGTCGCATGGCCCACCATTGTCACGCGCAGGTCATCCACATGTGCCGCGGGTTTGGCCTGGGTCACCGGCACCTCTTTCGGCCATGCCTCACGTCCGCCCCCGAATTGCCAGCGCATCAGGTCGCGGAACCCTTTGGGGGCCGATCCGCCGGGGTTGAAAAAGGCGGTGCCGTCGAAATGATCGGTCGGTTGTCCGCTGTAATATCGGTTGCGGGCGGGGAAAAGCGGCATGGCACGCTCCATTCGGGATGGCCGTCAAGGGTGGCACAGATATGGGCCAGCCGGGGCCGGGGGGCAATGGACGGCTCCACAAGGTTGCGCTATCAGGCCAGCGACGCGCCCACACCACGGGCCCAGACCACGCGCAATGGAGCCTGAAATGTCCGCACATGGTGACGCCCAACCGATGACCGCCCGCAAATCCCCCGCCCTCACGGGCCGGGCCGAGGTGCCGGGCGACAAGTCGATCAGCCATCGCGCGCTGATCTTTGGCGCGATGGCCGTTGGGGAAACGCGGGTGACCGGCCTTCTGGAAGGTCAGGACGTGCTCGACACGGCAAAGGCGATGCGGGCCTTTGGGGCGACGGTGACGCGGCATGGTTTGGGCGAATGGTCGGTGCATGGCGTGGGTGTGGGCGGATTTTCCGAGCCTGCCGACGTGATCGACTGCGGCAACTCGGGAACCGGGGTGCGGCTGATCATGGGCACGATGGCCACGACCCCGATCACCGCGACCTTCACCGGCGATGCCTCGCTTCGCAAGCGTCCGATGGGGCGAGTGACCGATCCGCTGTCGCTGTTCGGCGCGCGCGCCTTTGGCCGTCAGGGTGGGCGCTTGCCGATGACGGTGGTGGGGGCCGCGAACCCGGTGCCGGTGCGCTATGCGTTGCCAGTGGCATCAGCGCAGGTGAAATCGGCGGTGCTGTTGGCAGGCCTGAACGCGCCGGGCCAGACCGTTGTGATTGAACGCGAACCGACGCGGGATCATTCGGAGCGGATGCTGTTGGGTTTTGGCGCGGAACTGACTGTGGAAAAGACCGCAGAAGGCAATGTCATCACCCTGACCGGCCGCCCGGAATTGCGCCCGCAAAGCGTGGCGGTGCCGCGCGACCCGTCCAGCGCGGCGTTTCCGGTCTGTGCGGCGCTGATCGTCGAAGGGTCCGACATCTTTGTGCCCGGCGTCAGTCAGAACCTGACCCGCAACGGCCTATATCTGACGCTGGTCGAGATGGGCGCGGATATCGAATTCCAGAACCCCCGCGAAGAGGGCGGCGAGCCTGTCGCCGATCTGCGCGTGCGGTTTTCGTCCAACCTCAAGGGCATCGAAGTGCCCGAAGAACGCGCGCCGTCGATGATCGACGAATACCCGATCCTGTCGGTGGTGGCGTCCTTTGCCGAGGGCAAGACCATCATGCGCGGCGTCAAGGAATTGCGCGTCAAGGAAAGCGACCGCATCGACGCAATGGCACGCGGCCTTGAGGCCTGTGGCGTCAAGGTCGAGGAAGACGAGGACACGCTGATCGTCCACGGTCTGGGCGCGGGCGGCGTGCCGGGCGGGGCGACCTGTGCGACGCATCTGGACCACCGGATTGCGATGTCTTTCCTCGTCTGCGGCATGGCGGCCAAGAACGCGGTCTCGGTCGACGATGCCTCGCCCATCCTGACATCCTTCCCGATCTTCGAAGGGCTGATGACCGGCATGGGTGCCTTGCTGTCGCGCGGCTGAACCGGCGGACGATTTTTCTGCGAAAAATCGAGGGGGGCTGTCTGCCCCCCTCGCCCCTCTCGGGGCTCACCCCCCGAGGATATTTCAGGACAGAAAATGGGGTGGGCGGCGTGATCTTCACGGTGGCGATTGACGGTCCCGCGGCGGCGGGGAAGGGGACGCTCTCGCGCGCAGTGGCAGCGCGGTTCGGCTTTGCGCATCTGGACACCGGGCTTTTGTATCGGGCGGTGGGGGCCAAGGGCGGCGATCCCATCGCGGCGGCGCAAGGGTTGGTGGCCGGGGATTTGGCGCACGGGGATTTGCGGACGCTGGAGGCGGGGCAGGCAGCCTCCCGTGTGGCGGTAATCCCCGAGGTGCGGGCGGCCTTGGTGGCGTTTCAGCGTCGCTTTGCGCGGGCTGACGGCGGGGCGGTTTTGGACGGGCGCGACATCGGCACGGTGATCTGCCCGGAGGCAGAGGTGAAGCTCTACGTCACCGCCAGTGCCGAGGTGCGGGCACATCGGAGGTGGCTGGAACTGGGCGGGGACGAAGCGCATATTCTGGCCGAGGTGGTGGAACGCGATGCCCGCGACATGGGCCGCGCCGATGCGCCATTGCGCCCGGCAGAAGATGCGGTGATCCTTGATACATCGGAGATGACAGTGGCAGAGGCTGTGGCGCGGGCCATATCGCTGGTCGAGGCGCGGATGGCGGGGGAATAGGGC
>NKIT01000228.1 GCA_002256185.1 Rhodobacteraceae bacterium PARR1 | reverse complement strand
GGCTATTCGGTCGGGATTTTTCCGATGGCCGAAAGCCGCGACGATCCGGCGATCCATTGGGTCGATCCGCGCCGTCGGGGGATTTTGCCGCTGGACGGATTTCACATCTCGCGCAGTTTGCGGCGGCGGATTCTGCGCTGTGGCTGGCAGGTGCGGGTGAACACCGATTTCGCCGGTGTCGTGCAGGGCTGCGGCGACCGGGCCGAGACGTGGATCAACCCGCAGATATTCGCGCTTTACCTCGCGCTGCATCAGGCCGGTTTCGCCCATAGTCTGGAATTGTGGGAGGATGCCGACCTGATCGGCGGCGTGTACGGCGTGACCCTGGGGGCTGCCTTTTTTGGCGAGTCGATGTTCTCGCGCCGCACCGATGCGTCAAAGGTGGCGCTGGCCTATGCGGTGCATCGGCTGCGGGCGGGTGGGTTCACGCTGTTTGACACGCAATTCCTGACGCCACATTTGGCGACCTTGGGCGGTCTGGAAATCCCGCGGGCCGAGTATCACCGCCGCCTGAACGCCGCCTTGCAGCACCCTGCCGCGTTTGATCCGTCAGATTACTGCCCGTCATCCGGGGATGTGGCAGGGTCCGCATTGGGATCGGGCTCGACCTCGGCCTTAGGTGGCGGTTCTGGTGTGGCGCAGCGCAGCACCCAGACGTCATAGCGCGGGTGGTCCAGCGCCGACAGGCCGGGCGACGAGGCGATCATCCAGCCGTCAAACACCGGGGCCGCAATGTCGGTTTCGGTGATGGTCAGATGCGCCTCGGCGTCCGAAGTGGGGTTGTCGGTCGGGTAGCGGCAGGCATCCAGCCGGATGGTCAGGCGGCCAGACACGGCGGCCTGTCCGCGCATAAGTTCGATATCCGCCGTCTCACCCGTCAGCTTGTCCAGCCAGCGCAGCACCCCGGCATCCGAGTCGGTGAAAGATTGCGCAGCCGCAGGGCTGGCCAACAGCGCAAGAACAAGCGCCGCGCGCATCATGGCGTGCTGTCCGCCTTGTCCGACCCGCCGCCTGCGAATTTCATCATGAGCGAGATGATCGAAACCGCGCCTTGGGTGTCTAGAACCTCTGCGCCCGCCGCCAGATTGTCCACCGATCCGCCGGGGACCAGTTCCACGAAATTCCCGCCGAGCAGGCCTTCAGATGACACCAGCGCCGCCGAATCGTCGGGCAGCGCGATCTGGTCCTGCACGGTCAGCGTGGCATCGGCATAAAACGTCTGCGGGTTCAGCGTCAGCGCCGTGACAGTGCCCACCTTGACCCCTGCAAGGCGCACATCGGTGCCGACCTTGATCCCCTCGACCGAGCGGAACGAGGCTTTCAGGTCATAGCTGCCCACAGCGCCCGTGCCGCGCCCGGTGATCTGGCCCGCATAAAATACGAAGGCGATGGCCGCGAGAAGCACGGCCGTCCCGGTCAAAACCTCTGCGCGATGACCGGCCATCACTCGGGCTGCCACGCCTCATAGTCGCGGCGCGCGACGGGGTCGGCACGGCGCAACGATCCGGCGGGGGCATAGGCCGCCGCCGTGCCGGTCAGGTTTTCCTGATGCGGCTTTTCCCACGCCTTGTGAACCAGCGGCGCCTTGGTTGGCGGCTCGTCCCACGTATGGTGCAGCCAGCCATGCCAATCGGGGGCGACGCGGCTGGCCTCAGCCTCGCCGTTGAAGATCACCCAGCGGCGCTTTTTGTCGCGGGTTTCATAGTAGAGGTTGCCCTGCGCATCCTCGCCCACCTTCACACCCTTGCGCGCGGTGTAAAGCTGCGTGCCGAGCGTCTGGCCATTCCACCAGGTGACGAGCCGCTTGAGGAAATCCATAGCCTGCCTCCGAATATCGTTGCCCCCATATGGCCGAAAGTAAGGCAGAGGTCCAGTGGGCAGAGGGGCACTTGGGCGTGGGGTTCGGGACAAAGGACCGAAAGGGAAACGTCCTGTGGACGTTTCCCCGGTCCGATTGCGGCTGAGGCAACGAAGCCGCAAGGGTTGTTCAGCAGTCCTAATGTGTCAGGCACGGGACGTGACCGCCCGGCGGGTGCGCTCTTTGCGCGCCCGCCCCCGGCGGGGCGGGCACGGCCCGTGCACGGGGCGCACGGGCGGGCGTGGGGCCAATGGTGCGACACGCGCGTGTCACTTGCCCCGCGCGATTGACGCGTGGTGGCATTGTGCGTTTACCCTTTGCTTCTGTATCACATCACCGCGTCCCGAAACCGAAAGAACCCGTGCGTCGCATGGGGCCATGCGTTCCGGTCATGGTCGCTCAGCGCCTGCACCAGCCCGATTCCCCGCTCTGCCAACAGGGGCCGCAATTTCCGCAGCGTGCTCGCCACCGGACCCACCGGCGCATAGGGGGCGACCACCTGTCCCACGCCCAAACCCGCCGCGTGATCGGCCAAAGCCGTCACCCCCTCTCGGTCAAAGGCCAAACCGCCGCCATGTCGGGACAAGGCATCGGCCACCGCGCCTGCGACAAAGGAATGGACCCCTGTCGCCACAGGCAAGGGCGAGCGTCCCGCCGTTGCGGTCAGCGCGGCCACAGCCACGGGCCGCAACCCACGCGCCAACATCCATGTCCCGTCGAGGTCATCTTCGTGCAGCAACAACAGCGTCGGCAGATCGGGCGACCAATGCTCTCCGACCGGGGCGGGGCGTGGCGCGGGCGGCGCGACGAAGGGCAAGGCATCGGCACGCAGTGCCAGCCCCTGCGGGCGGAACCGTCCGCCCGTGTTCTTGGCGATGTTGTCGGCGGAAGCCAGATAGGTCTTTCCCGGCGTGTGAAGCCCCGCCACCCAACGCCACGACAGGGTATTGGACGCCGCATCTCCATCCAGCAAATGGCGCAAAAAGAAATCCGCTCCCAACTGCCACGGCAGCCGCAGCGGGAAAATCCAGATCGAGGCGAACCACATCCGCGCGTGGTTGTGCATCCATCCGGTCTTGGCCAATTCCCGCGCCCAATGGTCGAACCCGTCA
>NKIT01000227.1 GCA_002256185.1 Rhodobacteraceae bacterium PARR1 | reverse complement strand
GATGTTTTCGTAGATCGACTTGGGGAAGGGGTTTGGTTTTTGGAATACCATGCCAACCCGCGCGCGCAGCTGCACGACATCCATGCCGCCCTTGTAGATATCGACACCGTCCAGTTCGATATTGCCCTGCACACTGCAGCCGGGGATCGTATCGTTCATCCGGTTCAATGTGCGCAGAAAAGTGGACTTCCCGCAGCCCGATGGACCGATAAAGGCAGTGACGTGCTCGGTGGCGATGTCGATAGAGACATCGTTGATGGCCTGCTTGTCCCCGTAGAATACGTTGACGTTTTTGGTCGTGATTTTGATCGTTTCAGTCGACATGGGTCACCAGCGGGTTTCAAACTTGTTGCGGAGGTAGATAGCGAACCCGTTCATGGTGAGCAGGAACGCCAACAGGACGAGAATGGCCGCCGATGTGTTCTGCACAAAGGCACGGTCGACTTCATCAGACCACAGGAAAATCTGCATCGGCAGAACTGTCGCCGGGTCTGTGATGCCCGAAGGCGGCGTTGACACAAAGGCACGCATACCGATCATCAACAGCGGTGCCGTTTCCCCAAGCGCGCGGGCCATGCCGATGATGGTGCCGGTCAGCATCCCGGGCAGGGCAAGCGGGAGGACGTGGTGGAACACGACCTGCACCGGCGAGGCGCCGATCGCCAGCGCGCCGTCACGGATGGAGGGCGGCACCGCCTTGATCGCGTTGCGTCCGGAAATCCCGATCACCGGCATGGGCATCACCGCCAGCGTCATCCCGCCGATCAGCGGGGCGGACCGCAGGTTGGGGAAGGCTGCCAGGAAAATGGCGAGGCCGAGCAGGCCGAAGATGATCGAAGGCACCGCGGCAAGGTTGCTGATCGAGACTTCGATGATGTCGGTCCAGCGGCCCCGGGGCGCGTATTCCTCGAGATAGAGCGCCGAGAGCACCCCGATCGGGAAGGCCAGCACCAGCGTCACCAGCATGGTCAGCATCGAGCCCTTGAGCGCGCCCCAGATGCCGACCGACTGCGGGCTTGTCGCATCAGGCGCGGCACGCGCCTGTCCGCCTGATCACCGTCCGCCAGATCACCGTCCCTAGAGGGTGGCGTTGGTCGCGCCACCATCCAGCAGGATGTTCTGCCCCACGATGAACCCCGCCTGTTGCGAGCACAAGAACGCGCAGGCCGCGCCGAATTCTGCCGCGGTGCCATAGCGCCGGGCGGGGATACCGACGGCGCGTTTGGCGCGGGCTTCCTCCATCGTGATCCCCTCAGCCTTGACCACCCCGCCATCCAGCGCCACGGCGCGGTCGGTATCATGGATGCCCGGCAGCAGGTTGTTGATGGTCACACCATAAGGGGCCACTTGGCGTGAGGTGCCCCCGACATAGCCGGTCAGCCCCGCGCGGGCGGAATTCGACAGGCCAAGCTGCGGGATCGGGGCCTTTACCGATTGGCTGGTGATATTGACCACCCTTCCCCAGCCTTTGGCAATCATCCCCGGCAACAGCGCCTTCATCAGCGCGATGGGGGTCAGCATGTTGGCATCGAGCGCGCGAATGAAATCGTCACGTGTCCAGTCGGACCAGATCCCCGGCGGCGGACCGCCCGCGTTGGTCACGAGGATGTCTACCCCCTCCGCCGCCGCCAGCACCTGCGCGCGGCCCGCCTCCGTGGTCACATCCGCCGCCACCGTCACCACCGTCACGCCGAACCGATCACGGACCTGCGCCGCCGTCGCCTCCAACGCCTCTGCCCCGCGCGCATTCAGGATCAGGTTCACCCCCGCCTCGGCCAGCGCCTCAGCACAGCCACGGCCCAACCCCTTGGATGAGGCGCAGACCAGCGCCGTCTTGCCGTGAATTCCCAGATCCATCTGATACGCTCCTTGTTCCTGCATCCAAAGGCTAACCCGCGGCCAAGCACCCTGCAACCAGTGCCCACCTTCCTGTAGACCCGCCTTCCTGTAGACGCTGGGCGCAGTTTGGGCTAAAGCCGCGCCATGTTGGACAATCGCCCCACCCTTCCGCCCGAAATCGCCCGCCGCCGGACCTTTGCGATCATTTCGCACCCCGACGCCGGTAAAACCACGCTGACCGAAAAGTTCCTGCTGTTCGGCGGCGCGATCCAGATGGCCGGCCAGGTCCGCGCCAAGGGCGAGGCGCGGCGCACGCGGTCCGACTTCATGAAAATGGAACAGGAACGGGGCATTTCCGTCAGCGCCTCGGCCATGTCGTTTGACTACCGCCAGTATCGCTTCAATCTGGTCGACACCCCCGGCCACAGCGACTTTTCCGAAGATACCTATCGCACCCTGACGGCTGTGGATGCCGCGATCATGGTGATTGACGGGGCCAAGGGCGTGGAATCCCAGACGCAAAAGCTGTTTGAGGTGTGCCGCCTGCGCGACCTGCCGATCCTGACCTTCTGCAACAAGATGGACCGCGAATCCCGCGACACGTTCGAGATCATCGACGAGATTCAGGAAAACCTGGCGATCGACGTCACCCCGGCATCCTGGCCCATCGGCATGGGCCGCGATTTTGTGGGCGCTTACGACATCCTGCATGACCGGCTGGACATCATGGACCGCGCCGACCGCAACCGCGTGGCGGAATCGATCCAGATCAGCGGTCTGGATGACCCGAAACTGGCCGAACATGTGCCCGCCGACCTGCTGGCAAAATTCCGCGAGGAAATCGACATGGCGCGGCAACTCTTGCCCGCCTTCGACCGTGAGGCGTTTCTGAACGGCTCGATGACCCCCATCTGGTTCGGATCGGCCATCAACTCTTTTGGCGTCAAGGAATTGATGGACGGCATGGGCGAATACGGCCCCGAACCGCAGCCGCAAAAGGCGGCGGAGCGTCAGATCTGTGCCGATGAGAAAACGGTCACCGGCTTCGTGTTCAAGGTTCAGGCGAACATGGACGCCAAGCACCGCGACCGCGTGGCCTTTGTGCGCCTCGCCTCGGGGCATTTTGAGCGCGGGATGAACCTGCTGCATGTGCGGTCCAAGAAACCGGTGGCGATTGCAA
>NKIT01000226.1 GCA_002256185.1 Rhodobacteraceae bacterium PARR1 | reverse complement strand
TCCTGCCGTGGCGGCGGTGAGCGCGATTTCGGGGTTCTTTGCCGATGCCAGCTACATCCGGGCCGAGTTGGAACTGGCCCGCGATTATCTGCCTGCGGACAGTTATACCCTGATCTCGCAACAGGTTGAGGCGTTGTTGGCCCTGAACAACAATGACCTTGGGCTGGCGACGATCCTGTCCTTGACGCTGGCGCTGTGGTCGGCGCGGGCGGGGTCGGCGGCCTTGATGCGGGCGCTGAATGCCATCCATGGGCTGCCCAACCGCTGGGGGCATTGGCATCAGCTTCGGGCGCTGGTCTTGACTGGGGTGATGGTGGGGCTGGCGCTGGCCGGGATGATCGCGGGGATTGCGGTGCCGCTGGCGCTGGGCTTCCTGCCGCTTGGCCCCTTTGCCGCGCTGGCGCTGGAGGGCGCGCAGATCCTGTTCGCGCTGGGGTTTGTCGCCATCGGGATGGCGCTGATGTATCGGCTGGGCCTGAACCGAGAGGTGTATCACCCCCTGTTCACGCGCGGGGTTCTGGTCGCGGTGGTGATCTGGGTCGCGGCGTCGCGCGGGTTCGTGATCTATCTGAACAACTTTGACGCCTATAACCGCATTTACGGCTCTATCGGGGCGGTGGTGGCGCTGTTGTTCTGGCTGTATCTGTCGGGCTACGCGGTCCTTTTGGGGGCGGCGGTGGATGCGGCGCGGGCGCGGGCCAAGGCGCGGTTGCGCCGCCCCTGATCCGTCACCTGTGGCCCGCCATCAATAATCCTTTTCGAAGAACACGCCCAGACCGGTGGACCCGTCATTCCCGGCCCGACCGCGCACGGTGATACTGTCGCTGACGTCAAGGTTCAGGTTGATCTCGGTCTTGCCTTCGGACCCCACCACAACCTCGGTATAAACATTCTCGGACAGGTATTTGCCCGCCGTCACCGCCGCGCCGCCGGTGTCATCGGTGCGCAGGTCAAGATCATCCAGACCAAAGCCCTGCCGCAATCGCCCCACCACCCCCTGCCCGCCGCGCCCGGACAGGGTGGCAACGGCATTGGCCAGTTGCGCCGCTTGCAACGGGGAGAGCGAGGTCAGATCGCGCCCGAACAGCAGGCGCGACAGGATTTCCTCTTCGGGTAGGTCGGGGGAGGATGTGAAGCTGACCACGGGATCAGTCGCCGGTCCGTCAATGCGGATGGTCGAGGTAACGCCGTCGCTGGTCGTCGAGGCGGCGATGGCGACAGTGGGGATCAGGTTGCCCTCCATCGCCATCTGCGCCTCGGTCAGGGTCAGGCGGCGGCCCAGAAGGTCAAGCCGCCCGCGCAGCAGCGAAAACCCGCCATTGGGCACCACGGCGGCGGTGGTGCCGCGCAGGGTCAGCGATCCGCCCAGTTCGGCATCCAGACCCCGGCCCCGGATGAACAGCCGGTTGGGGGCAGAGACGGTGATGTCCAGCGCAAAGGGCGTGGCCCGGGGGGCGGCAGCGGCGGCCTGTTCCACCGCCAGCAGTCCGGCGCGGGCGCGGGTGTCGCGCACGGCGGCGGGTTCGTTGCGATGGGTCAGCCCCGGCAGGTCCGCAGCACCGCCAAGGCTGGTCGAGGGGATTTGCACCTCGGTCCCCGACAGGGTGATTTGCCCGCCAATGCTGGCCCCGCCCGTCAGCGGCCCGCGCAGGCGCAGGATGCCGTCAGCCGTGGTTTCAAACAGTTGCGGATCACGCAGCAGGGCGTTGCGGACGGTGATATCCATGCCCGCCGTAAAGGGCGCGGACAGGCCGACCGTTCCCGCCACGGCGATGGTGCCGCTGGTGGACAGGTTGGCATTGGCGGTGACACTGGCCGAAGCGCCGCTCAGTCGCGCGGTGGCGTTCACATCCTGCAAGGCCATGAACAATGCCGGATCAGCAATGCGCCCGCCCGTCAGCCCCACAGTGCCCGACAGCGACGACAGCGCCAGCGGCCCCTTCAGCGCCACTTCAAAGGACAGCGGGCCAGAGATCAGCCGCCCTGACAGGAACGGATTGGCCAGCGCGGCCAAAGCGCGGCCCTTCACCGACAGGTCGGCACGGTCAAAGGTCGCAGCAAGGGTGCCGTCCACCTTGGCATCAATTCCGCCGGGGCCTTGGGCGTCTAGCGCAAGGTCATAGCCCTGACCGGCCTCTGACGCCGTGCCCGCCACGGTCACGGGACCGGGGAAATCCGGCACGAAGAGGCCAAGGTTCGCCAAGCGCGCCTGCAACGTCAGATCGCGCTTGGTGGCGCTGGCTGATCCCGTGGCGTCCAGCGTCAGTTGCGGATTGCGCAGGCGGGCGCTGTCCAGTTGCAACGCCCCATCCGCCAGCCGCAGCACAAGCGACAGGTCCGATGTCCCGGCCAGCAGTTTGTCCGCCTCAGGCTGGCCCACCGCCACGCTGCGGGTCTGACCGTCCAGCGTGATGCGGGCGGAATCGGCTGGGCCGGTCAGGGTGACATCCGCCCCGATGGCCCCGCGCCATGCGGGATCAAGACGGGACAGGTCGGCAAGATCAATCCGCGCGTTCAAGTCATTGCCGGTGCTGGTCAGCGTGCCCGATGCCTGAGCCGTCAGCGACCCGGCTGTCACATTCAGCGCGCGCAAGGTGGTCAGGCTGGTTTGCAGGTCGAAATCCCCGCCCAATGATCCGTTGCCGGTCAGCCGCACCTCTGCCGCGCCGCCCAGATCCTGCCCGGTCAGGGCGGCAAGGCGCGACAGATCAGCCACCTGCGCCGTTGCGCGGCCAGACAGGCGGAAGGCGTCTGACAGGCCCGCAACCGATGCCGAACCTGTCAGGCTGTAGCCATCACCTTGCAAGGTCAGGCGTGGCAGGCGCAATGCGTCCGTGCCCTGTTGCGCCGACAGCAGAACGCGGCCTGACACGTCAGACCCCAGCGCCTGCGCCAAGGCGGGATCAACCGGGCGCAGGCCATTGGCCGCAAAATCCAAGGCGGCGGTGAATGTCGCCAGCCCCGCAGGCCGCGCGATGCGGCCTGATCCGGTCAATGCCAGACGGTCGGCGTCAAAGTCATCGCGGTCCAGACCTGTCAGGGTGATCGCGCCCCGCCAGCCTTCG
>NKIT01000225.1 GCA_002256185.1 Rhodobacteraceae bacterium PARR1 | reverse complement strand
CGCATCCATCGCATACGCAGGGCGAGTGCGTGGATTATCGGATGCATTCAGATGCCAGGCCATTCATACGCTGCTCAGCCCCATGCAGGATGGCGAGCGACTCAGCGGCGCTGCATCGGCTGCTGGATTTGCTGGCGTAGTCCGTCGGACAAGCCGCTGGTTTCCAGCCAGGCGGACGCGCCTTCAGGGTTTTGCCGGTAGTAGATCTGACCGACCTGGGTCAGGGATTTTTCGCGAAGCGCCGGGTCACTGATTTGCTGGGTCCAGGCAATGGCCACCTGAGGGTTCTGCCAGGCGTAACCGGTGGCGAAGCCGTTGATCGAGGAGTCGCGCTGGGAAGACTGCGGCATCGACTTCAGGTAGTCCTGGGCGGCGGCGGGATTGCCATCTTCCCAATTGTCGAAAGAACTGCGCAGGGCGGCGATTTGCCCGTTGCTGGCTGGGAGATCTTGAAGCCAATCGACCGCTGCCACCGGATTGCTTTCCGCCCAGCGGCCACCGATCTCCTCGACCGCCTTGGAGGCATAGCCTTCTCCTGCCGCGCCCTGCACCCAGCGGGCGGCGGCTTCGGGGTCCTTGCGTGCATAGGCATCGGCCACCCGGCTCATGGCGGTCGCCTTCATCGGGCCGTCGGGCAGTGAATCCGACCAGCGGGCCGCCGCTTCCGGGCTCTCGGCGCGAATCGTCTGGGAAGCGACGATTTCCATCAGCTTCGCGGATTGGTCGTTCTCTCCAAGCCCAAGCACGAAGGCGGTGGCCGCACTGAGATCGCCATCGGCCAGACCGCTGACCAGGCTGGCGATGATTTCATTGCGCTGCCCTTGCAAGCTCTCGGGCAGCTGATTGAGCATGTCGATGGCCTGTGCCGGATTCGCAGCGGCCCAGCCGGTCATGGTGTCGTTGAGGTCCGGCTCCGGGCTCGCGGCAGCATGGTCGAACGCGGCCTTTCCGTCGAGGGCACCCCAGGCGTAGTGGAAGTCACGCCACTGATCGGGATCGGCTCCGAGGGCGACCAATTGCTCGCGCATGGCGGCCGCATTCTCGGGGGTCATCGCTTCGAGCAGCTTCGCAAAGGCGAGGCGACGGGTGATTTGGTTCGGGTCGCGGAGGGCCTGTTGGAAGAGGGCATCCAGATTGCCATCGGCGGAGGCGATCGATCCGAACAGGCGGGCGAGGGCGCTGTTCTCGCGCTGGCCTGCGGGGCGATCACTGCGGCGGGAGGACCGGCCATCGGATCCGGCCTCTGAGGCGCGTGTCGTGAGACGAGAGGGAACTGATGCCTCGGAATCGGCGTCGGCTGCGGAGGAAGCAGACTTCTTCGAGCCCAAGGCGAAAGCCATCAGCACGGCAACTGCCCAAAACCCGTGGATCAACAGTGGCTTTTTCATCTGGATGCCGAAAATAGGAGTGATCGGACTTCGTGCAAGGCCCAAGGTGATATCCGCCCTGCCCGTTTGCGGACAACTCGTCAGGACGCCCCTTCCGGAAGGCCTGCTCTGAGCGAACGAAGACCCAACCAATGCAAAGGGATTTCAGATGCCTTCTCTTGATTTCCTGAAATAGCTCGGGCTCTTATTTCGGAAAAACACCACTTTCTGAAATAGCGATTGATCCGAGGGTCGCTTCCTGAAACAAGAAAGCCGCCTATTTCAAAAACCATGCGATTTCTGACATATGGACATTTCCTCCTTCCAAGCTGGCCGCTACGAGCAGCGCCTCGAGTACAAGTCGTTTTTACCGGAAAGCGTATGTCATGAGTGGATTGCGTCTGATCCGGAGCTGGCCGACCTGCTTGGTCGGGCGGACCGTGCGCTTGGGGAGCTCAATGCGTTTGTCCAGTTGATCCCGGACATCGACTTCTTCATCCGGATGCACGTGGCGAAGGAGGCCACCCAGTCCAGCCGCATGGAGGGCACCCAGACGAACATGGAGGATGCCTTCAAGGACGCCGACGACCTCAAGCCCGAGGAGCGGGACGATTGGGCGGAGGTGCAGAACTACATTCACGCGATCAACCACGCCATCGGCGCACTGGAAACGCTGCCGCTGTCGAATCGCCTGCTGTGCCGGACCCACGAGATCCTGATGAACGGCGTGCGGGGTAGACACAAGCAGCCGGGAGAATTCCGCATCAGCCAGAACTGGATCGGCGTCAGCCTGAAGAATGCCGCTTTCGTCCCGCCGCACCACGAGCACGTGCCGGAGCTGATGAGCGATCTGGAGCGCCTCCTGCATGCGGAGAATATCTTCGCGCATCCGCTGCTCCGCATCGCCATCGCGCACTATCAGTTTGAAACCATCCACCCATTTCTGGACGGCAACGGTCGTCTGGGACGGCTGATGATTTCCCTGTATCTGGCCTCCCAGGGGATTCTGATCAAACCGGCGCTGTATCTTTCCGACTACTTCGAGCGGAACAAGACCGCGTATGTGGATCATCTCATGGCCGTGCGTCACGGGAACCATCTGCGGGAGTGGCTGGTCTTCTTTCTGTACGGTGTGGAAGAGACCGCGCGGGCCTCCGCCGGGATGTTCCGCGCCATTCTGGCCCTGAAGCAGCGGATCGATGCGGAGGTGCTGCCAAACTTCAGCGCCAGAAGGTTGGTCACCGCCCAAGTCCTGATGCGCCACCTTTATGCGCAACCGGTCATCGATGTGAAGAAGGCATCCAAGATTACAGGCGCCGCGATCAACACGGTTTCGAGCCTGATCGCGGATTTCGTTTCCCACAAGGTGCTCTCAGAAGTGACAGGGCAACGCCGGAATCGCCTTTTCGTCTTCAAGGAATACCTGACCCTTATCAAAAAATAATCCCATAAGCTAGCCCACTTCCATCCTCTCTGTTTCCGTCACCGATCGGGTCATGGACGGATCGATTGAAGGATTCCGATACGATTCGGGGTCGGCGCAGCTTGTGAAGCATGATCTCGCCCAGGAGTGACAAGGAGTCGCGACATTCCTGTCGCGACCAATCCCTGCCGACCTTGGCGTTGATGTGCAGTTTGTAGAATGGCGGCTTGATCGATTCTCCGATTGTTCGGCGGATCTTCAGCCGTATGGGCCAGATCCAT
>NKIT01000224.1 GCA_002256185.1 Rhodobacteraceae bacterium PARR1 | reverse complement strand
ACTCGGATGCACAGTGAAACCCGATTGCGCGCACCGAGGCCAGACTTGCGAAGCCCGAACCGCAGGCCTAGAACGCTGAGGCTGGTCACAGTTCCGGCATGTGAACCAAAACTTCTCAGGGCGGGGCGAAATTCCCCACCGGCGGTATAGCCCGCGAGCGCCCCTGCCAAAGCGGGGGGTCAGCAGATCCGGTGAAACTCCGGGGCCGACGGTCACAGTCCGGATGAAAGAGAAAGAGTCGCGCGCCTCTCCCCGCGTTGGCGGGGTCGCAGGCGCACCCCTCGATTTCCCCTGACTGACACGTGGTCTTGAAAGGAGACGCGCATGACTCAGTCCCAACGCGCCCCGCTGAAAGGTGCGCTTTTCATGGTCTTGGCGGGGGTCAGTTTTGCGCTGGCCAATGCCGTGACCTGGACCGTGACCTATAAGATGGGGTTCAAGCCGCAGTCAGATGTCTTTTGGCAATATCTGATCGCCAGCCTGTTTTCGCTGCCCTTCCTCTGGAAGCACGGGCTGAAAGGGATGCAGACCAAGCACCCGTTTCTGCACATCGCGCGGGTGCTGATGTCCGTGCTTGGCGTTCAGGCCTTTACGCAGGCTTTCGCCACCGGAATGGCACCGTGGCATGTGATCGCGCTGGTGATGACCTCACCGTTTTTCGTGATGATAGGGGCGGCAGCGCTGTTGGGCGAGAAGGTCACGCCAAACCGCTGGATCGCCGCAACCATGGGCTTTGCCGGGGCGATGGTGTTGCTGCGCCCGTGGGAGAACGGCTTTACCCTGTCGCTACTCTATCCCATCGCGGCGGCGGTGACATGGGGCGGGGCCTCACTGATCACCAAGCGGCTGACGGCAGAGGAACCCCAAACCTCGATCACCATGTGGCTTTTGGTGTTGCTGACACCAGTCAACTTCCTCTTCTCGGCGCAGGCCGGGTTTGAATGGCCGACGGGCAATATCCTGTGGCTGATCTTGGCTGGTGGCGTGATCATGTATTTCGCCCAGCATTTCCTGACCCTGTCCTATGCGGCGGCGGATGCGGCCTTTGTGCAGCCATTCGATGATCTGAAGCTGTTTTCCAACATCGCTGTCAGTTGGCTGGTCTTGGGCTTTGCCCCTGAGGGCAGCTATTGGCTGGGGATCGTGCTGATCGCCGGGGCGTCGTCTTACCTTCTGTGGTCGGAACGCAATGGCCGCCTTGGTGCCGCGCAACCGGCCTGAAGCTGTGGGGGCGGTTTGCGCCGCCCCCGTCTGGACAATTCCGGCAGGCTGGCCCAGCTTGGCCCCATGTCGCACCGCAGCCCCCGCCTTGCCACCCGCGCGCTGATCCTGCATGAGGATCGGCTTTTGCTGGTCAACGCCTATCCCGGTGGGCAATCCGACCTGTGGTGCGCGCCGGGGGGTGGGGTGCATGCGGGTGCCTCCCTGCCCGACAATCTGGCGCGGGAGGTGTTTGAGGAAACCGGGTTGACCATCGCCGTGGGTGCGCCCGCGCTTGTGAACGAATTCCACGATCCCAAGACCGGCTTTCATCAGGTGGACCTGTTCTTTCACTGCACCATCACGGGTGGGCAGATTGACCCCGCATGGCAAGATCCCGAAGGCGTGGTGACCGACCGCGCCTTCTTTTGCCGCGCCGATCTGGAGTTTGGGCGCATCCGTTTCAAACCCGACCTTTTGCCGCGTGCCGCATGGGGCGATGTGGCGCTCTATGACCCGCTTGAGGTGATCGTGCCATGAGCCGCGCCTTTGTAAAGGAAGGCGATGGGTCGCTGGACCCGCTGCCCGATCTGCCGATCTCAGCCCATCCGAATTACGTGACGCCAAGCGGCCTTGCCGATTTGCAGGCGCGGTTGCAGGCCCGTCAAGCCGACCTTGCCACCCTGCGTGCCCGGCCTGACCGGCTGGACAAACTGCCCGAGGCGGCGGCAGAGCGCGACATCCGCTATCTTGAGGCGCGATTGCGCAGCGCCATCCTGATTGATCCAGCCGCCCAGCCACTGGGCACAGTGGCCTTTGGGCTGGTGGTGACTGTGGCAGATGACGGTGGGCGCGAAACCCGATACCAGATCACGGGTGAGGATGAGGCGAACGCCACCGCAGGCCGCATTGCGCCGCAATCACCGCTCGCCCGTGCGCTGATGGGCGCGCAAGTGGGTGATGGGGTGACATGGCGCAGACCGGGGGGCGTGGCGGAATTGGAAATTCTGCGCATTGACCGCCCATGACCATACGCCTGCTGACCCCTGACCAAGACCTGCCTGCCGTTGCCGCGTTTCTGGCAGGGGCGGCGGATTACTGGCTGATGGCCGAAGGGGCTGCCCCCGGCCCCAAGGCTGCGCAGGAGTATTTCACCGATGGCCCCCCCGGCCATGATCCAGCGCGGCAACGCCACCTTGGCCTGTTCGTTGACGGCCGCCTGTCTGGGCTGGCGGAACTGTCCTTTGGCTTTCCGGACGCAAAGGCCGCCTATCTGGGGTTGATGATCTTTCTGCCGCATCTGCGCGGCCAAGGTCATGGCCGCGCCATGCTGGCCGAGGTGGAACGCACCGCCCGTCTTGAAGCGGCCACGCACCTTTACCTTGCGGTGCTAGAGGCCAACACCCGCGGCTTGGCCTTCTGGACGCGCGAAGGCTTTACGCCCACCGGCCTGAGCCGCGTGGACAATGACCACGGGCTGAACCACGTGATCCACCGGCTTGTGAAGGCGCTGTAACCCGGTCGATGTCTGACGCAGACATCGACGTGGAATTTGACGCAAATTCCCCGGCTCCAACCCCGATTTCTGCGCGAGAAACCGGCGCGGCGTTTGCGTCAAACGTCGCTGCGCCAAAGCAAAAGGGCGCGGCTCTCGCCACGCCCCCCTGTTTCTGCCGGATGGCAGGGATGATTACATCATCCCGTCCATGCCGCCCATGCCGCCGCCCATGCCGCCGCCCGACGAACCCTTGTCCGCGGGCTTGTCCGCGATCATGGCTTCGGTGGTGATCAGCAGCGATGCGACCGAGGCTGCATCTTCCAGCGCGGTGCGGGTCACTTTGGCCGGGTCGATGACGCCGAACGCGAACATGTCACCATATTCTTCGGTCTGCGCGTTGAAGCCG
>NKIT01000223.1 GCA_002256185.1 Rhodobacteraceae bacterium PARR1 | reverse complement strand
GCCTTGCCCGACGCCATCCCCTGCCCCTTCCCCGTTGTTCAAATATCCTCGGGGGGTCCGGGGGGCAGACAGCCCCCCGGTCCCGAACGGTCAAACCTCGCCTCAGTTGGCAGGCTTGTACCAGCTATCAAGGCCCGCCTGCAGACGCGTTCCAGCATCGGCGGGCGTCTCGGTGCCCTTGATGACATTGGCGGATGCGTTCCAGGTCTCGTTCTCAAGGTTCGGCGTGCCGCGCGACAGGATCTGATAGGTCGAGCGGATCGTCGACTGGCACTTGCCGCGCCACGACACGAATTCCTGTGCCAGCGGATCGGTCATGGTGACGGGGGTGGAATTCAGGCTGAAAAAGCCCGGCAGGCTGTTGGCGTAAAGATCCGCAAACTCGGACGAGCCAACCCATTCGAGGAAGGTCTTGGTTTCTTCCGGATGCGCGGTCTTGGCATTCATGCCCATCGCGATGTCGGTGTGGTCCGAAATATAGCAGGTGTCGCCCGCCGCCTGCACTGGCGGAGCAAAGGCACCCATCTTGAAGGTCGCTTGGGTGTTGAAGCCTGCAATCTCCCAAGAACCGGCGGGATAGATTGCGGCGCGGCCAAGGGTGAACAGGTTCTGGCTGTCGGGATAGGTCTGGGCTTCAAAACCGTCGCCCAGATAGTCCTTCCAGCGCGCCAGTTGCTCATAAGGGGCAACCCACTGCGGATCGGTCAGCTTCTGTTCGCCCTTGATCAGCGCCAGACGGCCTTCTTCGCCCTTCCAGTAGTTCGGGCCGATGTTGTTATAGCCCATCGTCGCGGCTTCCCACTGGTCGTTGGTGCCCATCGCCATCGGGATATAGGTGCCGTCCGCCTTGATCTTGTCCAATGCGGCAAAGAACTCGTCGTTCGTCGTCGGCGGCGTGATGCCAAGCGCCGCAAACGCATCGGCGTTATAGATGAAGCCGTGGATCACCGAGGCCATCGGCACGCAGAAGGTCGCCGCCGCGTCATCGGTCTGCCAAGCGGACTTGGCCACGGGCGAGAAATTGGCCATCGACGCCAGACCCGACAGGTCGGCCAGATTGCCCTGATTGTAGAGTTCCAGCGAGGCATCGAACGGACGGCAGGTGATCAGATCGCCCGCCGAACCTGCGGCCAGCTTGGAGTTCAGCGCCGCGTTGTATTCGGCAGGCGCGGTGGGGGCAAAGACGATCTTGATGCCGGGATGTGCGGCCTCAAAGGCCGGGATCAGCTTGTCCTGCCAGATGGTCAGATCGTCGTTGCGCCAGCTTTCGATGGTCAGCGTGACATCTTCGGCCCAAGCCGCACCCGACAAAAGGGTGCTGGTCAAAAGGGCAATGCGGAACGTCTTTTTCATGCGATACTCCCTGTGGTTATGGCCTGTTATGCGTCAATGCGGCGAGAGCCGGGCCAAGCCGCCCGCCGTTGTCCGAAATCAGCGCCGCCGCCCGGTCAGGCGCGGCCCCGGCAGCGATCAGCACCGCCGGCTTCACCGCCCCGCCGCTGTGCGACAGGGCCAATCTTGCGGCATCCATCCCCTGCCCCGACAGGGCCGAAACGATGCGCGCCGCGCGATCCAAGAGTTTGGCATTATCTGCGATCAGGTTGACCATATAGCCATCATGCACATGCCCCAGCAGCACGCCAAGCCGGGTCGACAGCATGTTCAGCGCCACCTTCTGCGCCGTCGCCGCCCCCATCCGGGTCGAGCCGTTAACCAGTTCTGGCCCCGTCTCCAGCGTCACGGCAATGTCGGAAAGTGCGGCCAAAGGCGATCCCGCCACATTGGCAAAGCCCACCACCCGCACCCCCGCAGCCCGCGCCAGACGCGCAACTTCCAGCGTGTAAGGCGTCCCACCGGAGGCCGACAGGCACAGCACCGCATCCCCCGCAGCCAACCCTGCCGCCGCGAAATCCGCTTCCGCCAGCGCCGGGTCATCCTCGACCCCGCCGGTCATGTGCAAGAGCGCCGCCGCCCCACCGGCAAAGAGCACCGGAGTCCGATCCGGCATGATCCCAAAGGTGCCCGCCAGTTCCAGCGCATCGGCCAACGCCATCAGCCCGGACGACCCCGCCCCGGCATAGCCGACCTTTCCGCCCGCCCGCAGCACCTCCGCCGCCAAACCTGCCGCCGCCTCAATCGCGGGAAGGGCGGCACGCACCGATGCCAGCGCCGCCTGTTGCGCGCTGAAAAGCTGGTCCAGCAACACCACGCCCTCACGATCCTGCATCCCCGCCGAATGCGGGTGCCGACCTTCCGTCGCGCGCAGAGACAGGGCAGCGTCCATCTGATTCCTCCTGTTGCCCTGACAATGCCAAAATAAGACCAATTGTAAAGCGCGGCGTTTTTCTGCGGCTGCAAAGCCCGTTTTCGCAGCGTTTCAGAAAGTGTCTTCACATCTGGTATTACTTTGGTATTTCTAGACTGGCGGAGGACGCGGATGGACCTTTTCTTGGGAATCGATGGCGGCGGCACCGGATGCCGTGCGGTTCTGGCCGATGCCTCGGGCCACATCCTTGGGCGTGGTGAGGCTGGCCCTGCCAACATCGCCTCGGATTTCACCGGTGCGTTGGACAATATCCTTGCCGCCACACGGCTTGCTTGCGGCACGCATGACCTGACAACCCTTTCAGCCGGATTGGGATTGGCCGGGGCCAATGCTGCCGGGGCGTCAGACCGTCTCGCCCAAGCCCTGCCCTTTGCCCGCAGCGCAATCGAAACTGACGCCATCACCGCCGTGCGCGGCGCTTTGGGCGCAGCGGATGGCATCGTCGCGGCCATTGGCACGGGGTCCGTCTTTGCCGCCCAGCGCGGCGGCCAAGTGCGACAGATCGGGGGATGGGGTCTGGTCTTGGGGGATGAGGGCAGCGGCGCATGGATCGGCCGCGCCATCCTGTCCGCCGCGCTGCGTGCGGTGGATGGGTTCCACCCCATGACGCCCCTTTTGGCCAGCCTGATCGAAACCCATGGTGGCACCGCTGGCACCGTCGGCTTTTCCCTGTCGGCAAGGCCCGGCGATTTCGCCCGCCTCGCCCCGCAGGTGATCGACAGCGCCGACCCCGCCGCCCGTGCCGTGATGGACCACGCGATCACCGATGTCGCCGCCGCCATCA
>NKIT01000014.1 GCA_002256185.1 Rhodobacteraceae bacterium PARR1 | reverse complement strand
CACCATGCCCAGCGTCGCAGCCCAATCCGGCAGCGCGGTGTAATGCAAATGGTGCGGACCAGCCCAGATATACAGGAAGATCAGCGCCCAGAAGTGGATGATCGACAGCTTGTAGCTATAGATCGGGCGTTCCGCCTGTTTCGGCACGAAATAATACATCATGCCAAGGAAACCGGCGGTCAGGAAGAAGCCCACGGCATTGTGGCCATACCACCATTGCACCATGGCATCCTGCACACCCGAAAACAGCGGCACCGACAGCGATCCCCAGATCGACACCGGGATTTGCAGATTGTTCCCGATATGCAGCATCGCCACGGTCAGGATCATCGACAGCAAGAACCAGTTCGCCACGTAGATGTGCGGTTCCTTGCGCTTGATCAGGGTGCCCATGAACACGAACAGAAACGCAACCCAGACGATGGCGATCCACCAGTCAATGTACCAGACCGTCTCGGCGTATTCCTTGCCTTGGGTGCCGCCCAGAACATAGGATGTCGCCGCCAGCACGATCATCACCTGCCAGCCCCAGAACACGAACCACGCAAGATTGCCGCCCCACAGCCGCGTCGCGCAGGTGCGCTGCACGATGTAGAACGCGCTCATGATCAGCGCGTTGCCGCCAAAGGCAAAGATCACCGCACTGGTGTGCAGCGGGCGCAGCCGCCCGAAATTCAGCACGCCCTCGGTCACGTTGCCCAGATTAAGCGACGGAAACGCCAACTGGAACGCGATCACCACCCCGACAAGGAAGCCGACAACCCCCCAGAAAGAGGTTGCGATCACCCCGGCGCGCACGACGCCATCCATGTATTCATTGGCGTTGACGGTCCTTGGTTCCCCCCCCGACTCCCCCATCGTGCGGAGGGTCCAGAGGAACGTCACACCGGCGGCCAGCATCACCACGATCGCGTTGACCTCATAGGCCACATCATGCGCGTAGTTGGCTGCGATGGCGCCGAAAAGGGCGACCACCCCCAGTACTACCAGTTTCAAATAATCCCACATCGTCTTCATGTCCCTTCGTCTCTTGGCCCGCAGGCCCCCGGGAATCGAGGGGGACGCAGGGCGCTTTGCGACTGATCCGCTTGTGCGACAGGGGCGGTCACGCCGCCTTGATCCATGTCAACCTCGGTCACGGAACCGTGCAGGGACCGCAAACGCCCGGTTTGATCAAGGTCAATGCAATGGTGCGAAATCGGCCGATGATGCGTTGCATGCACAGCCGAAAGGACGCTGCCATGTTCAAGACCCTGTTAACCGTGGTGACCGATGCCGCGCAGGCCGAGGCCACCCTCACCGCCGCCAGCCGCCTTGCCTTGGCGCATGACGCGCATCTGGACATCCTCGCGCTGGGGGTGGACCGCACGCAGCTTGGCTATTCCTATCTGGGAACCGGGGCGGTCGTGCTTCAGGCCACACTGGACCGCACCGAACAAGAGGCGCGAGAGATCGAGACCGCCTGCAAGACCGCCTTGGGCGAACAAGACCCGACCCTGCGCTGGTCGATGGAGGCTGTGGTATCCCAATTGGGCGGCCTGACAGAACTTGTGGCGCAGCGCGCGCGCTTTGCCGATCTGGTGGTTCTGCCCCGCCCCTATGGCAAGGGTCAGGGGACCGAGGCTGAAGCCGTGATCGAAGCCGCCCTGTTCGATGGCCACGCGCCCGTGGTGGTGGTGCCCCAAGGCGGCGCAGTTCCCTCCGACAGACCGCGCCGCATCGTTCTGGCATGGAACCAAAGCGCCGAGGCGATGACCGCCACCCGCCGCGCCCTGCCCTTGCTGAAACAAGCCGATGCTGTGGTCATCACGGTGATCGACCCGCCCAGCTTTGGCCCGGAACGGTCAGACCCCGGCGGTTTGCTCTGTCAGATGCTGGTGCGCCACGGCGTCAAGGCAGAGGTGTCGGTGCTGGCCAAGACCCTGCCCCGCGTGTCGGATGTCCTCGCCCGCCAAGTGCGCGATCTCGATGCCGATCTCTTGGTGATGGGGGCCTACGGCCATTCCCGCTTCCGCGAGGCGATCCTTGGCGGGGCCACGCGCGACTTGCTGGAACAGGCCGAAGTGCCGGTGTTTCTGGCGCATTGATCCGGGGCGCATTGATCCGGGCGGCATGCCCCGACGCCTTGGGCATCGGGGCAATCCTGTCCGTCAAAACACTGGCACGCCTTAAGAACCGGGCCTCCCCTCTCCCCTCGGGGGAGAGGGCTAGGGTAAGGGGGCTTACCCCACCAACCGCTTCAACGACGGCACGGCAGAGATCAGCACCAAATCCACCACCAACACCACCAGCAGCGTCAGCCCCAACATCGGGAACAGCATCGACAGGGCCAGCGCGATCAAGACCACCCCCCGCGCCAGTGGCACGTCGGCAGGCGCGGGCGGCGCGGCCAGACGGAACGCACCCGCAGGCCGCCGCTTCCACCACAAGACCACGCCCGACACACAGGTGAACACCACCGCAAGGCAGAACACCGCGTTCACCAGCAGATTCCACAGGCCCATCTGGCCCTCATGCAGCGCAATGCCCACAGCCATCGCCTTGGCCCCCATGGCATAGTCGGCATATTGCACATCGGCCAACACCCGCCCGCTGTACTGATCGACATGCACAGTGCGATCCGCGGTCGGGTCGGGGCTGTCATAGCTCATGGAATTCTGGCCCAGCGTCCAGACCCCGGCCTCCCCATCCGGAAAGGCCACGCGGAAACGCCCCTCCATCCCCAAGGCCTGCGCCAATCCCGCCATCGCGGTCAGGTCCAGCACCGTACCAGACGGCAAAACTGCCACCCCGGCGGCAGAGCCCGACTCGGGCAAGGGCGTCAGTTCCAACCCCCAAGGCACCTCTTTCTCGCCCGCGCCATTCAGGCTTTGATGTGTGCGATCAGACAGCGGCGCACCCCATTTTTCCGCCGGAAACGTGTTCCAAGCCTGCACGAACCAGCCGCCCCAGATGCCCGCCCAAGCCAGTCCGGTGATCAGGAAAAACACCAGAACGACCGACATCCACGTGCCCACCACCTGATGCAACGACTTCCACAACGCCCGCCCCTTGGACGCCAGACGCGGCACGAACATCGCGCGCAAGCCGCCCGTCTCACGCGGCCAAACCAGATAAAGCCCTGTCGCCACCATCAACAGCCCCAGCGAGGCCGCAATCTCGATCAGCCGATCCCCCAGATCACCGATCAAGAGCGAGCCGTGAATCCGCTCCAGCCACGCATACCACGTGCCGCCATCGGGGGTCTGTCGCAGCACCTCGCCGCTATAGGGGTTCAGCGCGACGATCATCGCCGGATCAGCGGCCACATTGAACAGCGCCGGGTTGGTGGCGGAATAGGGCGCGATGTATTCGGTGATCCCGCTCGCCCCCGGCACAGCGGCCAAGGCGGCGGCCTGTTGATCGGCCAAGGGCAGCACTTGGCCTGTGGCGGGAATAACCAGACGGTCGCCGTATTCCGGCAGCACCGTGGTCAACAGCATCATCACAAACCCTGTCACCGCCAGCATCAGCAAGAAGGGAATGACATAAAGCCCAGCATAAAAATGCCAGCGCCAAACAGCGAAATACAGCCGGTTAATCCGGCCCGCCGCAGGGGCGGCAAGGGTGGTGTCCGTCATGGTGTTCTCTTGGGACAAGGGCCAAGGATTTGCCCGGTCAGGCAGCGGCCCATACTGCGCCTGCCGGTTGATGCGACACGGAACCGCGACGGGGCACACCCCGCCACGGCATCAGGTCACACCAAGGGCGGCGCGCGCAATCCATGGCCGGGGTCGCGCACCACCCGCGCGGCACGGTTTTCGCGCGGGGCGACCACCTTGGCGACAAAGGCCAGCTCCGCCACCAGCACCGGCATATCCAGCGCCGGGATCATGACCACTGCCGGCAAGTGACAGGCCGGACAATCGCCGCCCGCCATGCCATCATCGCCACCATCCTGGCAAACATCCGCCAGCGTGCCACCCGCCATCAGAAACGCCAGCTTTGCGGCATCGTCCGGTTGCGGCACACGATGGGCAAAGCCAACAGCCACCAGCGCAAAAAGCAGCGCCAATGTCAGGGCAATGCGAGAGATCAGGCGTAAAACGGCGGTCATTCGCGCCGAATACCCTGCACGCCGCCGATTTTCAAGACAGACTCAGACCAGCATCCCGCCGTCAGAATCGTCGCCCGTCTCTTCCATCAGCCGGTCGAAATTCGGCACGACGATGTGGCGCTTGCCTTCCAGCACGATCACCCCGTCACGCTTCAGGGCCGACACCTGACGGCTGACCGTTTCCAGCGTCAGGCCCAGATAATCGGCCATCTCCTCGCGCGTCAGCGGCAGGTCAAACACAGTGCTGCCCTTGGCGTTTTTCAGCTTCAGATGGGCGTCCCGCCGCGCAATGATCGCCAGAAGCGAGGCGATCTTTTCCCGCGCCGTCTTGCGCCCCAAAAGCAGCATCCATTCCCGCGCGGCGTCCAATTCGTCCAAGGTCATCTCAAGCAGCCGCTGCGCCACATGCGGCGTCTTGGACATCATCTCTTCGAACGGTTTCTTGCGGAAACAGCACATCACCAGATCGGTCGTCGCCGTGACATCATAGGCCGCTGTCTGCCGCCCCGGACGCCCGACGAAATCCGATGGCAGCAAAAGCCCCACCATCTGCCGCCGCCCATCCTCCATCGTCTGGGTCAGCGTGGCGATGCCCGTCACGACCGACGCGACAAAGTCCATCCTGTCACCCGACCAGATCACCGTCTGCCCCGCCTGATAGCTGCGGTAATATTTGATCTGTTCCAGCGTCTGAAGTTCATCCGCCTCACACCTGGCGCAGACTGCCCTGTGACGGATGGGGCAAGCACCGCAATCGTGACCGACATTCAGAATATCGGGAGCTGTCATAATGCACTTTCAGTTTGATTTAGGTCAAAGCGCCGATGCCTATTCTGCCTAAGGTATAGGCATGACACAAGAATCGCAACTCATGCGGCTCGGTCTTTTTGACGCGCGGGTGCCTCGGTACACTTCGTACCCCACGGCCCCGCAGTTCGGCGCGTCAGTGGACAGCGGGCTTTTCTCCGACTGGATCAGCGCGATCCCGGCGGGTTCCTCCATCTCGCTTTACCTGCATGTGCCGTTTTGCCGCCGATTGTGCTGGTTTTGCGCCTGTCGGACGCAGGGCACATCCTCGGACGAGCCTGTCCGCGCCTATGCCCAGACACTGAAAGCAGAAATCGCGCTCTTGAAGGCGCGGCTGCAACCGGGCGTCACGCTGTCACGGCTGCATTGGGGCGGTGGCACGCCGACGCTTTTGCCCGCCGACATGATGCGCGATCTGGCTGAGACGATCTTTGACGCCGTGCCGATGGGCGCGGGGGCCGAATTTTCGGTCGAGATCGACCCCAATGAGATCGACGCCGCCCGTCTGGACGCGCTGGCGGCGGCAGGGATGAACCGCGCCTCGATCGGAGTGCAGGATTTCGATCCCGACATCCAGAAAACCATCGGGCGCGAACAAAGCTACGAGCTGACAAAGCGCGTCGCCGACATGATCCGGGACCGGGGGGTGCGCAGTCTGAATGCGGATATCCTGTATGGTCTGCCGCATCAGACCCGCGCGCGCATCGCGGATTCGGTGCAGAAACTCTTGACCCTGTCGCCCGACCGGGTGGCGCTTTACGGCTATGCCCATGTGCCGTGGATGAGCCGCCGCCAGCAGATGATCCCGTCTGACGCCATGCCCACCCCCGAAGAACGCCTGCGCCTGTTCGAAACCGCGCGCGATCTGTTCGCTTGGGATGGCTATCAGGACATCGGCATCGACCATTTCGCCCGGCCCGAAGATGGCATGGCCATCGCCGCCCGCAACGGCACGCTTCGCCGCAATTTCCAAGGCTACACCGATGACACCGCCCCCGTTTTGGTGGGGCTGGGGGCTTCGTCCATCTCGCGCTTTCCGCAAGGGTTTGCACAGAATGCCAGCGGCACGTCGGATCACACCAAGGCGATCCGGGCGGGGGGGTTTTCCACCCATCGCGGCCATGTCTTTGCGGGCGAAGACCTGCTGCGCGCCCGCATCATCGAGGCTTTGATGTGCGACTTCCGCGTCGCCCGGGCCGAACTGCTGCGCGACTTCCGCGTGACCAAGGCGCGGCTGGATCACCTGTTCGCCACTGCGGCGGCGGCTTTTCCGGGGATGGTCGCGGTCACGTCAGAGGCATTCCTGATCCTGCCCCAAGGCCGCCCCTTGGCACGGATGGTGGCGCGGGCTTTCGATGCCTATGACCAGACCAAGGCGCAGCATTCGGCGGCGGTGTAGCGGGCCGATCTATTTCGGACCGAAGCTTTCCACCCAATCCACCGTTCGCGGCAGGCAGACCGATTTCAGGTCATAGCGGTCAAGCACCGTTTGGCGTGCCGCTTGCCGCAGGGCGGTGAAGCGTTCGGGATGGGCCAGCGCCTCGGTCAAGGTCCGCGACCATGCGGCCACGTCAAAGAAATCCACCAAAAGGCCGTTTTCACCATGCCGGATCACCTCACGCACAGGCGCAGTATCTGAACCCACCACCAACGCGCCTGCGCCCATCGACTCCATCATCGACCATGACAGCACGAAGGGATAGGTCAGATAGGCATGCGCCCGGCTGACCTGCATCAGGCTGACAAAGGTCGGATAGGGCACCTTGCCCATGAAATGCACACGGGACATGTCCAGCCGGTCCCGCACTTCGGAAAGGAAAATCTCTTTCCACTTGCCCTCTTTCGGCGGCTGTCCATAGCTCACGTCATCGCCGCCGACGATCACCACCTGCGCCTCTGGCCGGGCTGCCATCACATCGGGCAGCGCGCGCATGAAGGTGTGATAGCCGCGATACGGTTCAAGATTGCGGTTCACAAAGGTCAGCACCTCATCCCCCGCGCGGATCACCCGGCCATTGGGCAGGGTGACTGCGGCCGTGGGATCGGGCTTCAGACGGTCCGTTTCCACGCCGTCAAAGATCACCTCGATATTCCGCCGCAAGGCGGGCGGATAGGTGCTGGCCTGCCATTCTGTGGGCGACAGCCCGGCATCGGCGTGCAAGAGCGATTGCCCCAGATGCGCCGTGCGGCCCTGCGCGATCAGCACCTGATCAAAGGTCCGGGGCGAGAATTCGGGGTCAAACCCCACATCCGCACCACGCCCCTTGTAGTAGAACTCGGCATAGACCAACAGCTTTGCTTCGGGCCAGACCTCCTTCAGGAACAAGGTCTCTCCCCAGCCGGAATGGCCAAAGATCACGTCGGGGATATAGCCCTTGTCCTCGCGCCAGCGCAGGCAGGCACGGGCGACGGTGACGCCGCGATCCGACATCTGGGTGTAATTCCGCCCCAAGCGGCATTGGCCGGGGTCCACAACCTGCGCCTTGTGGTCATAGCGCATCACCGGCACCGGGGCGGTGCGAGAGTTGTTCTTGTCGGTCAGCGCCAGAACCTCATGCCCGCGCGCGGCAAGGGCCGGGGCAAGGTGCAGGAACTGGCCGGGAAAGTTCTGGTGGATCAGCAGGATCTTCATGCCACCTGCCCGCCAAAGGCTGCCGCCATCAGCGTGCGGGTGTAGTCGCTTTGAGGGTTGGCAAAGACCGCCTCTGCCGCGCCGGATTCAACCACATCCCCGTTCCGCATCACCATCACCTTATGCGACAAAGCCCGCACCACCCGCAAATCGTGGCTGATGAAGACATAGGCCAGCCCCCATTTGCGCTGCAAGGCGCGCAGCAGTTCGACAATCTGCACCTGCACGGTCATGTCGAGGGCCGAGGTCGGCTCATCCAGCACCACCAGTTTGGGCCGCAGGATCATCGCCCGCGCGATGGCGATGCGTTGGCGCTGCCCGCCCGAGAATTCATGCGGATAACGGTCCATCATCACGGGGTCTAACCCCACCTCTGCCATGATCTCGGCCACCATGTCGCGGCGATTGCGTCCGGGTTCCACCCCATGCACGCCCAGACCTTCGGCGATGATTTCCGCCGCCGTCATGCGCGGCGAGAGGCTGCCGAAGGGGTCTTGAAACACCACCTGCATGTCACGGCGCAGATCCCGCATCGCGCGGCCCTGCCGTTCGGCAAGGTTCTGGCCAAGGAACACCACCCGCCCCTCGGACGGGATCAGCCGCAGGATGGCCAGCGCCAGCGTGGTCTTGCCCGACCCGGACTCCCCCACGATCCCCAGCGTTTCGCCCGCGTGCACGGTCAGGGTGGCATCATTCACCGCCTTCACATGGCCCACGACCCGCCGCAACAGCCCGGCATGGATGGGAAACCAGACGCGCAGGTTTTGGGTTTCCGCCACCACGGGGGCATTTTGGGCCACCGGGTCGGGCAATCCCTTCGCCTCTGCCGCCAGCAGTTTTTGCGTATAGGGGTGCCGCGGGTTGGCGAACACTTCGGCGGCAGGCCCTTGTTCGACGATCTCACCATCCTTCATCACGCAAACCCGGTCCGCGATGCGGCGCACGATGCCAAGGTCATGGGTGATGAACAGAAGGCTCAGGTTCTCGCGCGCCTTCAACTCGGCCAAAAGGTCAAGGATTTGCGCCTGAATCGTCACGTCCAATGCGGTTGTTGGTTCATCGGCGATCAACAGATCCGGCCCATTGGCCAACGCCATGGCGATCATCACCCGCTGGCGCTGCCCGCCCGACAGTTGATGCGGATAGGCGGTCAGACGGCTTTCGGCATCGCGGATGCCGACCTTGCCCAACAGCTCGATGATCCGCGCCCGCGCCGCAGCCCCGCTTAGCCCCTGATGCAGGGCAAGGCTTTCGCCCAACTGCCGCTCAATCGTGTGCAGCGGGTTCAGGCTGGTCATCGGTTCCTGAAAGATGAAACTGATGTCATTGCCCCGAATGCCCCGCAGCGTGGGTTCCGCCGCCCCCACCATCTGCGTCGTGCCATAGCGGATCGACCCCGACACTTCGGCGCTGTCGGGCAAGAGGCCGACCGTGGACAGGGCCGTGACGGATTTCCCCGACCCGGATTCCCCCACCAAGGCCACCGTTTCCCCGCGCCCCACGGTAAAGGACACCCCGCGCACGGCGGGGCGGCTGGCCCCGTCTTGGCGGAACGCGATGGACAGGTTTTCAACCTTTAGAACCGCGTCGGTCATCTGAAGGTCTTTCGCGGGTCAAAGGCATCGCGCACGCCTTCAAAGATGAAAACGAGCAGTGACAGCATGATGGCAAAGGTGAAAAAGGCCGAAAACGCCAGCCACGGGGCCTGAATGTTCTGCTTGGCCTGTTGCGTAAGTTCCCCCAGCGACGGGGCCGATGCAGGCAGACCAAAGCCCAGATAATCCAGCGTCGCCAGTGACGCGATGGCCCCGGTGATCAGGAAGGGCAGGAATGTCAGCGTCGCCACCATCGCATTGGGCAGCACGTGGCGATACATGATGACCCGATCCGGCACACCCAAAGCCCGCGCCGCGCGGACATATTCAAAATTCCGCGCCCGCAGGAATTCCGCCCTGACCACCCCGACCAGTGAGGTCCAGCCGAACAACACCGACAGGATCACCAACAGCCAGAAGTTCATCTGGAAGATCGCCGCGACGATGATGATGACGTAAAGCGTCGGGGTCGCGCCCCACAACTCGATGATCCGCTGGAACACAAGGTCCACCAGCCCGCCGAAATACCCCTGCACCGCCCCTGCCGCGATCCCGATGACGGATGTCAGAAGCGTGGTGATCAGCGCAAAACTCACCGACAGCCGGAAGCCATAGATGATCCGCGCCAAGACATCGCGCGAGGTATCGTCGGTGCCCAGATAGTTCATCTGATCCGGCGCACCGGGGGCAGCACCGCCCTTGTCGACGATGGTGTTATAGGCAAATGGGATCGGCGCCCACAGAATCCAGCCCTGCTGGATCGCCTCACCGCCCGCCGTCGCCTTGGTTTCGGCCTCTAGCAGCACGCCTTCGGGATCATCCCAGCAGGCCTCGGACCCTGCCGCGACGATCAGGCACTGCACCTCTGGCTGGCGATAATCGGCCTCGGTCTTGAAATCACCGCCGAATGCCGTTTCGGGGTAAAAGAACATGAAGGGCGCGTGAAGCTCTCCCTTGTAGGATGCGAGCAGCGGCTTGTCATTCGCGACCAGTTCCGCGCACAGCGACAGACCGTAGAGGATGGAAAACAACACCAGTGACCAATAGGCGCGGCGGTTGGCCTTGAAGTTGCGCCAGCGGCGTTGGTTCAGCGGGGACAGGGCCATCACTTAACCCCTCCGCTCAAAGTCGATGCGGGGGTCGATCCAGACATACATCAGGTCAGAGATCAACTGCATCACCAGCCCGATCATCCCAAAGAAGAACAGCGTGCCAAAGATCACCGGATAGTCCCGCTCAACTGCCGCGCGGAAACCCAACTGCCCCAGACCGTCCAATGAGAACACCGTCTCAATAATCACCGATCCGCCAAAGAACACCGACACGAACAGCGCCGGAAAGCCCGCGATCACGATCAGCATCGCATTGCGGAACACATGACCATACAGCACGCGGGATTCCGACAGCCCCTTGGCGCGGGCGGTGGTGACGTATTGCTTTTTGATCTCATCCAGAAAGCTGTTCTTGGTCAGCAATGTCAGCGTCGCAAAGCTGGAAATGGTTGAGGCGATCACCGGCAGCGTGATGTGCCACAGGTAATCCACCGCCTTACCCCAAAGGCTGAGCTCCTCCCAGTTTTCAGAGGTCAGACCGCGCAGGGGGAAGATTTTCCAGTAAGACCCACCCGCAAACAGCACCAGCAGCAGGATGGCGAACAGGAAACCGGGAATGGCATAGCCGATGATGATGGCACCTGATGTCCACGTATCAAACGGCGTGCCGTCGCGCACCGCCTTGCGGATGCCCAGCGGGATGGAAATCAGATAGGCGATCAGCGTGGACCATAGGCCCAGCGTGATCGAAACCGGCATCTTTTCCAGCACCAGATCAAGAACCGAGATGGACCGGAAATAGCTTTGGCCGAAATCAAAGGTCAGGTAGTTGCCCATCATGATAAAGAACCGCTCCACCGTCGGGATCGTTTCCTTGGTGCAGTCGGGGTCTTTCAGGTCCGGCGTGCCGGTAAAACCCTCAGTGCAAACGATCCGGGCAAAGCCGAACTGCACCTCCAACTTCGCCAGAAACTCTGGCGGCAGGCCACGCGCGCCGATGTAGCCCTGATCCTGTTCCTGTTGGCCCGACGCCGCCGCATCGCCGCTGCCCGCGATGGATTGCAGGGAATCCCCGTCACCTTCCAGCCGCGCGGCCACCTGTTCGATGGGGCCGCCCGGCACGAATTGGGTCAGGAAAAAGTTCAGCACCATGATCCCGAACAATGTCGGGATAATCAGCAAGAGACGGCGCAGGATATAGGCACCCATCAGGCGGCGCCCCGTTCAGACGAGGTAAACGTCACTTGATCGCGCCCGCCGCTTTCAGCGCTTCCGCCTTGGCCGCGTCATACCACCAGAAATCCAACTCCCCCAGCGCATAGGGCGGCAGGTTTTGGGGGTAAGCATACATGTCCAGATAAGCGACCCAGCTTGACGCCTTGAACCATTGCGGCACCCAGAAATACTGCGCCCGCAACACACGGTCCAACGCCTTGGTGGCCACGGTCAATTCATCCTTGGACTTCGCCGCCATCACCGTCTGGATCACCTTATCCGCCGCCGGGGATTTCAGGCCCATCAGGTTGAACGCCGACACATCAGCAGTGTCCGATCCGTAGAACTGCATCAACTCGGACCCGGAAATATAGCTGGACCGCGCATTGCCGACGATGATGTCGAAATCATAGCTTGGCGGGCGGGTGCGGCTTTCCATCTGGGCATTGTCCACCCCGGTCAGGATCGCATCGACACCCAACGCTTTCAGGTTTTCGATAAAGGGCAGGATCACGCGGTCAAAGGTCGGGCTGTCGTTCAGGAATTCCACCCGCAGCGTCTCGCCCGCCGCATTGCGACGCAGCCCGTCATCGCCCACGGCCCAGCCCGCCGCATCCAGCAGGGCAGACGCCGCGCGCAGATTGTTGCGGTCCAACTGCCGATCGCCCGATGATGGGGCCATCACCACTGGATCGGTCAGGATCGACGCATCCAGCAAACCTTCGTCCACCAGCGGCTTCAGGATTGCCACTTCTTCGGGCGAAGGTGCACCTTCGGCGGCCAGCCACGAGTTTTCCCAGACCGAGTTGATCCGGCTGTACAGCCCATAGAACAGCGTCGTGTTCGACCATTCAAAGTTGAACATCAGCCCGATGGCCTGCCGCACGCGGATGTCCTGAAACTTCTCGCGCCGCAGGTTGAACAGGAAGGCTTGCCCGTTGGCCTTGGCCCCGTTGGCGATTTCTTCTTTCTTCACCCAACCATTCGACAGCGCCGGAAAATCATAGCGCGTGGCCCAGGTGATCGAGGATGCCTCTTGGCGCAGGGTATAATCCCCACCCTTGAAGCCCTCAAACGCGGCATCGTAATCGCCGTAATATTCGTAGGTGATCTTGTCGAAATTGCCGCGCCCGCGATTGATCGGCAGGTCTTCGCCCCAATAGTCGGGATTGCGCTTCCATGTGACCGACCGGCCCATATCCATGCTGTCAAACACATAGGGGCCAGAGCCAAGGAACGGCGTGGTCGATGATTTCTCAAGGTCCATGTTCTTGGCGGTGTAATCCGCCTTGGACAGAACCGGCAGGCCCCCCACCGCCTCGGGCAGGTCACGTGTCGGGATGCCGGTCTTGAAGGTGAACTTGATCTTCAGCGGGTCCAGCACTTCGGCGGTGTCGACCTGATCGGCAAGGATGGTGCGGAAGTCGGTCAGACCCTTGGCAAGAAAGGTCTCATAGGAAAACAGCACGTCATCCGCCGTCAGCGGTGTCCCGTCCGAGAATTTGACATCCGGCCGCAGGTTGAAGATCACCCAAGACCGGTCCGCCGGATATTCCATCGTTTCGCACAGCAGGCAATAAGACGTCCCGATCTCATCCGCCGTGCTGGTCAGGATCGATTCCAGCGGGGCCGAGGCCAGCGCGGCAGAGCGCCCTTCGACGGAATAGGGGTTCAGGCTGTCAAAGCCGCCAAAGGTCCATTGCGAAATCTCACCGCCCTTGGGGGCGTCGGGGTTGACGTAATCCAGATGCGGAAAATCGGCGGGATACTTGGGCGGATCGCCAAAGGTGGTGATGGCGTGGCTGACAGTGACCTCTTGCGCGCGCGCGCCGGTGGCAAATCCGGCCAGCGCCAGCCCAAAGGCCGCCGCCCCGATCCAGCGCAACACCGGGCGCATATCCTGCACCCCTGCCACAGCCCCGCGCCGCAAAGCGTTACCCTGTCGTGCCATGCCACTCTTCCCCCGTCGCTTCGGGCGCGGTTCGCCCCGCACCGCCATCGCCTGAACGCACATGCTAGCCGCCGCACCGGCAAGGGCAAGTTGCGATTGCGTGAAACCCTGCCGCAAATGCAAAACGCCCGGCCTTGCGGGCCGGGCGTCCGTAAAAATCTGCCGCTGCCGCTTATTTCACGGTCGCCAGATAGGCGATCACATTGGCGCGGTCTTCGACCTTGGGCAGACCGGCGAAGGACATCTTGGTGCCGGGCATGTAGTTCTTCGGGCTGGTCAGGAAACCGTTCAGGTTTTCCGGAGTCCAGGCGTCTGCGGACATGGCGGCCAGCGCTTCGGAATAGGCATAGCCTGCGGCAGAGCCTTTTTGACGGTCAACCACACCGTTCAGGTGCGGGCCGGTCGCATCCTTGCCATCCAGATGGTGGCAGGATTTGCACTTGGCGAACACCTTTTCGCCTGCGCCCACATCAGCCGATGCCAGAACGGTTGCGAAATCCGGGCCTTCTTCGGCAGCGGCGGGGGCTTCTTCCGCGCCGGTGTCGATGGAATAGGCCTGCGTCAGTTCACCTTCTTCGCCGTGGCCTTCCGCCCCGACGTGATAGAGCGAGCTTGCCACCCAGCCGCCCAGCATGAACACCAGAAGCGAGCCGCAGACCGCCCCCATCGTCTTGGTCATGGTCATCGTGTCGAACATGTCGCGCCTTCCTTTGGCCGTCCTTTGGCGCGGTATCTATCTGCTTCCCCCCACCTGTTTCAAGGTGTAGTAGCGCGACCGATTGCCCCGCAGGGGCATTTTGTCGGGAATTCGGGGGCGCAGCATGACGGGGCGGACCACAGGACAAACCATCGGGCGGATCGCATTTCAAGGAGAGCTTGGCGCCTATTCGCATCAGGCTTGCGCCCAAGCCCGCCCGGAGTTTGAGGCGGTCCCCTGCCAAACCTTTGAAGACGTTGTCGAAATGACCCGCTCAGGTGAGGTCGATCTTGGCATGTTGGCCGTCGAAAACTCGACCTACGGTCGCGTGGCGGATGTGCACAGCCTGTTGCCCAAGGCCGGTCTGCACATCGTGGATGAGGCCTTCGTGCGGGTGCATGTCAATCTTTTGGGCGTCCCCGGCACCCGGCTTGACGACATCCACGAGGCGCATGGACATGTGGTGATCCTGCCGCAATGCGCGGGGTTCCTGAAAGCGCATGGAATCAAGGGCCGCGTCAGCACCGACAACGCCCGCGCCGCGCGTGAGGTGGCCGAGGCCGGGGACAAGACCCGCGCCGCACTGGCCAGCGAACTGGCAGCGCAGATTTACGGGCTGGACGTCGTCGCCCGCCACATCGAAGACCACAAGAACAACACCACCCGCTTTCTGGTCATGAGCCGGGACGCTGACCAGTCCCGTCGCGGCGCGGGTGAGATGATCACCACCTTTACCTTCCGCGTCCGCAACATCCCGGCGGCGCTTTACAAGGCGCTGGGGGGCTTTGCCACCAATGGCGTCAACATGACCAAGCTGGAAAGCTACATGGTGGGCGGCAGCTTCACGGCGACCGAGTTTTATGCCGACATCGAAGGCCACCCCGAAGACCCGCATGTCGCCCGCGCGCTGGAAGAACTGCGCTATTTCACGACCGAATTGAACATTCTGGGCGTCTACCCGTCGGACCGCCGCCGCTAAGCCTTAGCCGCGGCGCGAGTCTTCGTAGCGCTGCTCGATGATCGTGGCCATCTGGCGCAGCTTCTTGTCATAGCGCGCCGCGACCTTGCCGCGTGCCAGCCGCATCGACTGCACGAACAGCCGTGCCGCAAGGGTGCGCGGCTTGATCGTGGTCTGCACAAGGATTCGCACCCGCGTCGCCGACAGCGCCACCAATTCAAGCACGGCCCCGCCTTCGACGGATGGGCTGTCGCCATCAACGACCAATGCGTGGGGGCGGTCCATCTGTTTCAGCACGACATGCATCTGCCGTTCACGCCCGCGCCAGCCAAAGCGGATCATCCAGCTCATGCCGGGGGCGGGTTGGCGCAGCTTGTCCGTGCGCGTGACCTCTGCCCCGCGCCGCAGCGCGGCACGTTCCCAGAAATCAAAATCGGAAATCGCATCGAAGACGAATTCCACGGGGGCCTGAACATCGGTCCTGCCGCTGAGTTTCATATGCCTGCCTTCAACACGACTACCGATCCGACTTTTTGCTTTACGCTTTTATCTGGGGTCATTCCAGCCTGTCGGCAAGCCAATTGGCAATCAGGAAATGCGCAATCGCCCCTTTGCGGGCAGGTTTTATCTCTGGGTGCAGACCCGCCGACACGGTCAGCATCTCTTCGCGGCTGATCCAGCGGGCATCCTCGATTTCCTCGGGGTCAATCGTGATGGTGTCATCCAGCGCCTCACCCGCGCAGCCAAACATCAAGGACGCCGGGAACGGCCATGGCTGGCTGGCCAGATAGCGCACCGGCCCGACGCGGATGCCCGCCTCTTCGAACACCTCGCGGCGGACGGCGGCCTCCATCGTCTCACCGGGTTCGATGAAACCGGCGAGCAGCGAATACATCCCCTGCGGCCATGCCGCGTTGCGCCCCAACAGCACCCGATTGCCCCGCGTGATCAGCATGATCACCACCGGATCGGTGCGCGGGAAGTGCGAGGTGCCGCAGGCCGCACAATCGCGCTGCCATCCGGCCTTGGCCACCACACTGGCCGCCCCGCAAGCCGCGCAAAACCCGTGGCTGCGGTGCCAGCCTGTGATCGCCCGCGCCGTGGCCGCCAGTTCTGCCGCGCGTGGCGTCAGCGCCGCCATCACCGCGCGCAGTTCCTGAAAGCTGAAGTCGTCGGACAGCGCAGGATGCCGCTGCGCCGTGGGGTCCAGAAAACCGGGCTGCACCGGCTCGACCCCCGCGCCGGGTTGCCAGTTCGAGATGTCTTGCGTGAAAAGACCCACCCCGCCGTCATCGAGGCCCAGAAACACCGGCGCGGCCACGGCATCGGCCAAGACCGGATGCCCCGCCGCCAGCCAGCCCAGATCATCGCTGCCGCGCATCAAGGGCTTGCCCTGCCACAAGGGCAACACTTGCCCCGCCGCCAAAAAGCCCGCCAAGGCCGCCGCATCGCCGCGCACCTGCGCTGCCCGGTCCAGACCAGACCCGCCAAAAGTGACCGTCTCGGCGATACGCATGACCCGCTGCCCCCTGCTGCGCCAAGGCCCCTGCCCCGGACGGCGACCTTGTGACATGTCGCGGCAGCGCTGCAAAGCCCCATGGCGGCGCGATGCAAGCACAGGTTGCAAGGCATGGTGCGACCTGATAGCCAAAGCCAAAGGGGGCCGAGACCCCATGCCCAACGTCAGGCAAACGCAAGGACCGCTTGGCACCCTGCGGACATCGGCCCCGAAAAAAGGTTGGTGAATGCCGGAACGTGCTTTGGATCAACACGGCGCGGCCCGCTCGGGGGCCTCTGCCCTGCTTCGCCTGCGTATCCTGTCCACCACCGACCTGCACGCCCAAGTCCTGCCGTGGGACTATGCCTCCGACCGACCCGCTCCGGGCACCGGGATTGCCGCGCTGTCCACGGTGATTGCCGCTGCACGGGCCGAATTTCCCAATTCCCTGCTGTTGGACAATGGCGATTTCCTGCAAGGCAGCGCGCTTGGCGATCTCGCGGCAACAGAAGGCGCGGCAGGGCAAAGCCCGGTCAACCCCGTGGTGCATGCGATGAATGCACTCGGCTATGACGCAGGCACGCTGGGCAACCATGATTTCAGCCACGGCCTGCCGCATCTGATCCGCGCCGTGGATGACGCGGGCTATCCCGTGGTCTGCGCCAATGCCATCGCCGCCCCCCCGCGCAACCTGTCCGACCACCGCCCCGAAGCGCTGAGCCTTGTCGCACCCTGGGCCATGCTTGACCGGGTGCTGACCGATGAATCCGGCCAACGCCACCGTCTGCGCATCGGCGTGACCGGCTTTCTGCCGCCCCAGACCGCCCTCTGGGAACGCGGCCACCTTGAAGGCCGCGTGAAGATTGAAGACATCCTGACCGCCGCCCGCCGCACCCTGCCGCGCCTGCGGGCCGAAGGGGCGGACATTGTGGTGGTGCTGGCCCATTCCGGCATCGGTTCCAGCATCCCCGAACCGGGGATGGAAAACGCCGCCCTCGCCCTCGCCGCCCTGCCGGGGGTGGATGCCGTGGTGATGGGCCACACGCATCTGATCTTTCCCCAACCCGGCCAGCCGGATCAGGACGGCGTCGACCCGCGACGTGGCACCCTTGCAGGCAAGCCCGCCGTCATGGCCGGGGCCTATGGCGCACGGTTGGGCGTGATCGACCTGCTGCTGGAACGCGGCGACACGGCGGCGTGGCGTGTGCTGTCCCACCGCGTCGAAACCCGCCCCGCCGCCGCCATCGCCCCCGATCCCGCGCCGCCGGTTCTGGCCGCCCATCTCCGCACGCTGGATTGGGTGCGCACGCGCTTGGGGCGGGTGGATCAGCCAATGACCACCCATTTCGCCCTGATCGCCCCCAGTGATGCGCTGCGCCTTCTCGCCCTCGCCCAAGGCCGCCATGTGGCCGAAGCGCTGCGCGACAGCCCGATGGGCCATCTGCCCGTCCTGTCCGCAGTGGCCCCGTTCAAGGCCGGGGGGCGCGGCGGGCCGGGGTTTTATGTGAACATCCCGCCGGGTGATCTGCTGCTGCGCCATGTGCTGGACCTTTATCCCCATCCCAACACCCTGACCGCCCTGCGCCTGACCGGGGCAGAGATCGCGCAATGGCTGGAACGCGCGGCGGGTCTGTTCCACCGCATCACCCCCGGCGTGGTGGATCAACCGCTGATCAACCCCGACTTTCCCGCCTTCAACTTCGACCTGATCCATGGTCTGGAATTCCGCATCGACCTGTCGCAACCCTCACGCTTTGACACGCGCGGCAGGCTGATCGCGCCCGACGCACAGCGCATCACCCATCTGACATGGCGCGGCGCACCGCTGAACCCGGCGCAATCCTTCATCGTGGCGACGAACTGCTACCGCTCCAACGGCGGATCGGGCTTTGCGGGGACGGAACGCGGCAATCTGGTGCTGGATGACGGCATCCCCGTCCGCGATGTGGTGGTCCAGCACCTGCGCGACCGCGGATCACGCCTGCCCCCCGCCGCCAGCGGTTGGGGCTTTGCGCCGATGCCCGGCACCTCTGTCACCTTTCTGTCGTCGCCCGCAGCACGGGACCACCTGTTATCCCCATCCGCCCCAGAACCGCTGGACCTGACGCCCGACGGATTCCTGCGCTTTCGCCTGCGGCTGTGATGCGCTAAGGGCTGGCCCATCCATCCCACGCAAACAAGAACGGGGCGACATGTTCGACGCGGTATTCTTCGATCTCGACGGCACCCTGATCGACACCGAAAGCGTCGCCATGACGGCGGGCGTGCAGGCCTTTGCCGAATTCGGCCATGCGGTGGACGAAAGTTTCATGCACCAACTGGTGGGCAAGGCCGAACCCGCAGGCGTTGAAATCATCCGCGCCGCCTATCCCGGATTGGATGAGGCGGGCTTTTCCGCCGCATGGAAACGCGGCTTTCAAGCGGGGCTTGAGGCTGGCGTTCCGATGAAATCCGGCGCGCATGACCTGCTGCGCGCGATCCGCCAGCCGATGGCGCTGGTCACCTCCACCGGGCGCACAGGCGCGCATTGGAAGCTGGACCGCGCCGGACTGACCCCGCATTTCCGCACCATCATCACCTTTGACGATGTCACCGCCGCCAAACCCGCGCCCGACCCCTATCTTCTGGCGGCCGAGCGGTTGGGCGTCGATCCCGCCCGCTGTCTGGTGTTTGAAGACAGCGACGTGGGGGCCGAAGCCGCCCATCGCGCCGGATGTGTCGTGGTGCAGGTGCCCGACGTGCAGCGCACCGATGGCCGTTTCGCCCGCCATCTGGCCGCCGACTTGTGGACCGGCGCACGTCTGGCCGGGTTGCTCTGACCACAGGCCAAAGGCCCTGTGACCACGCCACGCTATCCACTTGCGAATCCGCCCCCGCCCCCCTATATCGACCCCCGAGAGGTTGGCGCGGGCGAGCGCCTCGCCAACCCGGTCAGGTCCGGAAGGAAGCAGCCGTAACGAGCCCCGCTTGGGTCGTTGTCCAGCCTCTCACCTTTTCCCCCTTCAGACACCTTTTTTTGTTGAAACCCCTTCATCTGAAGGGGCTTTGCTACTTATCCTGCTACAAAAGGTGCTACAAATGGTGTTCAGGGGTGAGTATGAAATACGTTCAGAACGTGCGTGGTCGGTGGGTCGTCCGGATGATCGTTCCGGAGGAGTTACGGGCGATCATCGGGCAGCGTGAGTTGGTCGAAATCGGTCTCCCCAGCGACACGAAGTCGCGCGAGAAGAAGGCCGTCGCGATCATCAACGCATTTCATGCGAAGCTCGACGAAGCGCGCGAGGTCTGGGAGTCGCTGGGCGAGGCCAGCAAACCGACGCTGTCGAGCGCGGCAAAAGAACACTATCGGTTGGCACTTGAACTCGACGACCGCGCGCGTGCGACGATCCTCGATCCGATCTACACTGAACCCTTGGCCTTCAGCAGGACTTTCTATGCGACCAAGTTACGTCTTCTGGTCGCTGGGCAGTTGGACAGCGAGGAGGCAGAGGCACTGATCGGGCATGCTGCAAATGATCTGAAGCGCAACGGTCGTGCGCCACAGGTCGACCGTCCGACGCTTCTTCGCACCCTCGCCGAGATCCAGCTCCAGGCCTTGGAGGCCTTCGAAGAGCGTGACGCGGGGAAGGTCAAGCTTACGTCACCGTCTCATCCGCTGCTGACCGAACCGGACCCGATCCCGAAGACCATGCCAGCGGCCAGCGCACCGAAGACCATCGGAATGACGTTGACCGATGCTTTGAAGGCGTTTCACGCGGAACGGACCGCAGGGGGTAGCACGCTGGCTGCCAAGACGATGGAGGAGCACCGCAACGCAACCCGCATGTTCAATGAGTTCATGGGCGGCGAGACCGCCGTGCAGTCGATCACCAAGAAGCAAGTCATCGCATACAAGCAGACGCTGCTTGAGACCCCGAACCGCTACACGATGCGCTTTTCCGGCCTGACGCTGCCCCAGGCGATCAAGGCGAACAAGAAGCTGGCTGAACCCTTCGCCACGCTGGCACCGAAGACAATCAACATGAAGTGGCTGTCGCACCTGTCGAGCATCCTGCAGTGGGCCTCGAACAACGGCTACATCGAAACCAACCCGGCGCAAGGGATCAAGGTCGATACTGGGAGCAAGGTGCACAAGGAACCGTCATACCTGCCCTTCACGAGAAATGAGCTGAAACTGATCTTCGGCACAGATCTCTTTCACGACCCGTCGACCTATGAGCTAAACCAGTGGGCGCTCCTGATCATGCTGTTCACCGGTGTGCGCAATTCGTCCGAGATGGCACGGATGACACTGACGAACATCTACAGCGAACAGGGTGTCCCGGTCTTCGATCTGGCCGAGGCCTCGAAGAACCAACGAAGCAAGCGTCTGGTCCCGATCCACGACGACCTCGTGAAGCTCGGATTTCTCGATCACGTTACGAGCCTGAAGCAAAAGGGCCAAGAACTGCTGTTCCCCGAATGGGCCGCGCGACCGGACAAGGTCAATGACTGGTTCAACAACGGCTACCTCGTCTCGTTATGCATCAAGAGCAAGCAGAAGGTATTCTATAGCTTCCGGCACACCCTCCAGACCGAACTCGCCCGCTGTGGCGTCCCGCGTGAGATATCGAAGATGATCTCTGGTCACGCGCCGCAAGAAGTTGCATCCGTCTACATCCAGGCGACGCCGGTAATCCTAATGGCGGAAGCGCTGAACCGCGTTCGGTTCGACTTGCCAATCCCGGCCCTTCGCCGCGCTGCACCTGATGGCGCCGAACAACCGTGAAGTAACCCCCTGACCCACGGCACTATTCCATTGCCTTCGCATTCAGACGCAACCTAGTGTAGCGAACGGCATGGTGGTTTGCGCGTTTCGGTTGGGTTGCGATGGGTTCGGTGGATGACTTTATTTCACGGTGGCGTGCCTCAAGTGGCAGCGAGCGTGCGAATTTCCAGCAGTTCGCCATCGAACTGACCCAGGTCCTTGGCGTCGACGCACCGAAGCCCGCGACCAGCGACGCGCAGAACGACCATTACCGGTTCGAACGACCCGTCACCTTCATCCACACCTCCAGCCAGACGCGCGGGTTCATCGACCTCTACCGGCGCGGCTGCTTCGTGATGGAAGCGAAGCAGGGCGTTGATGCCCCGGTTGAGAACCCGGATCAGCCGTCGTTCCTTTCCGACCTGCCCGCTGCCAGCCGTCAGGGCCACGGTCAGCGCGGATCGCGCAAATGGGATGACACCATGCTGCGCGCGCGCAATCAGGCGGACAGCTACGCGCGTGCCGTGTCGCGTGCCGATGGCTGGCCGCCCTTCCTGCTGGTCGTCGATGTCGGTCACGTCATCGAGGTGCATGCCGACTTTTCCGGGCAAGGACAGGGCTACACCCAGTTTCCAGACGGCAACCGCTACCGCATCACGCTGGACGACCTGCGGGAGGAGGGCAAGCGCACCCTGCTGCGGGCGATCTGGACTAACCCGCTCAGCCTTGACCCGTCGAAGGTCAGCGCGCAGGTCACGCGGAAGGTCGCCAGCCACCTCGCCGAACTTGGCAAGTCCTTCGAAGGTCAGGGTCACGCGCCAGAGGCCGTCGCGAAGTTCCTGATGCGCTGCCTGTTCACCATGTTCGCCGAGGATGTCCGTCTCATCCCTGAACACTCGTTCAAGGACCTGCTCCAGGAGCTTCGCGGTCGCCCGCAAGACGCGAAAGACATGCTGGAGGGTCTCTTCCGAGAGATGGACGCAGGCGGCATGTCGCATGTGCTGCGCAAACGCATCCCGCGCTTTAACGGTGGCCTCTTCGCGAACGCGACCGCCCTGCCGGTGAATGAGGTCCAGCTTTCCCTCCTCATCAACGCCGCTGGTCATGACTGGCGCGAGGTGGAACCCGCGATCTTCGGCACCCTTCTGGAACGCGCCCTCGACGTCAGACAGCGTCACAAGCTGGGGGCGCATTACACGCCGCGCGCCTATGTCGAACGGCTGGTGAACCCCACCGTCATCCAACCCCTGCGGACGGAGTGGGAGACGGTGCAGGCCACCGCCCTGACGCAAGCCAAGCTGGGACAAGAGGACGCCGCGAAAGACACAGTGCGCGCCTTCCACCGTCGCCTGTGCGAGGTGCGCGTGCTCGATCCCGCATGTGGTTCCGGAAACTTCCTCTACGTCGCGCTAGAACTGATGAAGCGGTTGGAGGGGGAGATCATCGCCCTCCTCCGCGATCTGCGCGACGATCAGGCAGCGCTCGCATTGGCGGGTCACACCGTCGACCCGCACCAGTTCCTTGGGATCGAGGTCAACCCTTGGGCTGCCGCCGTGGCAGAGCTGGTGCTGTGGATCGGCTACCTACAATGGCACTTCCGCACCCACGGCACCGCCAGTCCCGCAGAGCCGGTGCTGCGCGACTTCCACAACATCGAAAACCGCGATGCCGTGCTGGACTGGGATGACCGCCGCCCGCGCAAGGATGAACACGGCAACCCCGTGACCCGCTGGGACGGGATCACGACGATCACCCATCCCGTGACGGGGGAGGCCGTTCCCGATCCGCAGGCGCGCGTGCAGGTCTGGGACTATCTGAAACCGCGCCCCGCGAAATGGCCAGACGCAGAGTTCATCGTCGGTAACCCGCCCTTCATCGGCAACAAGCGCATGCGGGACACGCTGGGCGACGGCTATACCGAGGCGATCCGCAAAGCCTATCCCAAGGTGCCGGACAGCGCGGACTTCGTCATGTTCTGGTGGGAAAAAGCCGCCCTCGCCGCCCGCGCCTACAAGGGCGGCAAGGGCTGCCGTCGCTTCGGCTTCATCACGACCAACTCGCTGCGACAGACCTTCAACCGTCGAGTGCTGGAGACGCATCTGAACGATCCGAAGACCCCACTCGGTCTGGTCTTTGCCATTCCGGACCACCCTTGGGTCGACAGCGGCGATGGTGCTGCGGTGCGTATCGCGATGACGGTGGCAGAGAAGGGCCGGATCACCGGGCGGCTGCTCACTGTGAATGATGAATCGAAGTTTCTGGAAGGTGCCGAGGGTCGAGCCGTGAACCTGACGGAAACGCAGGGCACCATTCAGTCCGACCTGACTGTCGGGGCGGCAGTCGCGTCTACCCTGCCGCTGAGATCGAACCGGAGAATTGCTTATCAGGGTGTCATTCCCGGTGGTGACGGGTTCTATGTCACTTACCTTGAAGCGCACGACCTGTATCGCCGCGAAATCGAAGCGAAGGTGATCCGACGTTACCTCAACGGACGCGAGTTCATCGAAGGTGCTCCGCCACGGTTCATCATCGACTTCACCGGCATGACGCTCGAAGAAGTGCGGGACTTCTCACCTGCGCTTTTTCAGCGAGTGCTAGACACCGTGAAACCCGTCCGGGACGCAGTGAAGCGCCAGACACGCAGGGAACGCTGGTGGATATACTCGGAACCGAACGTGACGATGCGTCCGATGTTCGATGGCTTGGACCGATATATCGTGACCTGTCGAACAGCGAAGCATCGCCTGTTCGGTTTCCTAGACGTCGATATCCTGCCGGATGCAAAGCTGATTGCTATCGGTCTTGACGACGCTGCAGCCCTTTCGGTCCTGTCGTCCCGTTTTCACGTAACGTGGTCTGACGCTGCGGGTGGTTGGTTGGGTGTCGGGAACGACTCGAACTACAACCATGCTCAATGCTTCAACCCCTTCCCTTTCCCTGACGCGAGCGAGGCGCAAAAGGCCACCCTCCGCGCCTTGGGTGAGGAACTCGACGCCCATCGCAAGGATCGCCAGAAGGCGCATCCGAAGCTGACCCTGACCGCCATGTATAACGTGCTGGAAAAGCTGCGGGCGGGTGAGCGGATCGAGGGGAAGGACAAGGAGGTCTATGATCAGGGTCTGATCGGTCTGCTGAAGGACATCCACGACCGCATCGACGCCGCCGTCGCCGCTGCCTATGGCTGGCCCCTGTCGCTGTCCGACGATGACATCCTTCTCCGTCTCGTCGCGCTGAACCGCGAACGCGCTGTGGAAGAGGCGCGCGGCATCGTCCGCTGGCTGCGCCCCGACTACCAGAACCCCGCCGGTCAGACGACGACCGTCAAGGGCGAACAGACCGCGATGGACATCATCACCCCCGACAGCGCCACCCGCTCGCCTTGGCCGAAGACGCTGCCCGAACAGATGGCCGCCGTGCGCGAAGCCCTGTCCGAACTGCGCGAAGCCTCACCCGAACAAGTCGCCCGCCACTTCGCCCGCGCCCGCACCGCCTCCGTCACGCCGCTGCTCGAAAGCCTCAGCATGCTGGGCTACGCGCAGAAGACCGATGACGGACGGTATGCGATGTGAGCGAAGTGTCGAATGCGATCAGATCAAGAGTTTTGAATTCATGCTGAGAAAACACTATGTGCATATCTGACGGACATATTAAGTTCTGCACTTGCGCAGAACTCAGAGACTCTACTTCAATCTGGCAACTTTATCGGGGCACTCATAACCATATGGTGGTCGGACTATTCCTGCGATCATCACAAGAAATAGATACTCATCCTCTTCAAGAGCAGATATTGGATGCGCTCAAAGCAGGAAATGCTTTCGACTTTTACTATCTTCCAAGTGACTGCGATGAACTAGTTGTAACCGTGGAGAGTAGGAGGCTATTTTTTAAGTTCACTACCGAAGAAGGGTGGCGAGAAGGCACTTTCGATCCAAAGCATATATTGGAGATTTTCCGGCAAGGAACATGGAAGAAAGTCGCAGAAGAGTAAGTCGAATGCAACTGCGCAAATTGTCTTTCTGCCTTGAATCAACGGTTCATATATAGATTTGCAAAGGTCCATAAGAGAAAAATGCGCCGATTTCTTGACTTTCTGATCATTAAGACTGCGACACTAACTGGTATTCCTGCCAAGTATATCATTACAGCTGTTATGTTCTTGTGTGCCGCTACTGCGCATTTTCAGCAGCAATTTGGCTGGCTCACGCTGATTTATGTTCCGATATGGGCTCTGCTATACTTCGCCTATCGCGAAGATGAATCTCACCTTAAAACAGACAAAGGCGAGATCGCTGAATTTTCTCAGTTCATCGAGCGCATACCTGAATTCATTGAGGCGGTAGGTCGAATGACTGGCGTGACTGAAAGGGTGGCAGCAAGCTTTGTGACAGACCATACGGTCGAACTAACTCGAGCGTATCGGGTCTGCTCTGATGTAAACCACTCATTGTTGTCAGTTGCATCAGATGTTTGTAGAGTCGAAATCGACACTGCAGGAGCAATGATAGGCCCTCAAGTAACTTCTGGGAGTTATGATCGGTTTACGATGGCGTATTTTATCATCAGATCGAAGCCGGACTCGTTCAAAGACTTAATCGAAAAGAGTGAAAAGGTCATGCAAAACAGGTTCAATTCGACGAAATGAAACGTCCTCCGATCTGGCAAACGCTCACATATGAACCGAAGCAACGCCTACTACCTCGCCCGACTGCGGGATGAGCATCCCGCCATCTACGCCGACTACCAAGCAGGCAAGTTCAAGAACGCCTCCGCAGCGATCCGGGCGGCGGGGTTGAAGAAAGTGCCGTCGCCGCTGGACACGCTCAAAAAGGCGTGGTCGGAGGCATCGGCCGCCGAGCGGGCGACGTTCCGCGCTGACATAGGGTGCATGCCTCTGACTCCGACCGCAGCGATAGGGCCTGTGAGCGCCTCGACGACCGCAGCGGTAGGGGTGAACCAGATCCACGTTGGCGGTTACCTTACGCCAGCGACCGGGCAGAAGCTCAAGGCGGTCATGGCCGCGCGCGGTCTCAGGCTAGGTCAGGTGATGTTCGAGCTTGGATACTCTACTCGAAATGCCAGCATCGGTTTGGCGCTGGCACGAGGCAGCCTCATCCATGATCAGCATCTTCTCGATGCGCTGGAGAAGTGGTTGGCGAAACAGGCCGTGTAGAATTCTACGCGCGGTCGCCATCAACCACGTAGAGACAGAACCACCCACCGCTCCCACTCTGCTGCCGTTCCCCGCCCCACAACCGGTCATGATGCTCGTCGCGGATCGGTCTAGGACCGCGTCAGACGCGTGCTGGACGTCGCTTCGTTCTGGGGTGCAGCAAGAGAGTGCCGGAACAGTGAAGCGCGCTGGAAGCGGCTCTCCTGCGCGCTGTAAGGGTCGTTGAAGGCGAGGCTAGTGGAGAAGGTGATCGCGACACGCATAGGGGACCGAGGCACGAGCTGGTCGATCGATCTGGTGCATGACGACGTCAACCGCCTCCACACCGAGACCGGTGTCACGCCATCCAAGCTGTTTCAACAGTCGATCCCGCTCTGCTGCCGTTCCCGATTTCCGCTGCCTCGTCCATCCGCACCGCACGCGTAGAATTCTACGGGGCCGGACGCACCTCGCGCTTTCTTTCCTTTCCCACCCGCAAGCATCCACACGCGAACGTATGAACCGTGAGGAGACCCAAAACAGAGGATGCCATGCCCTTCCCCACGACCGCGATCCTGCCCCTGAGGCAGAGCACCACGCGCTACACCCTGCCCCACCAACTCACGCCGCTGACCAACACACAGGCGCGGCTGGTAGGGCGCTCGGTGCTGAAACCAGCGATCGACCTCGATGCCTACCGGTTTCGGGCTGTCGTCGACTGGATCGAGATCGAGTGCCACTTCGCATCCGTCACCCAGCACCGGCATGTTCAGACCGTCCTGCGCGGGCATCTAGACCGGAATAGCGCCATCACGCCTTTGCAGTGCGGAGACGGCCTTACCTTCAGCAAGTGCAAGATCAGAATTCAGGAACCGGTCAGCCTGGCGCTTGTCGCGACGGTCTGCGACGCGCTGGCGGATCGCTACGGGCAAGTCACGGCCCCGGTGGTGAAGCAGATCGAGATCAGCGTCGATGCCTACCCGCGTGACCAGAAGGATGCGACACGGGCACTGATGCTCGGAGCGGTGCAGCGCACATTCTGGACCGACCGAGACATCTGGAGCGACAAACGGGACCGACCGAGGATCGACCCCGCACATCGACGGGTGCGGTTCCTTTCGCCTGAGCCGGACAAGAAGAAAGACGAGAGGTCGGCCTGTAACCCTGAGATGCACTATGCCCCTCCGCTGGACAGCACGATGTATGTCGGCGCCGAACACGCCGTCATCTTCCACCGCATCATGGACAAGGTCATCGACCGGCAGCACCCGACTGGCCACCATTACAAACTGACCGACGCGGAGAAGCGCGTGCGGATCGAGGTGTGCTTGGCAGACTGGGAACTGGAGCAGGTCGGGATCACCGACGTCGCATCGCTGCGCACCTTCCGCTTCACGTCGCTCCAGAAGAGGTTCTTCCAGTTCAAGCTGCCGACCTTTGCGTTGACCAAGAACCCGACCGCACGACAGGCTGGTATGAATCATCTGGAAGCGATGCGCGCCCAGACATACCTGACGTCAGGCATCCTCGCGCTCGGTCTATTCGACCGGACGATGGATCTTCGACAAATGAAGCTGTGGAAGAAGCACGCGCGACGGATCGCGAAACTCAGTCGACCGATGCCGAAGCGACCTGGTGACGATCGGCTGGCCGCGCCCGCGATTTCCTGGGCTGAGATAAACAGGAAAGTGAATGTCGCCCTCCAGAAGCTCGACGAGAGGGAAGCGAGTGCGTGGCGTCAGCGGGAGGGTGTGAAGGTGTGAGGATGTGGGATGTGGGATGTGGGAGTGAGGGTGTCATATGTGCTTACTTACCAGTTATTAGGACGTCATGACCGCATCCGCCGCTCCGTCCTTCAGATACTGGTGAAAGCGCGCATGACCGATCAGTGCGCACGGTGAAAAAAACTTGCGTGGGCAGCTTTCCGACGAGCGACATCCGGCCCGACCTCAAGTCACGGAGTCCCGGTCCAAGGCCGATGGCGATACCGTCATGTCGAGATGATGCTGCGTTGGCCGCCGTGAGGATTAAACTCATGGTCTGCCCCGCAAGCATCATCCCGACATTGCCCCCGACATGTTGTATCCGGTGATGGCCCAGTCCGCAGTGTGTCCTTGAGCTGCACTGGAGGACTTGGCCGGATCTGAGCACGAGGAAAGACACCGCCGCGCGTGCCGTCCTTCCGCTCCGTCAGCATGACCGTCGCGACCGTCCTCTCGCTCTTTGTCGACACGCCGGTCTGACTGATACACCATCATATACCAGCACGCTCACAGGCTGGCTGGGGCGCGATTTGCCGCGCATCCGTGTCTCGTCAGGTGGTGATGGTGCGCTTCTGCATAGGACGCGCCCTACGCGCTTCCCTTGACGATGGCGAACTTGGGGATGATCGTGACCTCAGTTCTCGCACTCGATGCGGTTCATGCTTGGTCTGGCAAGGTCCTCCACCAGTGCAGGACAGCGCGTCAACGACTGATAGGACCGGTTCGGACCTAAGGGCCCTCCCGCTTGCAGATCCTCATCGGGTGGATGCACAGTGCTGGAATCGTCCTCGCGTCATCCACGATCGAAGCCCGCTTTATCGGTTCTGACCGGTGACAGGCGGATTTCGATCCTCGCGTGCGGTCACGACAAGCGGCGTCCTAGTCCGTCTCTTCGGAGAAAACGCGTTTTGGGGCTCGATCCGACAACTTCCGACAATATACAAAGAGAATATCCCTTGTTTTGTTGAGTCCGGATGTTGTCAGACCGGTCGGAACACCGCTCTGATGTTGCGCTTTACTGAGCCGGATGTTGTCGAAACCGCGAATTTCGCGGTCAGAATGTTGACCTGTGGACCCATAAGGTTGACGTGTGGACCTGTAATGTTGTCAGCCGTCAACATTCACGCAGCGAGCTCGAAGCGCTCCCGCTGCTTCTGGCGCGCCTTCCGGATCGCATGGGCCCGCGCGCTGGCCGCCTCCTCGAGCGTCGCGAAGTCTCCGATGTTCAGGCGCATGACGTCGGTGTCGACCAGCACGTGGAAGCGACCGGCGTAGAGCCAGACCCCCTCCACCCCGGTAGGCTGCGGGACGAGGCCCCTACTGTAGACGTCACCCTGCGTCCGGGTGCCTGCCCGCAGGTTGCTCCATGCGTTGTTCCCTCGATCACCGTCGATGTGTTCTACGTCATGCGGAGGCAGGAAGCCTGTCATCCACAACCACGCGAGACGCTGGAGTGGATAGGTCACCCCCTTGATCTTCACCTTCATGAACCCGCGCGCATCATGGGCCGTGCCTGCGGGCTGATCCTTCCTGCGACCGGCGATCCAAAGGAAGGCACCGGTCTCGGTGTTATAGGTCATGATCTCGCGCAGGCGTCTCTGGGTCAGCATAGGGGTCGCTCCGTCAGGGTCTCTCTTCTCTATACGTCCGCCCCCGGCGACCGTTGCTTGGGATAAAGAAATTCTTTACGCCCACTGCCGCTTCCCCCGTTGCCATTACCTACCCTTAACTGACTGCAATTAATCAGGAACTGCGCCTGCCTGAAGTCGCGCATCGCTACCATACCGACGCTCTCACATTCATTTCGTATCCGCCCAGGACGGAACTGAAAGGGGCCAGAAGTGGATCCGACTGCAGGCAAATAAGGGACAAAATCATGACCCCATTCTACTTTGAGGTGACATGATTCCCTGACTATGCGACAATGATTCGCGTAAGGTAGTTGATCGGAGAGACGAGTTGCAGCCGGATCCTTTTGATCGCCAGATCTTCAGTGTGATCGACGAAAAATGCCGTGAACTTGAAGATAAGTTGAAGAGTGATGTGGTCTTCTACCACGGGAGCATTTACCCGCACTACTTCCGCAGCTTTCGAGACTTCATCGAGGACGTGAAAAGCAAGAGCCAGAGGACGGAGGATACCATCAGCCTCGTTCTGAGGACAGGCGGCGGGTCTGCAGAGACGACTGAGCGGATGGTCGGCGTTCTCAGGAAGCACTACGGGCAGGTGAACTTTATAGTTCCAGACGTGGCAATGTCAGCAGGAACGATCCTCTGCATGTCAGGCGATCGGATCTACATGGACTACGCGTCAACGCTCGGTCCGATTGACCCGCAGGTTCCGACGCCTGACACGGGTGACTATGTCCCAGCGCTGGGATACATCGACAAAGTTCTTGAAATTACGAACAAGGGGCAACTTGCCCCGGCCGATGTCGTGATGTTGAAAAGCCTCGACCTAGCGAAGCTAGCTCTTTTCGAGCAGGCCCGTGATCTTTCCGTTGACCTGCTGAAGAAGTGGCTCGTTCAATACAAGTTCCGGAACTGGACCCAGCATCGGACGACCAACCCAGGCACACCGGTCACAGAGCAAGAGAAGGCTGATCGCGCTGAGCAGATCGCCAAAGACCTCGCGGACCACAAGCGCTGGCGGTCGCACGGTCGCAGCCTAGATGTCGCCAAGTTGAAGGAACTGAAGATTGAGATCGACGATTACTCTGACATACCAGACCTAAGCACTACCATCCGTAGCTACAACGATCTGTTAACCGGATGCATCGATCGAATGAGAGTTGACTTCGTTATGCACAGTATTCACACACCGCTAAACTGAGGGGATGAGCCATGAGCATACTTGTTGCACTGAAGGAAGCATTGGATCGGGCACCCAATACCGATACGCATTCGCTTCAGGGCGCCCTTGCCGATGCCGAGAAACTGGCAGATCTGTTTTCGGAGGTCCGGCCACAAGCTTACGTCGTCCCGATCGAGAAATATGTGGGCTTGCCGGTGCTAGGTGAAGCGCGTCTGGCTTCTAACGGTCTGCCGAGGTCTTGAGAAACACACCGGGAGCGGAGGGTTTAGCTAGATTTCTTAGCTAGCACCCGACGCTGTCCCATTGACCAGGCACCCTTTTCCTAGGACTTCGCATATCCCAACCACCCGGTCAGAGTTCCCACCCGACGCTTTCTGACCGGCAAGATACGGTTATCTCATCACCAACCACGCATGAGATGGACCATGAGTAACCCCTTCCAGAATACCCCTGCTGCGCGTCTGATTGCCGATCGTGTGCGCGACCTGTCCCACCGAAAGACCCAAGCTGAGATCGCCGCTGAAGCGGGCTTCACCAACGCCAACATGATGAGCCTGCTGAAATCGGGCAAGAACAAGGTGCCCCTAGACCGCGTGCCGTCACTGGCCAAGGCACTCGAGATGGACCCTGCGCTCCTGATGCGCATCGCGCTTGATCAAGCGGTAGGCGTGACGGCGGCGAAGGCGATCACCGACATCTTCGGTTCTCCTGTGACCGAGAACGAGCGTGGCTGGCTGACAGAACTGCGTGAGGTCTCTGACAACACTGACCCACGTCTGACCGCACGATCACGTGCAGCGCTGCGAGGGGTCTTTGGCAAATGAGTGTTGATATCTTCATCGTTCCCACCGCACCGTCAGGCACATGGGAGGACCTGACCCCGAACGAGCGCGCGTGGATCGAGTTCATCCGCGTCATCTCGAACGGCAGCGACCCCAGGATCACCCCGACCCGTGTCAGGGCCGCACGGGGAGCTCCTGACGCGGGACGCGGCGACGGCAGTTGAGTCGCCATCCATTTCCCATCGCAGCTCGGACAGTAACCCTGCAAAAGCCCCGTGTGGCTTGTGCAGGGTGCAGTCACCGGCTACGCTATAAACAACGACTACGCGTGGCATATCTGCTACAAGGCGCACGACAAGCTCTGCTACAAAACACTGGCGCGAAGCGTCACAAGCATTTGAAAAGTATAATTTTCTTAGAAACGCTGAGAAGTCCAGCCTCTCACCCTTACAGAACGTCGTCGGTTACGACACAAGCAGGCTTGGTGATCAAACGGTTTGGATCACTTCGTGCTTCAGACGAAGAAAACCTTGACCGAACTGCCCCACCAGATGATGGTTTGTCGTCATGCGCATTGCGCATGCAATGGTTCGTTCGCGTGACGGTGTGGAGTTACAACAGATGCATTTGAAGCGATCATGCACACTGTTTTGCTTTGTTGCGCTTATGTTATCAGCTTGCGTGACACCGGTCGATAAAATGTCCCGCGAAATAAAAAGTTTGGGCAGCGCGGCGGGCACGACCGAAGCGCCACGACCGCGCAGTGGTGACCTCGCCAATTGTGAAGTCAAATCGAACGAAAATGATTCCTGCCTGATCGACGACAAGGGTGGAAACAGTCCTGCACGTCAAAACAGCGAAGCGCAGGCCATGGCCATCCCGTTCCCATCGCAATGCCGCAAAGTGCCATTTCCCGCCTTCGTGGACGGGATTGCCGAACGGGCCGCTGTTGAGGCTGCCAAGCTCAGTCTGAATGCCGCCCATGAAGCTTGCTACGCATACATGAACCGCATCGAAGCGATTTATGGAAAAGACGGGGACTTACCTCCTAGGGTAAATGCTCGCCATGAATTGGCGGACCAGACCCAAAACGCGAATGCGCTTAACTACGGGAATTACTTGGCAGACCAGACAGCGTGGAACCTGGTAAATCAAAATGAGTCATCGCAACCGCGTACTGCGCCTTCCCGCGCCTCCTCAGCATCAAACACCAACTGCTCGAACCCTTTTGGCGGCAGCGCGGCCGGCGAAGGGCAGTTCATCTGCTCAAATGAAGGCGAATTGCAGGCCTGCCAATGCGCGGGAAATTCGTGCGGATTGGTCCCGACAGGCTCGTTCCTCTGCACATCACCGGGGGCAGTGATCCGATAAAGGTCGGCTTTAAGCTTTCCTAGAAAAAGGCGGGTACTGGTTCACGTCGGGACATATTTGCCGCAACGCAAAGGACATGAACCAGTGCAAAACTTCGCCGCATCGCCTTTTGCACAACAGGCCAAATCGCGGATTATCGAAGGGCTGACAGGCGCACGCTCTCAGCCGATCCTTTTCCAGTGAAATCTACGTATCATCCAGCCCAAATTTGGGTCTGCCCCGCGAAGACTGCAAAATCTCGGCTGTCATCTGTCGGACCGACGCCCTCACACACTCACCCCGAAAATCCGCCCCACCCCAGCCGTGATCGCCATGGCCGCTGCCCCCCAGAACAGCACGCGCATCGTGGCGGGCGCGAGGGGAGCACCGCCCGCTTTGGCACCAAGCGCGCCCAGACCGGCCAGACAGACCAGCGTGGCCACCACCACGGTCGGGATGATCTGGCCCTCGGGCGCCAGCACGGCGGCGGCCACGGGCAGTGCGGCAGCCACGGTGAAGGTCAGGCCAGAGGCCGCCGCCGCCTGCAGCGGATTGGCGGCATGGATTTCGGACAGGCCCAATTCGTCCCGCACATGCGCGGCCAAGGCGTCCCTTGCGGTCAACTCCCGCGCCACCAGCGCCGCTGTTCCCTTGGACAGCCCCCGGGATTCGTAGATCGAGGCCAATTCCGCCTCTTCCGCCTCGGGCGTGTCGATCAGCGCCTGTTTTTCGCGGGCGATGTCAGCGCGTTCGATGTCGGATTGCGAACTGACCGACACATACTCCCCCGCCGCCATCGACATGGCCCCGGCGGCCAAGCCTGCCATCCCGGCGACCAGCACCGTGCCGGGCGACGGGTCCGCCGCCGCCACCCCGACGATCAGGGACGACACCGACACGATCCCGTCATTCGCCCCCAGCACAGCCGCCCGCAGCCAGCCAGAGCGGTTGATGAAATGCACTTCTTCATGCGCGGATTGATAGGACAGGGTCATGGGGTGTTCCGTTCGTCACTGTGAAAGGGGATCAGCCGCACCGCCGCGCGAAAGCCGCGGGTCTGGCCGGGGAAAGGCGATGTCAGGCGCAGGACGGTCCCCGCACGTTCGGCAATACGGGACACGATGGCAAGGCCAAGCCCTGCGCCCTCTGCCCCGTCTGCGCCCTCTGCCCCGTCTGCCCCGCGCGCAAAGGGGCGCGCCACCTGCGCCAACAGATCGGGCGAGAGTGCGGGCGCGTCATTGTCCACCACCAGCCAGCCATCCGGGGCCAACGCCGCCATGACCGCCCCGGTGCCATGGCGCAGCGCGTTTTCAAACAGGTTGCGCGCGATGATCGCGGCGGCATCCGGGTCCATCAGGCTAAGGATCGGTTCATCGGGCAGGGTCAGGCGCAGATCGGCCCCCGCGCGGGTGAAATCCCCCGCCACCAACGCCAGCACCGGGCGCAGATCGCCCGCCTCGGCCAGCGTCAATCGCGCGCCCTCGGCCCGTGCCAGTTGCAACAGCCGTTCCGACAGATGCGACAGCCGTTTCAGCGCGGCCTCCACCTCGGCGGCCTTGGCGGCGGTCGATGGCTCGGCGGTGGCCTTGCGCAGGCGCTGCACCTGCATCACCGCCCCGGCCAAGGGCGTGCGCAATTCATGCGCGGCATGGGCGGCAAAGCTGCGTTCCGCCTGAAAGGATTGCTCCAACCGCGCCAAAAGCGCGCTCATCCCCGCCGCGATGGGGCGCAGTTCCTGTGGCAACCCCGCGTCCGGCAAGGGCGACAGATCATCCGCCCCGCGCGCCGCCACCTGACGGCGCAACATATCCAACGGCTTCAACCCGTAGCGCAGACCCCAGAATATCCCGATGATCGACAGGGGCAGCACCAGCAACAGCGGCAGACCCAAGGCGAGCGCCACTTCACGCGCCACCTCGCGCCGATGGGCCACGGGTTCGGCGATGGTCAGCACCACCGATCCGCGCACCGCCGCCTCTTGGTAATAGCGATGCGCCCCGGTCTGGTGAAACCCCGGCCCGTCCAGCAGCGGAAAATCTGCCGCCGCCGCGCGATGGGATGCCAGAAGCACCCGGCCCCCCGCATCCCGCACGACATAGGTGAAGTATTCCTCATGCGGGCCCAGCGCCGCCAGATGCTGCGCCGCAACATCATCGTCGCGCCCCAGAATATCCACCACGGCCAGTTGCAGAATCCGCTGCCCGGTTTCCTGCAAGGCGGAATCGAACACCTCATCCATCTCATCGGTCAGCAGCCGAAAGGTGGCCATTGCTGCCCCCAGCCAGATCGCGGTGACCAGCAGCGACAGCGCCAAGGCCGTGCGCAGGCGGATCGAGGCAGGCCCCCTCATGCCGCGCCCAAACGGTAGCCAAGGCCGCGTTCGGTGACGATCACCCCCGCGCCCAGCTTTTTGCGCAACCGGCTGATGTGCACCTCGATCGTGTTGCTTTCCACCTCGGCATCAAAGGAATAAAGGCGCTCTTCCAATTGCGGCTTGGAATAAAGCTGGCCGGGATGCTGCAAGAACGTCTCGAACAGCACCCATTCCCGCGCGGTCAGCGGGATGGCGCGGCCCTTGCGCGTGATGCGGCGGGCGGCGCTGTCAATCTCCAGATCGCCCAAGGTCAGCACCGGGTTCGGATTGCCGCCATAGCGCCGCGCCACGGCCCCGATCCGGGCGGAAAGCTCATCCAGATCAAAGGGTTTGACCAGATAGTCATCCGCCCCCGCCTTCAGCCCCGCGATACGGTCTGAAATCTGGTCCAGCGCGGTCAGGATAATGACCGGAACCACCTGCCCCTTGGCGCGCAACGCCTTGAGGAACACAATCCCCAGACCATCGGGCAGCATCAGATCCAGCAGGATCAGGTCGAAATGCGCCCCCGCCAGCGCATCGCCCGCCGCATCCAGCCGCTGCACCCAATCGACAGAGTGGCCCTCGCTGTCCACCTGATCGCGGATCGCGCTGCCGATCACCCGGTCATCCTCGATCAGAAGTATCCGCATTCTGCCTCTGCTTGCCCCGTTGCCGGCCCATCCTGTCCCCTTCCTCATGCAGGATCAACCTGACGCCAACCTGAAGCGGTTTTTCCCAGTGCTTCAGGAAGCCGTCAGGTTCAGCGCGCAAACAAGGCACCATGAAGCGTCCGCAAACGGAGTGTGGCCGATGAACAGGTTCCTGACGGTCTTTGGCCTTGCCACCCTGCTTGCCGCCCCGGCGGCATGGGCGGGCGATGATTGCGCCGTGCCGATGCGCGACTGGCAACCGCGCAGCGCCGTCGCAGCCGTGGCACAGGCCCAAGGCTGGACCATCCGCCGCATCCGCATCGACGACGGCTGCTACGAGGTGATCGGCACCGACGCCCAAGGCCGCGCGATTGAGGCCAAGCTGAACCCCGGCACGCTGGCCATCCAAGAGATCGAGTTCGAGGATGAAGACAGCGGTCACGACGGCGACCATCAGGACAGCCACGGCGATGGTCATGACGGCATCCAAGATGGCGGTGACGACTGACGTCCCGACAGATTTCCCCTCCCGCGCCACCGCCGCGCATCACAGCGGGCGGCAGTGCATGTTCCAAAGGAGCACACCGATGAAACTTCCCCTGACCTTGATCCTTCTGGGCAGTGCCATGGCGGCCTCGGCGCAAACGCCGATGCCCCTTAACCCGCCCGCCGTCCATGCCCGCGCCATCACGGATGTTGGTGCGCCCTTGGTGCAAGTCTCCGACGAGGACGACGACGAAGACGGCGGTTGGCTGTCCTTTGGCGGCGACGGTTCGGACGAGGATGACTGCGACGAGGATGAAGAGGATTGCCCGACCGCAGGCCGTGGCAATGCCGCCCCCGCTGGCACGGTCGCGCCCCCCGCAAATGGGCTGTTCGGCGACGGAAAAGCGCCCACCGCCAGTACAAACTGAACAGGAGAATCCCATGAAACCGATGAAACCGCTTTTCGCCGCCCTTGCCCTGACGACCGCGCTGGTCCTGCCGGGCCTCGCCTTTGCCAAACCCGTCACCCTGACGGTCAACATGAACAGCTATGGCGGGCGGGGGGCTTACCTTGCCGTCTATGTCACCGATCCTGCCGGGGCCTATGCGGGCAGCCTGTGGATGGCGGGCGGCAAGGCCAAGTATTACCGCCACCTGTCCGACTGGGCGCGCTTTACCGGCAGCGATCCGGCGCAGGTCGATGGCATCACCGGCGCGAGTGTCGGCGCGGGCCAGTCGCTGACCTTGGACATGGACCTTGCCGATGCGCTGTTTGATGCAGGCTATACCCTGCACATCGACGCCGCGGTCGAAGATATGCGCGACAGCCCGTCTGAGGTGTCGGTCCCGCTGACCGCCGCTGGCGCAGGTCAGGCCGTGACGGGCGGGCGCTACATCGCCGATTTCACCTACGGTTTCTGAGGATACGCCCATGCTTCGCTCCCTCCACCGTTGGCCGGGCCTGTTGGCCGCCGTCCTGCTGATCGTCATCGCCCTTGGCGGTGCGGCCTTGTCGGTGTTTCCGGCGCTGGATCGGTTGACCCGGCCTGCGGTGGTGGCAGGGCAAAGCGTGGCGGACCTTGCCGCCGTGGTGCAGGCCGCCCATCCGGCAGTGGAACAAATCCGCCGCGCGCCATCAGGCCGGATCACCGCCTATTGGTTCGATGGCGATACCCCCGGTGCGGCGGTGATTGACCCCTTGACCGGGGCGGAGAGGGGCAGCGCCGATGCAGGCGCGGTTGAGGGGTGGCTGAAATCCCTGCACCGCGCCTTGTTGCTAGAGGATGCCGGTCGTCTGACCGTCGCCGCAGGCGCAGCCGTGATGCTGCTGATGGCGCTGTCTGGCGCGATGCTGGTCGCGCGGCGCATGGGCGGTTGGCGGCACTGGTTCGCCCCCCAACGGCGCGGAGTTGCCGGACGCTGGCACACGATGCTGGCGCGGGTGGCGGTGGCGGGGCTGTTGATCTCCTCCCTCACGGGGCTGTTCATGGTCGCGGCCACGTTTTCGCTGACCCCCGATGATGCCGCAAACCCCGCCTTTCCGGCCACAGTCAGCGGCCTGTCCCCTCTGCCGCCGCAAGACCTGCCCGCGCTGCAAGCCATTCCTGTGGCCGATCTGCGCGACCTGACCTTTCCTGTGGCAGGCGACCCGACCGACGCCTATGCCGTGACCACCGCCACTGGCAGCGGCTATGTCGATCCGGGCACTGGCGCGCTGCTGGTCTGGGCCGACAATGGCCCGTGGCAGGCGGCGTGGGAGTGGGCCTATCTTCTGCACACCGGCGACGGCGCGGCGCTCTGGGGCCTGATCCTTGGCCTGATGGTGCTGACCGTGCCCGCGCTGGCCGTAACCGGCATCTTGATCTGGTGGCGCGCATGGCAATCCCGGCCGCGTCTGGCGGGTATGGTCGCAGCCGACAAGGCGCAGACCGTGATCCTTGTCGCCAGTGAGGGCGGGACGACATGGGGCTTTGCCACCACCCTTGGCCAAGCCCTGCAAACCGCCGGTCAGGGCGTGCATCTGGCCCCCCTGTCCACCCTGTCCCCCGACCGCTATCGCAGCGCCAAACGGCTGATCGTGCTGGCCGCCACATGGGGCGACGGCGACGCCCCATCATCCGCCAAGGGCGCGGTGGAGCGGTTGCGCACCGCCACCCCGCCCAAGGGGATAGAGCTTATCCTCCTCGGCTTCGGCGGCAGCAGTTTCCCGGTCTATTGCGGCTATGCCTCAACCCTCCAAGACACCGCACAGGCCAAAGGCTGGGCTCTGCCCCTGCCGCTGGGCCGGATCGACCGCCAATCGGCACAGGATTTCGCCCGCTGGGGCCGCAGTCTGGGCGCGCATCTGGGGGTGGAGTTGACCCTGAACCACCAACCCCACGCCCCCCGCACCCAGGCGCGGACCCTGGCCATCCTGCGCTTTGCCCTGCCACCCGCGACCCTGTGGCAGCGCATCACCGGCCAAGGTTTTTCCCGCTTCGCCCCCGGCGACCTGCTCGGCATCCTGCCCGAAGGATCAACGCTGCCCCGGTTCTACTCCCTCGCCTCTGGCCAGAGCGACCGGTTCATCGAAATCGCCGTGCGCCAGCACCCGAATGGCCTGTGCTCCAACCAACTGCTTTCCTTGCCCATCGGCGCGCAGGTCAACGCCTTCCTGCGCCCCAACCCCGGCTTTCAGCCCGACCGCAGCGCCGCGCCGCTGATCCTGATCGGCGCAGGCACCGGCATCGGCCCCCTTGCAGGTTTCGTCCGGGCCGAGGGCACCCGCCGCCCGGTCCATCTTTGGTTCGGCGCGCGCAGTGCCGAAACTGATCTCCTCTACGCCGAAGAACTGACGGAATGGCAAAAGGACGGCCGCCTCAACCACCTCACCTTCGCCTTTTCCCGCAGCACCGCCCCCCGCCGCCATGTGCAAGACGCCCTGCGCGACGATGCCGAGGCGTTGCGCGCCCTCGTCACCCATGGCGCGCGGATCATGGTCTGCGGCGGGCGTGACATGGCCCAAGGCGTGCATGCCGCACTGGCCGAAATCCTTGCCCCCTTGGGCCTTTCCCCGCGCAGCCTGAAGGCAGAGGGACGCTATGCCGAAGACAGCTACTGAACGGCTAGAGGGCCGATCGATGGGCACCCGCTGGCAGGTCACCATTGACGGGCCGCTCCAAGACCCTGCCCGTCTGCAAGCCGAGTGTCAGGCGACGGTCGATCTGGTGGACCTGCAAATGTCCACATGGAACCGCGACAGTGACCTGATGCGCCTGAACGCCGCCCCGGTGGGCGAATGGGTCGCCCTGCCGCCCGAACTGCTGTTCGTCCTGCAAACCGGGTTGCAGGTCAGCCACCTGACCGACGGCGCGTTCGAGATGAACCTTGGCGATGCGGTGCGCGCTTGGGGGTTCCTTGACACCGCCCCCAGCCTTGCCGCCATCCGCGCCGCCAGCACCGCCCCCCGCATCCCGGCAACACAGGCGCTGGAACTGGGCGAAGGCCGCGCCCGCGCGCGGGCCCCCTTGGCCTTGGACCTGTCCGGCATCGCCAAGGGCTATGCCGTGGACCGTCTGGCCGATCTTCTGGCCGCCTGGCATCTGCCCCATGCGCTGGTTGAGATTGACGGCGAACTGCGCGCCACCGGCCCGCGCCGCGATGGCAGCCCGTGGTCGGTGGCCGTCCAAGACCCGAACACCGACGCCGCCCATTCCGTCTTTGCCCTGACGGATGGGGCCATCGCCACCTCTGGCGATTACCGCCACTTCGTCACCCTGCGCAGCACGCGGCTGTCCCATACCATGGACCCAAAGCGCGGCGCGCCGCTGGTGGATGCCCCGGCCTCGGTCTCTGTCTTGGCACCGACCTGCATCATGGCCGATGCCATGGCGACCGCGCTGATGGTGATGGGACCACAGGCCGCCACCTTTGCCACAACGCATGGCATTCAGGCGCTGGTCCTGAAACGCGCAGCCCAGCCACAAACCCGCACGATCTGACGCCAACTCCCCCCACACGGCACGGCTCTTGCCCTTGGGTGGGTGGGCGCAGGCATCCGAATGGGTGCCCCGCGCGATCGGATGGGGTTGGTGGCACACTGTGGCATCGGCCCTTAAATCGCATGTCGGAAATGCGGCAATTCCAGACGGTCGGGACAGTCATCCCCGGCGCGTCTTGGGCAGGGGGTATGATGCGGAAACTGGCGCTGGTGTGTTCTTCTCCGCCCTTTGATGGCAATGAAATGCCCTTGCCGATGCCATCCTATGGCATCCACCGCGTGCATGCGGCGGCCAAGTCGGGCCAATACCCGCATGACACCGAAGTGCGGTTTTTCGACATCGGCCTGACAGGGGCCGAAGCCGGGCTGAAGGATATCCTCGAATACGGCCCCGATTTGGTGGGATTTTCGGTCTATGTCTGGTCGATGACGGCGCTGCTGCAACTCGCGGCCGATATCCGCGCCCAACAGCCACAGGCCTTGTTCTTGTTCGGCGGGCCATCGGCGCGGCGCGATGCCTTTGACCATTGGCATTTCCGCCCCGCCGCCACGGTGGTGGACGCGATTTGCGAAGGCGACGGCGAGGCGGTGATCCAGCAACTGATGTCCCTGCCCCGGCTCGACCGCCAGACGCTGGCCGAAACACCGGGCCTTTACACCCGCAAGCTGGACGGATCAGGCTGGCAGGTCAGCGGGGTCTTGGGCGGGTTCGACATGGCCGACATCCCGTCGCCCTATCAGATGGGGCTGATGCAGCCCGAACATGTGGCCTATCTGGAAACCTATCGCGGCTGTCCCTTGTCGTGCAATTTCTGCGCTTGGGGCGTCACCCGCCCTGCGCGCGACGTGTTCTCTGCCGATTATATCGAGGCAGAGTTGCACGCCTTCAAGGCGCTGAAAGCCCCGGCGGTGTTCCTGCTGGATGCCGGGTTGAACCTGAACGGCAAGGCCTTCCGCAACCTGTCCGAGGCGCAATCCCGGACGGGTATTCTGTCCGAGGCGCTGTTCTGGGCCGAGATTTACCCGACGATGGCAAAGCCCGAACATCTGGAATTCCTGTCCTCGGTCGGGACCGCCTATCTGGGCGTGGGTCTGCAAAGCATGGATGAACGCGTGCTGAAAGCGCACAGCCGCCCCTTTGACATGCGCCGCTTTGCCCCCGCGGTTGAGGCTTTGTCCAAGGTCGCGGGTCTGGAAATCCAAATCATCATGGGCCTGCCCGAAGACACGCCCGAAGGCTTCCGCAAGACGCTGGATTTTGCGCTGTCGCTGCCGATCACCTCGGTCCGGGTCTATCATTGCCTTGTGCTGCCCGATGCCTTGCTCAGCCGGTCAGACCCGACATGGGACTTGAACTTTGACCCGGTGAACATGTCGATGATCTCCAACCGGACATGGTCAGAGCATGACCTGACCGCGATGCGGGCCGAGTTGAACGAGCGTGTCGCCAAGCGCGGCGGCGAAGGCGGCGAATACTGGTGGTCCTTCTGGAAATGACCTCTCCGGCCAAGCGCTCGGGTCGCCGCGTCGCGCTTTTGGCGTGGTATCCGGCGGACAATCCGGCGCTGCCGCCGTTCATCCCGAACATGGGGATGTATATGGTGGCCGCTGCCGTGCAGGCCGCAGGTCTGGACGGGCTGGAACTGCGCATCTGGGACGAACGCGACCGCGGTCCTGATGTGGTGGCGGCCGAGGTTGCCGCTTATGATCCCGACATCGTGGCGGGGTCGGCGTTTCTGTGGTCCTTGCCGCAACTGGCGCAGGTGATGGCCTTGGTGGCGCAGGATGATCCCACGCGCCTGATCGTGATGGGTGGCCCATCAGCACGCCCCAACATGTTGGGCCACGCGCCCTTTACTACACTAAATACAGCCTGCGATGTGCTGGTTGAGGGCGAGGGAGAGTCCGTCTTTCCCGCCCTCGTCGCAGCCACAGACCGCAGCACCGCCGCCTTGGCGCGCATTCCCGGCGTCACGCTGCGCCGCGATGGCGCTTGGCGGCAAACGGCCCCCGGTGCGCGGGCGGTGATGGATGATCTTGCCTCTCCCTACCGCCAAGGGCTGATCCCGGCGGGGGGGATCGGGCTGCTGGAGACGTATCGGGGTTGTCCCTTTACCTGTTCCTTCTGCGAATGGGGCGTGATGGAAGCGCCCCGCAACGTCCTATCCGCCGACCGTATCGCGGGTGAATTTGACGCAATGGCGCGGCTGGGTCTGGGGGCGGTGCTCTTGGCTGATGCCGGGTTGAACCTGAACGCCTCCGGCTTTGCCGCTGTGCGGGATGCGGCGACTGAGACGGGGTTTTTGCGGGATCGCGCTTTGATCGCCGAGGTCTATCCCCGCAACCTGACCGAAGACCATTTGCGCTTTCTGGAAGCCGTCGGTGCGCCACATATCGGGATCGGTCTGCAATCCTTTGACGATGCTGTCTTGCGCCATGTCGAGCGCAAGTTTGATCCGGGTCGGTTGGGTGGGCTGTTGGGGGCGCTCAGGTCCATCGCGTCTGTCACCACGGAAATCATCATGGGCCTGCCGGGGGATACGCCGGAACGGTTTATGACCAGCTTTGACCGGGCACGGGCCTTGGGGACGGGGCTGCGGGTCTATCACTGCGCCGTCCTTCCCTCCGCCCTGATGGCCCGTGCCCCGGCGAGTGATGAGATGATCTATGATTCCGTCA
>NKIT01000222.1 GCA_002256185.1 Rhodobacteraceae bacterium PARR1 | reverse complement strand
CAGCGACTGCGCAAACCCCGCCCCCCGGTCTTGGGTCGATGTGGCACTTTCCGGCCCGCCCAGAAACGCGACACGACGATACCCGCGCTGCATCAACGCCTCGGCGGCCATCCGGCCACAGGCGACGTTGTCGATGCCCACCACATGCACATCTGGCGTGGGGGAATGGCGGCCAAAAGCATGGACCACCGGCAGATTGGCGGTCTTGCAGGCCCGCGCAAAGCTCGACGGCAGGGTCGACGAGGCCACGATCACCCCATCCACCGAATATTGCCGCAGCATCTGCAAGGATGCCGCATGATCCGTCGCTCCGCTGAGATTGACCAGAAGGGGCCGCAACCCCCGCGCTTGCAGGCCACGGGTGAAAAGATCAAACACCTCAAGGATCAGCGGGTTGTGAAAGTTGTTGGCGATCAGCCCGATCAGCTTTGTCCGCCCCGTCGTCAGGCTGGAGGCCAGCGCATTGGGCGCATAGCCCAGATCCTGCGCCGCCGCCTCAACCTTGGCGCGGGTCTTGGCGGATACCGACGCGCCAGCGGTAAAGGTGCGGGACACGGCAGAGCGTGACACCCCCGCCCGTTCGGCAACGTCCTTCAGCGTCACTGCCATCGCCTGCCTGCATCCTGTCCTGCAGTGCCGACTCTATACAGGTTCCGACCCCAAGGAAAACCATGCCGTCTGGCGCAGACGGCAAAGGGGGGCAGCGCAAACGAAAATGGCCCGTGCATCGGCACGGGCCATCTGTCTTACAAAAGCCGGACGATCACATCGTCTTGTCGGACTCGACCTTTTTCTGGGTCTTGGCCAGTTGCGGATCGGGGACCAGACCATAAGCCTCAAGCGGGCCGCCCGGACCGGCAACTTCATCCGACACGAAGAACTGCACGAATTCCTTCAGACCCGGAATGGTGCCGACGTGCTGCATTTTGACATACATGAACAGCGGACGGGACACTTTGTACTTGCCCGAAGCGACGGTTTCACGCGACGGCTCAACGCCCTTGAAGGTGGCGACGCGCAGTTTGTCACGGTTGTTTTCATAGAAGGCCAGACCGAACACGCCCACGCCATTCTTGTTCGCCGCCAGACGGGCCAGCGTTTCGGTATAGTCGCCGTCAATCTCGACCACGCGGCCATCGGTGCGCATGGTGATGCAGCCTTCGGTGGTCTTGGCCTTGTCGCCGTTCACACGACGCGCTACGACACGATCCGCCTTGAAGGTCTTGCAGCCGTCTTCGACAACCTTGACGTCGAACACTTCGCGTGTGCCGTGCTTGGCGCCCGGAATGAAAGCCAGGATTTCCTGATCCGGCAGCGACGCATCGACATCAGACCACTTGCCGTAGGGGTTCGGCACCAGCTTGCCGTCGATCACGACTTCGGCGGCCAGCGCGTTGTAAACCTGCGCGCCGGTCAGATTGAAGGCCGGGCCGTTGATGTCCGATGCGAAGACGATGCCGTCATAGCCGATCTGCACTTCGGCGACCGAGGTCACGCCGTTTTCCTTGCAGCGGGCCAGTTCCGACGCCTTGATCGGGCGTGAGGAGTTGGCGATGTCGGCGGTGTTTTCGCCCACACCTTCGCAGAATTTCTTGATGCCGGCCGAAGAACCGCCGCCTTCGACCACGGGGGTCGGGAAGCCGGCGTTTTCGCCGAACAGTTCAGCTACGATGGTGGCATAGGGCAGCACGGTGGACGAGCCGGTGATCTGAACCTGGTCGCGCGCTTGGGCGGCACCGGCAAACAGCGCCAGCGCGGCAGCAGCAGGGGCCACGTAACGAAGGAAGGACATGGAGAACTCCATCATGAAAGGGGGAAGGGCGCGGGCGACGGTCCGCCCGCGCAAGACAAAGGGGGCAGCGCCCCCCGATCAGAAGGACATGGTTGCGCCGATGTTGACGTTGGCCTTGCCGGTGTCTTTCTTGGCGTAGCCCGCCGCGATGGCCAGACCGCTGCCCAGATCATGGGACACGCCAAAGCCTTGATAGTCATTCCCGGCGAAGTCCTGACGATAGAACCCGGTCAGGGTGGTGGTGCCGACGATATAGGTGCCGTATACGGCATACTGTTCCTTGTCATCGTCGCGCAGGCCGTAGGCCACTTTGACTTCGGCTTGGCCGTTGCCATAGCTGCCGCTCAGCACCGATTGCGAGCGGATGCCGTTGTCTTCGTAACCGGCGGCGACCTTCCAGAATTCGGTCGTGTAGGACACGCCAAGCGCATAGTCATCCGACAGCGCCGCAGCACCCGCACCCGAACCGGTGCCGGGGTTGCCATGCGACAGGTAAGCGCCGAACACACCGTTGCCCATGTTCGGGTTGGTATAGGCATACAGCATGTCGATCGCCCCGCCGCCGGTGGTGATGTCACCGCCTGTCAGGAACTGAAATTCCTGCAGCTTGCCGGTTTCGTTGTAGCCGATGGCCACGAATTGCGTGACGGCGGCCTGCACCGCGCCCTCGGCATCGCCCATGGTCAGGCGGCCAAAATCGGCATGCTCGATGAAGAGCGTGCCACGGGTGCCCGCAGCGGCATTGACCGCGTCTGCGGCGCGGAACTGGCCACCGAATTTCAGCCCGCTGTCAGCCTCGGCCGAAAGCGAGAAGCGCAGGCGCACGCGGCTGTCGAAGGTGGCGGTCTTGCCAGCGTCAACCGAAGTCACGCCCATGCGGCCGTCACCGGACAGCGACACATCGGCAAGCGCAGCGCCAGCAGCCAGCGACAGCACGGTGGAAAGGAGGAGGGTCTTTTTCATTTGAGCGGTACCTTGTGGCTTCGCGACCGGCAGCTTTGCGGTCAGCTTGCAGGTGAATAGCAGAGCGCGGCGAAGCGGAAATAGGGAATTGATCGGTAACCTGTATTACGCTGTAAAAATACAACAATCACCCTTGGTAAAATGAAAAAGATGGCGGAAAAGTTACAAGAAAATAACAAATGTAAAATAAATGTAACAGCCAAATGAAGTTTTATGGCACCTGAAAATCCGAAATCGCGCTTGGCGTGCAGGGGCCATCTTTCTGGGCGCATAAGGTTGTCCTGCGAACGAATCGGCCCACGCTGGTTCGGCTCATTTTCAGGATGCTGGCCATGCCAGTTGTGGCCGACCGCAGACGCGGGGGGCCAGCCCCCCGCACCCCCCGGGATATTTAAGCAACGGGGAAGCGGGCGTCGTGGGGGCAGGGCTTCCAATGGCAAA
>NKIT01000221.1:2611-3284 GCA_002256185.1 Rhodobacteraceae bacterium PARR1 | reverse complement strand
CCCCTCTCGTGTCCAGACAGAGGTGATGTCGACTGGTGACGGGCGCGACGAGTGGTGAAAGCTATCGCGTTCATGCTGCCACCTCTGCGAAGGCGCGGGCAATCAGAAGTCCATGCGTCACGTTCAGGGCGTCGTCTGCCCCGTCCGTCGTCATGCGGATCAAGTGCCACACATCGGCGGCAGTGGTGACGGGCAGCGCGACGGCCAGCTTTTCCAGATCATGGGCGCGGGAAAGGTGCGGCTCCATCGCGGCGGGATCGGTCGCCAGTGCGGCAGCCTGTGACGCCTCAAGCCATTGGGCGAAGGCGTCGGCAATCGTGGCGGGGGTGGTTTGTTCGGTCGTCATGTCATTCCCTCTTGCTGATGATCCGGCAGGCATCGCGCCTGTCCGGGGGAAGCACATCAACGGGAATGTGGGCTGGAATCTGGGGCGGCGCAAACTAGCCGTATCTTCCCGTTTAATTCCAATACTTTAGGGGATTTTTGGCGGACAGTGAGGGATTCGAACCCTCGAGACGGTTCCCCGCCTACACACTTTCCAGGCGTGCGCCTTCGACCACTCGGCCAACTGTCCGTGCGCGCATTCCCTAGCCGCTGGCGGCGGAGGGCGCAAGGGGGCAAAGGGGGAAAACTGGGGGCATCTTTGGCGAAGCGGGCCGCGCAGCCCGCCATC
>NKIT01000221.1:0-2601 GCA_002256185.1 Rhodobacteraceae bacterium PARR1 | reverse complement strand
CGCCATCGCCTCAGTCCGCCATCGCCTCAGCCCGCCATCGCCTCAGCCCGCCATCGCCTCAGCCCGCCATCACCTCAGCCGGCCAGCGGCTCAGTCCACCAGCGTGATCGACACGCGGCGGTTCTGGCGGCCCTTCTTTTCGATCTTGCCGATCTCGACCCTGCCGATTTCGGCGGTGCGGGCGACGTGGGTGCCGCCGCAGGGTTGCAGATCGACCTGAGACGCCTCGGTCCCGATCCTGACCAGCCGCACCCGGCCCTGCCCCATCGGCGGCATCACCGACATGGTCTTGACCAGCCCCGGATTGGCCAGCAATGCGTCATCGGTGATCCACTGGTCCGTCACCGCAAGGTCAAGCCCGATCAATTCGTTCAGCCGCGCCTCAATGGCCACGATGTCCCCCGGCGGGTCGGGCATGTCGAAATCCAGCCGTCCGCGATCCGCGCCGATCTGACCGCCCGTCACCGGCAGCGGGATCACCACCGACAAGAGATGCAGCGCCGTGTGCACGCGCATGTGGCGGTGGCGGCGGTCCCAGTCCAGCCGCTGGCGCAGCACAGTCCCCACGGGCGGCAAGGCCACGGGTTCGGCGGGCACAAGTGCCACTAACCCGCCCTCTGCCTTGACCGCCGTGGCGATGGTGGCGCGCCCGCCAGCCCAGGCCACCTGCCCGCAATCCCCCGGTTGGCCGCCGCTGGTGGCATAGAACACTGTCCGGTCCACAAGAATCCCGCCTTCGGGCGTGGTGCCGGTCACGGTGGACTCGCAGTCGCGCAGATAGGCGTCGGCGCGGAACAAAAGCTCTGTGGTCACGTCAGGTCTCTTTCTTGGGCCGCGTTATCTGGCCGCCGGGTGTCAAAGCGATGGCGTGCCTTCGGCAGGCGGCAGCGCATCGGTGGATTCAGGCTTGGCCTTGCGCGCCCGCTTCGGCGGTGTTTCGGGCAGAGGCGGGGGCTCTGGCGCAGGCGGGGGCGACAAAAGGCCAGGGCGCATTTCCACCCCTTCGGCGGCAAAGCGCTGCACGATCTGGTGGTTCACCTCGGACCGCACGGTGACTGAAAAATTCACATCCCGCAGGATCATCCGCATTTCGAACTGGATGCCCTCCAGCGTGAAACCCATCAGCGCGATCACCGGCGGCGGGTTCAAGACGACCATGGGCTGGGCTTCGGCAATCTCGCGCAGGATGCGGTCCACCTTGCGGGTGTCGGAGTTATGGACGACCAGCACCGGCACCACCAGCCGCCCCGTCAGATTGAACCGCGTCCAGTTGGTCACGCGGCCTGTCACAAGGTCCGCGTTCGGCACGATCACATCGGACCGGTCAAAGGTCTGGATGCGGGTCGAGCGGACAGAAATCGCCTTGACGATGCCCTGCACGGTCCCGACCTCGATCCAGTCACCCTCACTGACGGGACGCTCCACCAGCAGGATGATGCCTGAGATGAAGTTCGACACGATGTTTTGCAGACCGAAACCGATACCGACCGACAAGGCACCGGCGACGATGGCCAGACCTGACAGATCAATACCCGCCGAGTTGATGGCGATCAGCGCGGCAAGGAAGATGCCGACATAGCCCACGCCACTGACCACGGCGGTCTGTCCACCGGGATCAAGGTTGGTGCGCGGCAGGACCGATCCGCGCAAGGCCCCCTGCACCGCCCGCGTCACCGCATAGCCGATGGCGAAGATGACGACAAAGACCATGAAATCGGTGGGCGAAACCCGCGTTTCCCCCAGCTGGAACCCTTCAAGGAAGCGCTGCCACAGCTCGGTCAGGTCATCGGCCCGCGCCCCCCAGATCATGGCGAACACGGGCAAGGACAGCAGCACCATCGCAAAGCCGATCAGCACCGGCACCAGCCCATCCTGATCCGCCGCATCCGATCCGGTGACCAGACCGTAAAGGTCCGCGACCAGCCGTTGCAGGACGATCAACAGCGCGATCAACCCGATGGACAGCGCCGCCGAATAGACCAGCGCCGACGCCGCCGAGACATAGCCCACCGCGCCAAGCCCGATGCCCAGCACGCCCAGCAGCATCACGCCGCGCCCGAACAGCCCGACAAAGCGCCCCGGTGTCGCGGCATCCTCGGTCGTTTTGGCCGTTTTCGCGTGGCGGTGCAGCAATTGGCCAAGCCGCAGCAGCAGAACGGCAGCGGTGACCAGAAACGGAAAGCTCAGGACCGAAATCGCGGCCTCATTGCGCGGGATGCTGGCCTGCAACAGGCTGCGCAATTCCTCGGCGGCGACGACGGTCCCCAAGGCGACGGCCAGAAAGCGCCCCTCGCCGCGGCGATCCTCGGTCAGGGTGAACTGGCCTGCGCTGGCCTCGTCACCGCCAAAGACCAGACCACCCAGCCACAACGCGACAAAGAGGGTCAGACCGGCCGCGGGAATCGCCTCGACGAGGTTTGTCATCACTGGGCCGAGCACCCCGGACAGCAACGGCGCAGAGGCCAGCAGCACAAGGCCGAAGGCCGGGACCAGCACCCGCAGCACCGACCGCAGAAAGGCCACGACCCGCCGCCCCCGCGTGCTGACCGGGCGCAGGAAGCGCGCGATCAGTTGATCCAACAGCCCCTGCCCGCGCCACAT
>NKIT01000220.1 GCA_002256185.1 Rhodobacteraceae bacterium PARR1 | reverse complement strand
AAGCGCCGTTTGGTTTCCGGGCTTTCGGGCAGGCCACCCCCGGGCTGGACCAGACCGCCCACGGGCAGGGTAAAGGCGTAGTTGCCGCCGCCGTGCCAAAAGGTCCGCTCATCCGTGTAAAAACCCGTGGTCATGCCGGTCCCCCGTTTGGTATGCGCAGGCTAGGTTGGCCGTAGGCTAGGCCGGGACGCGACAAAGGAAAAGGGTATGAAAAAGGGGGACCACGCCGCGCTTGCCATTCCCGGTGCGGAATTCGCCGTCCGCGTCACCCCGCGCGCCCGCCAGCCCGGTGTCGCGTTGATGGATGGCCAATGGCGCGTCAGTGTCACCGCCGCGCCAGAGGATGGCAAAGCCAATGCTGCCGTGATCGAGGCGCTGGCCCATGCCTTGGGTGTGGCCAAAACCCGCCTGACGCTGCTGCGCGGGGCTGCGGCACGCGACAAGGTGTTCCGGCTGACCGACTGATCTGGCCCGGATCACCACGCCGCGACGGGTCAGCCTTTCTTCGGCTCCACCCGGTAGCTGCCCTCGGGCAAGTCCAGCGCTGCTGCCAGATCGCGCAACTGCGCCATCGACAGCACCACGCGCACGGGTTCCTGCGTGACGGGGTCAAGCTGTTCCAGCGTCACGCAATCTTCAAAGGCAAGGATGGTGACATCCTCGACCAGCCCGTCATGGCCTTCGTCGATCAGGGTGATGACGGTGGCGTCGAATTCGTGCTCGATGGTGAACATCTGCTCAGGCTAGCCCAGCCAAACCCACCCCGCAAAGGGAAATCCGTGCTTAGGCCAAAGCAAAGCCACGTGAGGTTGTGATCTTCCCCCTTCCCCCGGCGGCGCGGCTTGCTACCTTTGGCGAAAGACCGGCAGCGGCGGCAGTGACAGGAGTGGTGGATGCGGATTTGGGCAGGTTTGATCGCTGTGGCGTTGCTGTCGGCCTGTGTGCCGGCTTATCCGCCTGTGGCCGCACCGCCCGCCGCACCGCCACCTGCTGCCGCCCCGCCACCTGCTGCCGCCCCGACGGCGCGACTGCCCTCGGAAACAGCCGTGCGCAATTTCGTGGATGTGGTCCAGCGGTTGGAACCTGTGACCGAAGAGGTCTGCCGCGCCCGCACACGCGGGGTGAATTGCGATTTCCTGATCGTGGTGGATGATCGGCTTGGCCAGCCGCCGAACGCCTTTCAGACGCTGGACCGGCAGGGCCGCCCCGTGCTGGGCTTTACGCTGTCGCTGATCGGCGATGCCCGCAACCCCGATGAGATCGCCTTTGTGTTGGGCCACGAGGCGTCGCACCACATCCTTGGCCACTTGCCGCAAACGAATGCCAATGCCCAAGGCGCGGCCATGGCGGCGGCCATCCTTGCCGCAGCCTCGGGCGCTTCGCCGCAAGTGGCAGAGCAAATGACCGGCATGGCCGCCACCGTCGGCGCGCGCAGCTATGCCAAGGAGTTTGAGTTGCAGGCCGATGCCATGGGCGCGGAAATCGCCTATCGGTCGGGCTATGATCCCTTGCTGGGAACAGGGTTTTTCGACCGGCTGCCCGATCCGGGGGACGCCTTCCTTGGCACCCACCCGCCGAATGGCCAGCGCAAGGCGGTCGTCGCGCGGGTGGTGGACAATCTGCGCGCGGGTGGGGCAGGCCTTTGACCGGGTTTGATCTGTGTCAAGGTGCCGCAGCCCTGCCTGCGCCATCCTGACCGCCACTGGCGCAAGCAGGAGCGACCGCAATGATCGGATATGCAGAGGCCCCACGGGCCTGGGGGTTCACACGGGGCATGGCGCGGGTCGTGGGGGTGAACCTGACCGATGCCGTCGTGGATGGCTGGCTGACGCGCCGCGAATTGGCGGGTATGGTCGATCACTGCCTGCGCTGTGGGAATGTCCCAGCCTGCACAGAGTTTCTGGCGCATGAGGTGCAGGCGGTCTCGCTTCCGGTCTTTTGCGACAACAAGCCGGGGATCGAGGCGCTGTCGCCGCAGCCCTGACATGCCTCAGGCTTGAGCCTGTCGGTCCGGCATGGCAACGGGGACCGGGGCATCTGGGGCCCGGACAAAGGGGCTGTGCATGATCCAACTGGACAAGGTGGTGTCGGATCGCGGCTCGCGCTACGCCGTCTCGGGCGGGCCTGTCGCGGGGCGGGCCGGGGTTGAGGCGTTCCTGACCGATCTGAAGCGCGTCAAGAAATACGCCAAGGCCACGCATAACACCTGGGCGGTGGTGCTGTCGGATGGCGGCGCGCAAAAGGGCGATGACGGTGAGGCCGGGGCCGGGGCCGTCATCCTGAAGATGCTGGAACGCGCAGCGCTGGTCGATCACATCGTGGTGGTGACGCGCTGGTATGGCGGCGTGCATCTGGGCGGGGACCGATTCGCCCATGTCGTCACCTGCGTGCGCGCCTATCTCGACGCGCTGGCCGACAGCCGCTAGCCTGCGTCCAAGCGGGCCGGAGCGCGCCGCAAGCGGGGGATGACATGATCCAGTGGCTGTGGGCAGAAGCGCGCCGCATCGGCAACACGTGCCTCTGGTCATGGCAGGGCATCCGCGCGGCATGGCAGAGCGAAAAATCGCTGCGGCAATGGGCGCTGGTCAATGTCGCCTCTGCCGCCATGGCCTTGGCGCTGGACCTGACACCGGGGGAGCGTGCGCTGATCCTCGCGCTGGGGTTGCTGATCCTAGCCGCAGAACTGATCAACACGGCGGTTGAGGTGGTGGTGGATATGGTCCAGCCCGGACCGCATCCGTTGGCAGGCAAGGCCAAGGATTGCGGAAGTGCCTGCGTCGCGCTTACGGCTGCGGCGGGCGGGGTGGCGTGGCTGGTGATCCTGATCGGCTAAGCCGCGCTTGGCGGCGCAGATGCGCGCGATAAAGCAGCGGCGCGGCTATGCGGTCGTAGACGAAACCGAGCACCTGCCGCACCCCCGGCAGACCCGTCACAGTGGCCAGCCAGCGCCACCCCGGCAAACCGGCCCAGATCGCCCGAAACGCGGCCAGCCCCGACAGGACCTGAGCCCCCTGCCGCACATGCAGGGCGCGTGCCGCCTGATCCTCGGTCAAGCCCCACGTCTCGGCCCGGTCCAAAGGATCAAAGGCCAAAGGCGCACCCGTCGCCGATGCACGGTCGCGGTAATGGTCAATCTCGAACCGGCACAAAGGGCAGGTGTCGTTGTAAAGGATGCGGGTTTCTTCGGTCATGGGACGCATGTAGCGCAAAGGCGTCAAAATCCACCTCTGCCCCTTCATCTTGGCGCAAATACCCCACGGGGGGTGCGGGGGGTGTGAAACCCCCCCCTGCGGACAGTGGGGTGCGGGGGGG
>NKIT01000219.1 GCA_002256185.1 Rhodobacteraceae bacterium PARR1 | reverse complement strand
GAAAATCGAAAGGCTGGCCGCCCAGCTGGTGCGATACCATAGACCTAGACCGGCCAGGACATAGGCAAACCCTGCCACGAAATTGAACCACAGAACGAAGGGCACAACAGCGCCCATGTCGGCCCCCCCGAACAGGGCGCGCCCGCCGGAGAAGATTGTCAGAAGCCCGAAAATGATGGCAACTATGGCGGCAGCAGTGACAGAACGTGTGCGGGTAGGCATGGCCTTCTCCTTTGTTCAGCTGTCCACGAGGCGACCATCGCGCAGATGGATCAGGCGGTCGAAGCGGTCGAAGATCTTTTCGTCATGGGTAACGGCGATGATACAGGCTTCCTGTTCGGTCGCGAGCTTGCGCAAAAGGTCCATCACAAGTTGCGCGCGCCCGCTGTCCAGTGCAGCGGTCGGCTCATCTGCGAGGATAATGCGTGGTCGGTTGGCCAGCGCACGGGCGATGGCGACGCGCTGCGCCTCTCCTCCCGATAGAAGTGCTGGCTTCACCGATGCGCGATGGCCGACTTCAAGGTAATCAAGCAACTCGCGCGCACGGGCGCGGCCCTTGGCGGAAGGCCAGCCTGCAAGGTCAAGCACGACCGAGACATTCTCTTCGGCGGTCAGGAAGGGCAGCAGGTTGTGCGCCTGAAAGATGAAGCCGATCTTGTCCAGGCGCAGCCGCCGCAGATCGCCGCGCAACCATTTGCCGTCGAAAACCGGGTCACCGTCCAGTTCAACCTGGCCCGCCGACGGGGCAAGGATGCAGCCGATGATGTTGAGAAGGGTCGTCTTGCCCGATCCGGACGGGCCCAGCAGCGCAATTACCTCGCCCGCGCGGACCTGCAGGTCGACGGCGCGCAGCGCGTCGACACGCGTTTCGCCGGTGCCATAGTGTTTGGCCACCCCTTGCACCTTTATCAGAACATCGCCCTGCGCCATGGCCTTAGCCCCCGAGCGCCGTGGCGGGGTCGACCTTCATCGCCGCGCGCACGCCAAGGCCCGACGCCACCAGGCAGACCACAAGGATGATGCCCGCAAGCACCAGCGCGTTGAAGGGTTCAAGCACCACACGGCGGGGGAAGTTGTCCTTGACCAGCAGGATCAACACTAACCCGATTCCAAGGCCAGACGCGCCAAGGATCAGCGCTTGCTGAACGATCAACCCGATGATGGTCCGGTCTGGCGCGCCGATCAGCTTGAGAGTCGCTATCTGTTTCAGTTTCTCCATCGTCATCGTGTAGATGATGAGCGCGATCACCACCGCGCTGACCGACAACAGGATGCCCAGGAACAGGCCGATCTGTCGCCGGGCCCGATCCACGACCGAGGCGAGGAGCAACTCCTCCTGTTCAGCTTGCGCAAGGGCGGCAAGGTGTTTCCATTGCCACACTGTGGCGGTCAGGAGTGCCACGTCCGCACCCGGCTCAAGCCGCGCGATCACGGCGGCCACGGTTGGCGGGCGGACACCGTCCGCCCCCCGTGCAGCCTGCACGCGCGCTGCGGCAGGGTCCAGCGCGGACTGCAACGCGATGGCATCGGCGAGGGTCACATAGACGGCCGGGTCGCCGCCCGAGTTCATAGCGTCTTCCACCAGACCCACGACTGTGAACCGGTCGCGGCCAAGGCGGACCGTGTCGCCGATCACCAGCCCGGTCTTGCGATCGGCGATCAATTCGAAATGGCTCACGCCAAATCCGCGCCCTTCGGCAATGCGTTGCGGCCCGCCGGGACGGCCGGGTTCAAAGCCGATGACGTAAAGCCGCAGAGTCCGACCCGCATGGGTGGCTTCGATGGTCTGGAACGTGATCGCTCCCGCCTCGGCCACGCCGGGCATTCTGGCCACGGCCTCGCGGGTGTCGGCTGGGATGCTGGAGGCTTCGGCAAAGGGGCCTTGGGTGCCGGCCTCGACCACCCAGATATCGGCAGCGGGGGCCTTCACCACGGCCAACGCATCGGCCACCAGCCCGTTGTAGATGCCAATCATCGCCAGCACGACCGTCATCAACAGCCCGAGGCCGAAGCAAGTGAGGACAAACCGGAACAGGCCGTGCCGGATATCGCGGATGGCAAGGTTCACGGCGTATCCCCGATCCGGGCAAGTCGCCCTTCATCGGCGCCCTGCGGCGGGCTGGCCACGATCTGCGCGCCATCGGGCAGTCCGCCCGTCACTTCGATCCGGCCACGATCATCGCGCGCGCCGAACGTCAGTTCTGTGCTTGCCAGGCGCCCGTTCTGCACGGTCCAGACCCGTCCACGAAAGCCGTCAAAGCCGGAAAGCGCCACCTCGGGCACCATCAGCGCAGTGTCACGCGTGCCAGTCAGAATGCGTACCTCGGCCTGTTCGCCCAGAAACATCTCTGCCGGGCAATCGGCGCAGGTCAGCCAGACGCGGCGCTCTTCGTTCACCCGATCGCTTTCCAGACCGATGCGCGCGATGGTGCCATGAAATTCGCCTGCGGGCTGTGACCGCAGGCGGATGGTGCCGGGCTGGCCAAGGGCAAGCTGGCCCGCGCGCTCTTCGTCGATGTAGGCCTGTATCCAGATCGTCGCCGGGTCGATTAGGGTAAAGATCGGATCGCCTGCCCGGACCACCGCCCCCGTCTCGGCGTGGCGGGCAACGATGACTGCGTCAAAGGGCGCCGACAGCTGATGATGTGCGAGGAGCGTCTCTTCAAGCTGCAGCGCCCCCGCAGCGTCCTGTGCCTGCGCCAGGATCACATCGCGTTCGGCTTCGGCCACGGCCACTTCGGCGCGAGCGACATCTTCGTCTCGCTGGGCTTCTTCGGCGCGCTGGACGGTTGCGACGTCCTGCCGTGCCAGTTCCACCAGACGGCGATTGGCGGCCTCGCGCTGCGCCAGAACGGCCAGCGCGCGCACCACCGATGCCTGTGCCTTGGCCTGAGTGGCGAGGTTGGCCGCGACAGCGGCACGAGCGCGGGCTACACGTGCCTCCTGCTCGCCCTGATGCAATGTCCCAAGGATCTGACCTTGCGCTACACTATCGCCCGCATCTGCCGAGAGGGACAGAAGCGTGGCGCCAACCTCAAACCCGACACGCGTAAGCACCCGCGCCTCGACGGTGCCAAGGCCATAGATCCGCAGGGGCACGTCGGTTTCAGGCTGCACCACCGACACGGTCAGTGGCCGTTCCGTCATGAACAGAACGCCAGCCCCGATGGCCAGCACACCTGCGGCTCCGATCATCCATGCCTTTTGCATCTCTCAGCCCTCCCTAAAACCCAGCAGCCGAAGTTGGACAGCCAGAAGTCGCAGTCCTTCGTCGCGCAGGACGAAATCCCGCGCGCCTAGCGACCACCGGATCGCCACACCTTGAATGAGGGATGTC
>NKIT01000218.1 GCA_002256185.1 Rhodobacteraceae bacterium PARR1 | reverse complement strand
GACGTCCTTGTAGTCGATGGCCGGAGCATTGTCGCCCGAGAACGGGCAGACCTTGCGGCGGCGGAAAAACGGTTTGTTCGCCATAGTTTATCCTTTCCTGCCCAAGATCAGCGACGGAAGCCGCCACGGTCACCACCGCGGTCGCCACCACCGAAACCACCCGAACGTTCACGACGTTCGCCACCGCCGAAGCCGCCCTCGGGACGGTCGCCACGGTCGCCACGCTCACGCTCGTCGCGCTTTTGCATCTGCACGGACGGACCTTCGCCATGCAGGTCAACCTTGATGGTCAACACGCGCATCACGTCGTCATGCAGGCGCATCAGGCGTTCCATTTCCTGCACGGCCGACGACGGAGCGTCGGACTTCAGGAAGGCGTAGTGGCCCTTGCGGTTCTTGTTGATCTTGTAGGCCATCGTCTTGACGCCCCAGTATTCGTGTTCAACGACCTTGCCGCCGTTGTCCGCGAGAACCGTGGAGAAATGTTCGATGAGGCCTTCGGCCTGCGCGTTGGAAAGGTCCTGACGCGCGATGAAGACATGCTCGTAAAGCGGCATGTTCACTCCAGTCCTGTCATGGCGCATTTCATAGGACGGGCGTTTGGCCTTTCCGCGGCCCGTCCACGAGAGGCTGCGCCGGTTCACGTGAGTGCGGAAAGGATGGGGCCTTATAGGGGAAAGCGGCAAGGATGCAAGCCGGAAAGCCCCTGCGCCCCTTACGCCTTGTAAGCCAGTCGCAAGCCGCCCCAATGCCGACCTTGGACGATGATGGGGGCAGAGACGTCCTTCATCAAGGCAAACTGCCCGCCGCCCATGTCGCGCCGATACGCTTGCAGGCAGAAAGGTTGGGTGTTGCGTCCGGCGGTCAGGCCGACACGGTCATTGAACAGGCGGCGGTTGCGGCAGTTGGCGGCGTTCCATGTCGGATCGCCCCGGCGCTGCGGCATTGAAAACTTGCGGTTATGGGTGGGCAGAAAGCCGTTCACATCCACCGCCGCGCAGAACACCACGCGCTCCGACAGCGACAGCAAGGGTTCCTGCACCTGCGGCAGGATGCGGTCGGCGGTGTCCAGATAGCGGGTGGCGAATTGCTGCGGATTGGTGTCGGGGATCGGGCGACATTCGCGGTCAAACAGCGCCGCGGCAGTGATGCGCCCGGCGGCGATCTCAACCTCAAACGCGGCACCGATGGCGGCGGCGGCTTGTTGCACGGCTTCGATAAAGGGCGTGTCGACAGTGACGACGCCCATTCGCGCGCAGCCCGACACCAGCCGTTCGCCGCTGGCCAGAAGATCATTCAGCCGCCCGCGTGCCCCGCCCAGACTGGCTGAGGTCTTGTCGGCATCCGCTGTCAGTGCCGCACATTCCGCCTCGGTCTGGCGGATGGACTGGGTGGATTGGGCGGTGGCTTCGGTGATGCGGGCCTGTTCGCCGTCGATGTGATCCACCGCCGTTTCGATGTCGCGCATCACCAGCGCCAAGGCGTTGGTTTCCTGTCGGACCACACCCGCGCTGGCCACCGCCGCCTGTCCGATGCGCACGAGATCCCCCGCCTCACGCGCGAGCGCCTCAAGCGTCCGGTCGATTTCCTGCGTGGCCTCTTGGGTGCGGCCTGACAGTTGCTTGACCTCTTGCGCCACCACCATGAAGCCGCGTCCTGCCGATCCTGCGCGCGCCGCCTCGATCGACGCGTTCAGCGCCAGAAGGTTCGTCATCCGCGCGATGGAATAGATGTCGGCAGCGACGCGCGACACCTGTGCCAGCGCCTGCGTCAGCCCGTCCACCCGCGCGCCGAAGGTGCCGACCTGATCGGCCAATCCGGCCACATCGGCAACGCTGCGGGTGATCTGCGCTTCGGCGCTGCGAACGGTGACGCGCGCCTGACCCGTGGCGGTCAGCGCGGCATTGGCGGCGGTGGTGACAGCATCATTGGCGCGGGACAGGGTGGCAGTCTGATCGGCCAGCACAGACAGCGCCTGCACCTGCCGCGCGACGCGGCTGTCGATGTCGTCAACATGCCCCGCCACATCCGCCAGCGCGACGGACAGATTGCCGATGTCTGCGGCGATGCTTTGGAAGGCTTCGATGCTTACGTCGAAATTCGAGTGTTTCATGCGGTGCTGCCTGCCGGGGAAGGGGTCTGCTGGTCAAGACGCGGTGGGCCAGACAGAACGCTGCGGGATCGTGGCGGCCACCCTTACGCGGCACGTTGCTCTATACGGCAAAAAGCGGACAGTGATTTAGGGGCCATCGCTGCGCCCCCAAGTCAGCGCCGATTGCGAAGCCTCATGGCCCGCGCTATGCCAAGGCTGCTTGGTATCTGGGAAGGAGAGTCCATGACCCGCGCATTCGTGTTCCCCGGTCAGGGGGCGCAGACCATCGGCATGGGCCGCGCCTTGGCCGAAGCTTATCCGGCAGCGAAAGCCGTGTTCGACGAGGTGGACGCCGCCTTGGGCCAGAACCTGTCGGCCCTGATCTGGGAGGGCGAGATCGAAACGCTGACCCTGACCGAAAACGCGCAACCGGCGCTGATGGCGACATCCATCGCCGCCTTGCGGGCCTTGGAGGCGGAGGGGATCACCTTGGCGGGGTCGGCAAGTTTTGTGGCCGGGCATAGCTTGGGCGAATATTCCGCGCTGTGCGCAGCGGGCGCGCTGACACTCTCGGACACCGCGCGCCTGCTGCGCATCCGTGGCCGCGCGATGCAAGAGGCGGTGCCAGTGGGTGTGGGTGCCATGGCCGCGCTGCTGGGCTTGGATTTTGAGACTGCAACGGCCGTGGCCGCCGAGGCTGCGCAGGGTGAGGTCTGTCAGGCCGCGAATGACAATGACCCCGCGCAGGTTGTGGTGTCGGGTCATCGCGGCGCGGTGGAGCGTGCCTTGGACATCGCCAAGGCCAAAGGCGCCAAGCGCGCGCTCTTGCTGCCGGTGTCCGCCCCGTTCCACTGCGCGCTGATGCAGCCCGCCGCCGCCGTGATGGCCGAGGCACTCGCCGCGGTGGTGATCAGCAAGCCCGTCGTGCCGGTGGTGGCCAATGTGCGGGCCGAGGCCGTGACCGAACCGGACCGGTTGCGCGATCTGCTTGTCGCGCAGGTCACAGGATCGGTGCGCTGGCGCGAAAGCGTGCAGTGGCTGGAGCGGGCGGGTGTGACTGAATACTGGGAAATCGGCGCAGGCAAGGCGCTGTCGGGCATGATCAAGCGCATCTCGAAAGAGGCCCAGACCCGCGCGGTGGGCACGCCCGAGGATGTTCTGGCCGCCAAAGGCTGACCAAATGGCGCAGGCCGGTCCGGCCTGCACGCTGTGAGCTTTGCCCCGCGCATGTGCGCGGGGCAAAGCGCGTCAGGGGGCGCTCGCGCCCCCTCTGGCCGCGAGGGCGGCCATTCACCCCCTGAGGATATTTGAGCAA
>NKIT01000217.1 GCA_002256185.1 Rhodobacteraceae bacterium PARR1 | reverse complement strand
GGCGGGCGCACGTATACGGGCACCCACCCCGCGGTGCGTGCGCGCCCCTTGGCTAGCGATGTGACCCCGCTCAAAACACCCCCCCACCTCGCCGCTTGCAGCCGTCCCCTCCAGCCCATACCCTGCCCCCGACCGAATTCTGGGAGGAAGCGCGATGAAAACCGTCCGTTGGGGCGTTCTGGGCAATGCCAAGTTTGCCCGCGACCACATGGCCCCGGCCATCCACATGGCCGAAAACGCCGAGTTGGTGGCGCTGGCCACCTCGAACCCCGGCAAGGCCACGGGCTGGGATTTCCATCCCGGTCTGGCGCAAGTCAGCTATGACGATCTGCTGGCCGATCCGACCATCGACGCGGTCTATATCCCGCTGCCCAATCACATCCATGTCGAATGGACGCTGAAGGCCATTGCGGCAGGCAAGCATGTGCTGACCGAAAAGCCGATTTCGATGACGGCGGGTGAGATTGACCAGTTGATCGCTGCACGTGACAAATCCGGGCTTCTGGTGGCCGAGGCTTATATGATCGTCCACCACCCGCAGTGGATCCGGGCGCGTGAACTGGTGCAGGGCGGGGCCATCGGCCAATTGCGCCACATCGACGCCGCCTTCAGCTATAACAACGCCGATGACCTGCAAAACATCCGCAACCGCCCCGAAACCGGCGGCGGTGGCATCCGCGACATCGGGGTTTACACCTACGGGTCGGCCCGCTTCGTCTCGGGCGGTGAAGGCGAGGATATCTCTTGCCGGATGATCCGCGAAAACGGCGTGGATGTCTGGGCGCAACTGGATGGCATCATGGCTGGCCCGCTTGGCCGCGCGACCTATAGCGCCATGACCTCGATGCGGCTGCAAAACCGGCAAGAGGTTACGTTCCACGGCGACAAGGGTCTGCTCAAGGTGGCCAATGGCCCGTTCAACGCCAACCTCTTCGCCGAAGCGCGGATTGAATTGCACAACGGCCAGACCATCACCAGCGAACGCTGGCCCGATGCCAACCACTACAAGTTGCAGGTGGAAAACTTCGGCCGCAGCATCCGCACGGGTTCCGCCTATCCCTGCCCGCTGGAATTCACCATCGGCACCCAGCGCATGATCGACCGCGCCTTTGAAGTGGCGCGCGACATCTCGATCTGACCCCCTGATCTGACCCGTCAGCCCCTCGCCGAAAGGCGGGGGGTCACTCTGGCAGCGTTTCCGCCAGATAGCGCATCATGTTTCCGCCCATGACCTTGGCGATCACATCCGGATGCAACCCCGCCCGCAACAGCGCATCGGTCAATGACGCCAACTGGCTGGCATCAAACCCCGTCGTCACTGCCCCGTCAAAGTCTGACCCCAGCGAGACGTGATCCGCCCCCACCAGCGCCACGGCCGCGAGAATGGCCGCCGCCACCCCGTCGGGTGAGGCGTCGCAGGTCACATCCGCCCAAAAGCCGATGCCGATCACCCCGCCCTTGGCCGCAATCGCCTGCATCAGATCATCTGGCAGGTTCCTGTGCGACTTGCAGTGGCTGTAGATGCCGGTGTGGCTGACAATGGGGCGTGTCCCCGGCATCGCCAATACATCGCGCACCATTTGCGGGGCGGCATGGGCAAGGTCGATCACCATCCCGCGCTTTTGCATCTCTTGCACCACTGCGCGGCCAAAGGGCGTCAGCCCCGTGCCTGCGCCACTGCCACCGCTGTCACCATGCAGGCTGCCGCCGAGTTCGTTGTCAAAGAAATGCGTCAGCCCCATCAGGCGAAAGCCCGCCTCATAAAGGCGGTCGAATTTCGCCATGTCCCCCTGCAAGGCATGCCCGCCCTCAGCCCCGATCAGCCCACCCACCACCCGCGCCCCCGCCGCGCGGTCGGTCAAAAGCTGGACCAGATCGCCCCGCGTCCGCAGGATGCGCAACTGATCCGGCGCAGCCTCTGCCGTGGCGGTCAATCGCGCGGCCTGATCCAGCGCGCGTTCGGTCAGGTCAAACCATGTGCGCGGCGGGCGCAACTGGCCCATCACCAACAGGGTGATATCATCCCTCGCCTCGGCGCTGTTCTGGTCGTAATTCAGGCCTGATGGGCTTTTGGTCACCGTGGTGAAGACCTGCACCGCGACATTGCCTTCGCGCAGGCGCGGCAGGTCGACATGCCCCCGGTCGGCACGCATCGTCAGGTCGCGGTCCCACAGCAACGTATCGGCATGCCAATCCCCGATCACAAGCAGGTCATGCATCGCTTGGGCGGCGGGGGAGGGCGGCTTGGCCAATGGCTCTACCCCGTTCTGCGCGCGTTCCACATAAGCGGGGGCAAGGGCGAAGAACGCCGCCGTCGCCACCGCCAGAAGGCCACCAATCCCCATGCCGATCTTGCGCCACATGCCGCCACCCATACACCACGATGCCATCGCCCATAGGCTAACCCCAGCACCCCGGCCCTGACCAGAGGCCGTTGCACCTTGTGCTTGTCTGGTGGCGCAGGGCATTCTCATGGCCATGTGTGCCGAACCTTTGACCCTGCATCTGCCCGAGGGCCAGTTATCGCCCGAAAGCCGCTTGCCGTTCTATGCCCGCCTGATCGACGGGTTTTCCGCGCTGGGGGGAGAGGTGTTCGTGGTGCGCCATGACCGCGCCACGGCGCTGGCGCGGGTTCAGGATACACCGGGTTTCCACATCCTCGACCACGGGCGATTGCGCCATCCCCGCGCGCTGAATGCCGGTGTGGCCTATGTCTATCCGTTCTGGCATCTGGACCCGTGGGGGATACGCGCCTTTTCGTCGATCGCAGCCAAGTCTTTTGACCCGGCGACCATTCCCAATGGCCCCGCCCGCGCCTTTGTCGACCGGTTGCGGGCGCGGTTGGTGGTGGGACGCAAGTCGCGCTATGCCCAACCACAAGAGCGCGTGGCGCTGCCACAAGGGGCCATCGCGGTGTTCCTGCAAGACGAATCCCACCGCGATTTGACCGAGACCTGCCATCTGTCGATGGATCAGATGCTAGCCGCCGTGACCGCCCGTGACGATCCGCGTCCGATCCTGATAAAGCCGCATCCTTTGGACAGCGACGCCACCCGCCACCGCACTCTGCGCCGTCTGGCGCGGCGTGATCCCCGCGTGCAGGTGGTGGCCGCCAATATCCACGACATGATCGCCGCGGCCTCTGTCGTGGTCACCATCAATTCCGCCACGGGGCTAGAGGCGATGATGCAGGGCAAGCCCGTCATCCTGTGCGGTCGCGCGGATTTTCACCACGTGGCAACGACCGTGGCCACAGTGGCAGAGTTGTCGGTCGCGCTGGACGCGCCCCCCCGCGCCTATGATGCCGATGCGTTTCTTTACTGGTACTTCCGCCAGAATTGCCTTTCTGCACAAAGCCCGACCTTGGTTGACGATGTGCGGGACGCTTTTGACCGTGCTTAGGCGTCGATGCGCAACGTGACGCCGCCCAACGAGATTTCGTCGCTTTGCCCCA
>NKIT01000216.1 GCA_002256185.1 Rhodobacteraceae bacterium PARR1 | reverse complement strand
TGCCGGCCCCATTACAGGCTCAGCCGATGAGGCCGAGCCCGGCTGGATCGCCGCAGATGGTTTTCATCCCGGGCTGCTGGGCTACCGGGCCTGGGTGGCGGCGCTGGATGCGCTGGCGGTCACGCAGGTTGCAGTGCCTGATCCGGCGCTGGGGATGGCGGCGAGTCTGGTGGCGGGGGTTGCAGCGGTGCCGCCGGGGGCGGCAGTGCTGCTGATGCTGGCGGATTTGCCCGAGATCACGACGGGTGATCTGGCGCAGATGCTGTCGCTGGCCAAGGATCACCCCAGCCACATCCTGCGCGGTGCGGCGGCAGATGGCACGCCGGGGCATCCGGTGCTGTTTCCGCCTGATCTGCGCGGGGATTTGCTGGCGCTGACGGGGGATGAAGGGGCACGGTCGGTCTTGCAGCGGAACAAGGCGCGGGTGATGCCCGTCCCCCTGCCCGACCGTCATGCCGTCACCGATCTGGACACGCCCGAAGACTGGGCCGCGTGGCGTGCGGCACGGGCCTAGCGGCGGTTGCGCGGGGTCAGGTCAAAGCCGATGCGCGGTTTGAGATAGACCAGCGGCGCACCATCGGGGCCGAGCACGCAGGAATAGCGATGTGCAGATTCCACCACATCCTGCCCGCGGGTCTTGCCCCATTGGTCCATGTCATGGTCGAACCAATGCTGTGTGACGTTCAACATGCCCGCCACAGGTTGGGGGGCGATCGGCTGGACGGTGGCAAGCTGTAAGACGGTGGCAAGCTGCAAGTTTGCAGGCTGGGCGAGGCTGCGGCGCGGCGTGTCGGTCATGGCGGCGGGTGTCCTGTGCTGGCGAATGCCACAAGATGCGCCTTTACCCATGCCGTCACAACGCAACCCAAGGATGCACGATCACCGCCTTTGGGACGGGTCAGACCCGGTTTCTTGCGCCAGAGCAAAGGGCGGGCCGCGCGCTTGGCTTCGGCGCGCGCGCCCTATCGTCACTCACGCCCGGACTTTTTGCCACTGCGTGATTCGGGGTTGCCCTGCGATTTTCCGGTGGTGCGTGCGTCTGCGCTGCCTGCGGTGTCACCGCTTTGGCGGCTGGCCTGTTCCTTGGCTTTCGCGATGCCGCCGCGCTTGTCACCCGCGCTGCCACTGCCACCCTTTGACTTGCCCTTGTTGCCTGCCATCTGCATCCCTCCATCTGCTGCCAGAGGAATTGCAACCAACGGTTGCCTGTCAGGTTCCATCACCCTTCAAAGCTGCGGTCCGTGCCGCGGGTTACAGGCGTGCCTTGGTCCGTCGGGGAAACCGTCCGCTGACCAGAGACCGCATGCCGCGACGCATCATTCCGCGCCGCCCGCCGGGAAGAAATTGCCATGCCGTAAAGGCAAATTGCCAAAAGGATACCAAAGACCAAAACTGCAAGGGGAAGTTCCATCTGTGCCTCCTGTCATCTGGGCACAGGGGAACGCAGGGGCAGCGGCAGACGTTCCGCGCCAGCGGCAGGATCAGACGAAATCCGCCCAACACAAGAAGTCTGATAGGGAAGATGTGGTGCGGGCGGTCGGACTCGAACCGACACTCCTTGCGGAAACAGAGTTTGAGTCTGTCGCGTCTACCATTCCGCCACGCCCGCGCACGGTGGCCTAGATGCTGCACTGGCCGCCCGGTGTCAAGCGGCTGAACAGCCGCTTTGACCGATTTGCTGAGGGGTTTGTGGCAGGCTCAGAGTTTGCGCGCCGCAAAGGTATCGCAGCGGGCCACCTGCCCGGTCTTTTGGCCCGTTTCAAACCAGCGCATGCGCTGATCCGAACTGCCATGCGTAAAGCTGTCGGGCATCGGTGTACGGCCTGCCTCGCGTTGCAAGGTGTCGTCGCCGATGCGGGCGGCGGCGTTCATCGCCTCGGCCACATCGCCGCGTTCGATGGTGCCAAGCTGGCGCGCGGCGTGATGCGCCCAGACCCCGGCAAAACAATCGGCCATCAACTCCACCCGAACGGAAATGGCATTGGCCTCGGCCTCACCGGCGCTGGCACGGGCGCGGTTGGTCTTTTCCAACAGGCCAAGCTCGTTTTGCACATGGTGACCGATCTCATGCGCCACGACATAGGCCGCCGCAAAATCACCGCCCGCGCCAAGCTGTCGGTCCAGCGTCACGAAAAACCCGGTGTCGAGATAGACCTTGCGATCCGTCGGGCAGTAGAACGGCCCCGTCGCCTGCGATGCCCCGCCGCAGGGAGAGGTCGTGGCATCCTTGAACAACACCAACGTCGCGGGGGTATAGATCGCGCCAAGTTGCTGGTCGAACACCTGTGCCCAGACCTGTTCGGTATCGGCAAGGGGGACCGACACGAATTCGCCCATCGCCTGATCCTCGGCGGTCAGCTCGCGGGTCTGGGTCTGTGGCGTGACACCCTGTCCGCCCTCTAGCAAGGGCGTCAGATCGACGCCAAGGAAATAGCCGATCACGACGATGGCCAGCACGCCGACGCCGCCGACCCCCGCGCCGCGCCCGCCGCTGATCCTGCGGCGATCCTCGATGTTACTGCTGCCGCGCCGTCCCCGCCAATCCATGACCGATCCTTTCCGCTTTGCCTTATGATACAAGGCGGGGTTGCGGTGGGGAAGTTCCCTTCGCCCCCGACTTATGCCCCGCCCTTGACCTTGGCTGCCGCGCGTGATGCTTGGGCGCGTGGTCAACCCCGGAGTCCCGATGTTCCGCAAGCTCTATGACTGGACCCTCCGGCAGGCCGGGCGCAAAGAGGCGCCGGTGGTGCTGGGGGGCATTTCCTTTGTCGAAAGCTCGGTCTTTCCGATCCCGGCGGATGTCCTGTTCATTCCGATGTGTCTGGCGCGGCCTGACAAGGCATGGCGCTATGCGCTGATTGCCAGCGTCACCTCGGTCTTGGGCGGCATCTTTGGTTGGCTGATCGGGCATTTCGCCTTTGACCTGATCGCGCGGCCTTTGCTGGAACTTTACGGCAAGATGGCCGCCTTTGAGGCGCTGAAGGGCGAAACCGGCACTTGGGCGATCCTTGTGATGCTGGTGACCTCGGGCCTTGCGCATTTGCCGCCCATGAAGGTGGTCACGATCCTGTCAGGGGTGGTTGCGTTCGACCTGAAACTCTTCATCCTCGCGGCCATCGTGGCGCGGGGCGGGCGGTTTTACCTGCTGGCCTTTTTGCTGAACCGCTATGGCCTTCGGATCACGGCCTTTCTTGAAAAGCGGCTGATCTGGATTGTGGGCGCGGTTCTGGTGCTGGCCTTGGCGGCGCTGATCGTGGTGAAGGGGTTCTGACGATGGAATTGACGCGCAACCGGCTGGTGCTTTTGGCCACCGCAGGATCGGTGGCTTTGCTGGGGGGCGCGTTTGCCTTTCAATACATCGGCGGTTTGGCCCCCTGCAAACTTTGCCTGACGGCGCGTTGGCCGCATGCGGCGGCGATCCTGATCGGGGTCTTGGCGCTGTTGCTGCCGTGGCGGATTTGGCCGTGGCTCGGGGCACTGGCAGCAGCGGCGACCTCGGCGGTGGGCGTCTATCACCCCGGG
>NKIT01000215.1:1570-3590 GCA_002256185.1 Rhodobacteraceae bacterium PARR1 | reverse complement strand
GAGATGGTCTCGCGGTAAGCCACCTGCGGCGCACCGATGTTCGCCTCAACCTTGAATTCGCGGCGCATACGATCCACGAGGATGTCGAGGTGAAGTTCGCCCATCCCCTTCATGATGGTCTGGCCGCTTTCGAGGTCAGTTTCCACGCGGAAGGACGGGTCTTCGGCAGCCAGACGTGCGAGGGCGATGCCCATCTTTTCCTGGTCGGCCTTGGTCTTGGGTTCCACGGCGATTTCGATAACCGGGACCGGGAAGGTCATGGTTTCGAGAACGACGGGGTTCGCCGGATCACACAGGGTATCCCCGGTGGTGGTTTCCTTCAGACCGCCAAGCGCAATGATGTCACCAGCAAAGGCTTCGGAGATTTCTTCACGCTCGATGGCGTGCATCATCATCATCCGGCCAACGCGCTCTTTGCGCTGCTTGGTGGCGTTCATCATTGCGTCGCCCTTGCCCAACTTGCCCGAATAGATCCGGGTAAAGGTCAAGGAGCCGACGAAGGGGTCGTTCATGATCTTGAACGCCAGCGCCGAGAAGGGCTGTTCGTCTTCGGCAGAGCGCGCGATGTTACGGGTTTCCGTCTCGTCGCCCGGCGCAAAGCCCATGTAGGGCGGCACGTCCAGCGGCGAAGGCAGATAATCGATCACAGCGTTGAGCAGGGGCTGAACGCCCTTGTTCTTGAAGGCCGACCCAGCAAACACCGGGATGAAGTCGATCGCCAGCGTGCCCTTGCGGATCAATGCGCGCAGGGTTTCGGCGTCCGGCTCGTTTCCTTCGAGATAGGCTTCCATCGCGGCGTCATCTTGACCGACAGCGGTTTCGATCAGGTTCATGCGCCATTCGTCGGCGCTGTCCTTCAGGTCGTCGCGGATCGGTTGACGGACCCAGGACGCGCCCAGATCTTCGCCCTGATAGACCCATTCTTCCATCGTGACGAGGTCGATGATGCCTTCCAGCTTGTCTTCCGCGCCGATGGGCAGAGCAACCGGAACAGCATTTGCACCGGTACGGTCCTTGATCATCTTCACGCAGTTGAAGAAGTCAGCGCCGGTCTTGTCCATCTTGTTGACGAACACGATCCGCGGAACCTTGTAGCGGTCAGCCTGACGCCACACGGTTTCGGTCTGCGGTTCCACACCGGCGTTGCCGTCCAGAAGCACCACAGCACCGTCAAGCACGGCCAGCGAACGTTCGACTTCAATGGTGAAGTCAACGTGGCCGGGGGTGTCGATGATGTTGAAGCGATACTTCGTGGCCTTGTCGCCAAGACCCGCGTCGGAATCAACCTGACGGTTCCAGAAGGTGGTCGTGGCAGCCGAGGTGATCGTGATGCCGCGCTCTTGTTCTTGTTCCATCCAGTCCATTGTGGCGGCGCCGTCATGGACTTCGCCGATCTTGTGGGACTTTCCGGTGTAGTAAAGGATACGCTCGGACGTCGTGGTTTTGCCCGCGTCGATGTGGGCAATGATCCCGAAGTTCCGGTAGCGTTCCAGCGGATAATCGCGTGCCATGTTGGCCCCTTACCAGCGGTAGTGGCTGAACGCTTTGTTCGCGTCGGCCATCTTGTGGGTGTCTTCGCGCTTCTTCACAGCCGTGCCACGGTTGTTCACCGCGTCCGAGAGTTCAGCGGCCAGACGTTCTTCCATGGTGTTCTCGTTGCGCTTGCGCGCAGCGGTGATCAGCCAACGGATCGCCAGCGCCTCACGACGCTCGGTCCGGACTTCAACCGGGACTTGGTAGGTCGCACCACCGACGCGGCGCGAACGCACTTCGACGGAGGGTTTCACATTGTCCAGCGCTTCATGGAAGGCTTGGATCGGTTCGCGCTTCAGACGGGTCTGAACGCGTTCCAGAGCGCCATAAACGATCCCTTCAGCGACGGACTTTTTGCCGTCCAGCATCAGGTTGTTCATGAACTTGGTCAGAACCCGATCACCATACTTGGCGTCGGGCAGAATTTCGCGCTTTTCAGCGGCGTGACGACGGGACATCTACTCTCTCCTCACTTCGGACGCTTGGC
>NKIT01000215.1:0-1500 GCA_002256185.1 Rhodobacteraceae bacterium PARR1 | reverse complement strand
GTTGTGCTTTTCACCGGGGATGTAGCAGATCACCTCGAAGCTGTTGGTCAGGCGCACCTTGGCGACTTTCCGCATAGCCGAGTTCGGCTTCTTCGGGGTGGTGGTGTAGACGCGCGTGCAAACGCCGCGCTTCTGGGGGCAGGATTCCAAGTGCTGGGACTTGGACTTCCGCACATTGGGCTCCCGCGGTTTGCGGATGAGCTGCTGGATAGTCGGCATTCACGTTCCTCGTGTTGCGTTCTGTCAATACTCGCACCAAGTCTTGATGCGCCACTTCTCGACATGCGTCTTGCGCGGATCGCAAAACGCCAAAATCGCATGCGTCCCCATGCGGGGGCGACGCGACGGAATTCCAGAGGATCGAGGCTTTCGCCCGGATCATGACCACTCATTTGTCGACGTCCCGAACCAAAGGCCAAACGGCCGAAGAGACCGGGATGGCGGGCGTATAGGGGGAGTCGCCGGGGATGTCAACCTAGGCTGCCTTGGCAGGGATCAGACCCGCTCACGCCCCAAAAGAAAGCGGTGCAAGCTGGCGCCCCAACGGATCAGCGCGCGGCGTGGGCCGCCGCGTTCCACGATCCAGCGATACATCTGCACCGCGATCAGCAGGGTGAAAAGCGCCGCCAGAATGGCATCAGACAAGAAATGCCGCCCCGCGCTGATCCGTTGCAAGGCCGACAGCACGACGAGCAGCGGTGCGACGATCACCAGCGTCAGAAAGGATAGCCGCGACAGGTGCGCGCGCAAATGCCACGCCGCAACCACCATGACCACCGCCAGCGCCGTGGTTCCCGCCACCTCTCCCGACACGAAAGAACAGTTGCGCAGGCATTGGTCCGTCATGTCCCACGGGGGGGTGAAATGCTTTTCCCCGCCAAAGAGCGTGGTCTGAAACGGACGCGCCCTGCCCCAATGCTCCTTCAGCAACAGGTTCACCACCAACCCCGGTCCGACGGCGAAGGTGGCGGAAAAGAACGCCCATATATGCACCGGGAGGTGCGCCACGTTTTGCGCCCGGATCGCGGCGCGTATCAGGCCTGCCAAGACGATGGCAAAGGTCATGAGGGTCAGGTTCCACAGCCCGTAGCGCAGCGTTTCTATGGTCTGGTTGGAGTTCACCGCGAACCGACTGCCTGACCAGAACAGTGCCGATACGGCAGGGTCGATCCCGGGGAAGAGGGTGAACACAGCAAGTGTCGCGGCAATCAGCCACAGCACAATCGCACGCAAGCGGGAACTGTCACGCATCAAAACCCACGACATCCCGCTTTGGCCGTCCCACCTGTTCCACGCCGGTCGCCCGGCCCCTACCCTTGCGCCCGCCGCACCCGTTGCTCGCGCCAGAGGGTGAAGATGCCAGACCCCACCACCAGCGCTGCCCCGGCCAGCGTCAGCGCATCCGGGAAGCTGCCGAAGATCAGCCAGCCCAAGATCAGCGCCACGACGCGCGAGCTATACCGAAAGGGGGCCACAAAACCAAGCTCGCCCACCCGCATC
>NKIT01000214.1 GCA_002256185.1 Rhodobacteraceae bacterium PARR1 | reverse complement strand
CAGGCGGCAAGCCGCACGATGATGGTGCGCCACACCACCCCAGACCGCGCGACCGAGGCGTTTGGCCTGTTCGCGTTGTCGGGCAAGGTGGCGTCCTTCATCTCTCCGGCACTGATCGGGATCGTGACCCATGCCACCGGATCACAACGGATTGGTATTTCGCCGCTGATCGTGATGTTCGCGGTGGGGCTTTTCCTGCTACTCTTCGTGCGGGCAAGGGGCGAACAGGCATGATGCAGGCGTTTCGGGTATGGGTGGCGGTTCTGGCGCTGGGGGTAACCCCCGCGCTGGCCGAGGTGCGGGCGAACCAGTTGTTCGGCGCGGTGGACGGGCCATCAGATCAGGCCAGTCAACCCGTGGGCAGCTATGCCAAGGGCTGCGCGGCGGGGCTTATGCAACTGCCCGAGACCGGGCCGACATGGCAGGCAATGCGCCTGTCGCGCAATCGCAACTGGGGCCAGCCGGAACTGGTGCAATACCTGATCGACTTGTCGCAACAGGCCCGCGCCATCGGTTGGGCCGGGCTTTACATTGGCGACATGAGCCAGCCGCGCGGCGGACCGATGACATCGGGCCATGCCAGCCACCAGATCGGGCTGGATGCGGACATCTGGCAACTGCCCCCGTCCCGTCTGGATTTAAGCCGGGCAGAGCGTGAGAGCATCTCCTCCATCCCCGTCCGGTCCGCGGATCAGCGCAGCATCACCGGCAACTGGACCCCGTCGCACAAGGCGGTGATGCGGGCGGCGGCATTGGACCCACGCGTGGACCGTATCTTCGTGGCCGCAGCGGTGAAGATCGAGATGTGCCGCACCGCCACGTCTGCGGATACGCCTTGGTTGCAGAAAATCCGTCCCGTCGCTGGGCATGACACGCATTTCCATGTTCGGCTTAAATGTCCGGCAGGGGCCAGCAATTGCGTGACCCAGACCCCCACGGTCAGCGAATTGTCCAAGGGCGGCAATGGCTGCGACGACACGCTGATGTGGTGGGTGACCGATTATCTTAACCCGCCCAAACAGACAGGACCGGCGGAAAAACCGGCAGAGCGTGAACCGACGGCGCGCGAACTGACACTTGCTGATTTGCCCGCCCAATGCGCCGCCGTTCTTTCCTCGGACTAAGCGGGGCGGCCGTCGCCGCGTTGGCCTTGCAGGGCAGCGCGGGGCAGACGCCACCGCAGGGCTTGATCGGCGGCTACACTTGGCGCGACGGCCCCAAGGGGCTGGGCGGATTGTCGGGCTTGCGCTTGTCTGATGATGGCAGCGCGTTCACCGCCATCACCGACCGTGGCGGCTGGCTGAGCGGGCGGTTTGACCGCGACGCAGCGGGGCAGATCACGGGCGTGACCGCTGGCCCGATCACGCTGTTGCGCGCGCTGGGGGCGTCGCCCCTGCGCAAGGGGCGCACCGATTCCGAAGGCTTGGCCATGGCGCCGGATGGGTCGGTCTATATCTCGTTCGAACATGAGGTGCGGGTGCTGCGCTATGCGCGGCTGGATGGCCCGGCAGAGAACCTGCCCACGCCCGAAGCCTTTGCCACCTTTGCCCCCAATCAAGCGCTTGAGGCGGTGGCTGTCGATGCCAAAGGCGTGGTGTTCACCCTGCCAGAGGTGCCGGGCAAGGGGCAGTTTCCCGTCTGGCGCTATCGCGACGGGCGGTGGGATCAGCCTTTTGCCCTGCCCATGCGTGGCGGATTCTATGCTGTGGATGCCGATTTCGGCCCCGATGGCCGGTTCTATCTGCTTGAGCGGGATTTTCACGGGCTGGCGGGTTTTGCCAGCCGGGTCCGGTCATTTCGTCTTGGCCGTTCCGGCCCGAAGGACGAACGGGTTGAGATGCAAAGCGAGGTGGGCCGCCACGACAACCTCGAAGGATTGTCGGTCTGGCAGGACGCGCAGGGGATACGGCTGACGATGGTGTCGGATGACAATTTCATGTTTTTCCAGCGCACCGAGTTCGTGGAATATCGGGCGGGTGCGGCGCGGGTCTGACCCTGTCCGCCCGAAAGGATGCGTTGACAGGCGCGGCCTGCGGGCGTATCGGCCCCGCTGTTCCGCATGAGGCGGGACCAAGTCTCCGCGACCTTGTAAAAACGGAAGTCACATATGACCCGCATTTCCCTTTATGGCGTGCTCGCCATGACGCTTGTCGTTCTGGCGTCGAACATCCTAGTGAAATATCCGGTCGGCCAATGGCTGACATGGGGCGCGTTCACCTATCCCTTGGCCTTTCTGGTGTCCGACATCGTCAACCGTCTTGAGGGCGCCAAAGCGGCGCGGCGGGTGGTCTATGTCGGGTTTGTGGTGGGCTTGGGCTGTTCGGTGGTCGGCTCGCAGATCATGACCGAATTCGGCCCCTTGGTGACCCTGCGCGTTGCCCTTGGGTCGGCCACGGCGTTCCTGCTGGGCCAGCTTTTGGACATCACCGTCTTTGACCGCCTGCGCCGCAATGGGACGTGGTGGAAAGCACCGTTCGTGTCCACTTTGTTCGGGTCCACCCTCGACACCGCGATCTTCTTTTCCATCGCCTTTTCCACGGCGCTGATCTGGATCGAACCGGGCAATGACGTGTCTTGGGCCGCCGGTCCCGTACCGCTTTTGGGCTTTGGGACGGAAGTCCCGTTCTGGGTTTCGCTGGCCGTTGCCGACTGGATGGTCAAGGTTGCCGTCGATGTCATCGCCTTGTTGCCGTTCCGTTTGGCGGTCTATCGATTTGTGGCAAGGGTAGCGTAAAAACTTTTGACAAACACAAAATCTGTGTCACCCTCCCCTTATCGAAACCCATTTGAAAGGAGGTGATCCAGTGTCTAGAGCTACATTGGAGAGAGGTGTCGGGACAGTCATGAGGGGTGTTTTCTAAGGGCAGCCCCTTGGATGACGACTGATTGATTGGGCTTGAAACCTAACTGGCCCATCTCCTTGGATCTCGGAAAGGGTCGCCACTCTGGGGCGACCCTTTCTCTGTTTTTGGCGGGTCGATGTGCCCTGTGTGGAGTGGATCATGCTGCGGGTCACCGACACGCTTTTCATCGCGGATTGGGAGATCACCGAGACGTTCAACCGCGCCTCTGGCCCCGGCGGGCAGAATGTCAACAAGGTCTCAACCGCCGTTGATCTGCGGTTCGAGGCGGAACGGTCCCCCCACCTGCCCGCGCCGGTCAAGGCACGGCTAAAGCGGCTGGCCGGGCGGAAGTGGACGCTGGACGGCGCGATCGTGATTCAGGTCGATGAGACGCGATCACAGGCCCGCAACCGCGAAATCGCGCGCGAACGGCTGGTCGAGATGATCCGTCAGGCACTGGTCGCGCCAAAGCGCCGGGTGGCGACCAAGCCGACATGGGGCAGCACGCAACGGCGGCTGACAGCGAAAACTGTGCGGGGCGAGGTCAAGGCGATGCGGGGGAAGGTGGAGGGGGAAGAGTAGCTTCACCCTCTCAGTCGCGCGGGGCAAGTGACCCGTGCGTATCGCAACGGCGGCACATGTCCGCCCGTGCGCCCTGTGCACGGGCCGCGCCCGCCCCCCGCAGGTGTACAGACCGGAGAGATCGTGGACGTTTGTGCGCGGACATCGCGGACATTTTCTAAGGCTCGCTTTCGCTCAGGTCGATGGTCTTGAGATAGT
>NKIT01000013.1:31336-48857 GCA_002256185.1 Rhodobacteraceae bacterium PARR1 | reverse complement strand
GCCACATCCGCACCGCGCCCACAACGCAGAGCACGACGATGGCGGGCAGGTTGTCCAGCAGCGACTTCCTCCCCGCCCCCTTCCACCGCGCCGCCGTTTCGGTCCAGACCGACATCGCAAGGTCACGCATCGACAGCGCGGCCTCTGGCCAGTTGGCGGGGTTCAGGGGTGAGGGGTAAAGCTCAAGCAACTGATCCGCCTGCCGTTCGCGCAGGGTGCGGTCAATTTCGCCGATCAGGCCATCGGCGCGGTTATAGGCCTCTTCTGCCGCGATGCGGGGGGCTTGCAGGCGCACCAGCGTTTCGGTCAGGGTCTGGCGGCGCTGCGCGATTTCCGGCGCTTCGGTTTCCCCTTCGGCCGGGGCTGGCCCCAGCGAGTCGATCTGCTTGCGCAGCGTGGCGATGCGGGCCGAATTGGCGTTCTGCTGGCTTAAGAACGCGGCGCGCCAATCGACCAGTTGCGCGCGCAGGAAATCTAGCGTCGCCTGCCCGGTGTCAGGGCTGGCCAGCGTGCGTTCGGACCGTTCGGCAATCCCTTCCCACGCCTTGTAATCCGGTGCCTTGGCGCGGTCATCGGTCGGCTTGACGGTAAAGGTGCCGCCCTTGCCAATGGTCTGGCTTTTGGTGGTGGACTTGGTCGCAGAGGGCGTCTCGGCCGTTGCGGGCGGCGTGGTCGCCGTCTGCGCCAGCACGGGCTGCCCCAGACCAAGGATCAGCGCCAGCGCTGCCGCCAGCCACCACAGCCCGACCCGAGGCTTCCGCCCAGCCGTCATGCGTCCTCGAACACCGTGGGAATCGCGCGCGGCGCGCGGTCCAGCCATTCGGGCACCGGCAGACCCTTTTCCTTCAGGAAGGTGGGGTTATAAAGCTTGGACTGATAGCGGTTGCCATAGTCGCACAGGATGGTGACGATGGTGTGCCCCGGCCCCATGTCGCGCGCCATGCGGATCGCGCCCGCGATGTTGATGCCCGACGATCCGCCCAGACAGATGCCCTCATCCTCCAGCATCTCAAACACCAACGGCAGCGCCTCGGCGTCGGAAATGCGATAGCTGTAATCGGGCTTGAAGCCTTCGAGGTTGGCGGTGATCCGCCCCTGACCGATCCCTTCGGTGATCGACGTGCCGGGCGAGTCAAAGGTGCCTTCGGTATAAAAGGAATGCAGCGCCGCCCCTTCGGGGTCTGCCAGACCGATCTTCACGCCCTTGGGCTGCAAGGCGATGCCGACCCCCGCCAAAGTGCCACCCGACCCCACGGCGCAGATGAAACCATCCACCTTGCCGCCGGTCTGGTCCCAGATTTCCGGCCCCGTGGTTTCGACATGCGCCAGACGGTTGGCCACATTGTCAAACTGGTTGGCCCAGATCGCGCCATTGGGTTCGGTCCGCGCCAAAGCCTCGGCCAGACGTCCGGAATAGCGCACGTAGTTGTTGGGGTTCTTGTAGGGCGCGGCGGGCACCTGCACCAGTTCCGCCCCCGCCAGCCGCAGCATGTCCTTTTTTTCCTGAGATTGCGTTTCAGGAATGACGATCACCGTCTTGAAGCCCATGGACGATCCGACCAGCGCCAGACCAATCCCGGTATTGCCCGCCGTGCCTTCGACAATCGTGCCGCCGGGTTTCAACGCGCCCCGCGCCACGGCATCCTTGATGATGTAAAGCGCCGCGCGATCCTTGACCGATTGGCCGGGATTGAGGAATTCGCATTTGCCAAGGATCGTGCAGCCCGTCATCTCGCTGGCACGTTTCAACTTGATCAGCGGGGTGTTCCCGATGGCTTCGGCCAGATCGCCATAAATCCGCATCGCGCGTTCCTTCTTCGCTTTGCCAATGGTGTAGGCGGGCGGCGCGGCAAACTCAAGGGCGGCCACGGCGCACCGCGCGTTCCTTGCGCTTCCCTGCCTGCTTGAAGCACGCTAGCACTGTCACATCCCAAAAGCCGGAGCGCGCGGATGCTGACCTTTCTGACCCAAAGCCTTGTCATCGGCATCGCAGGCACGGCGGCCATGGACCTGTGGGCCGTGATCCTGAACCGCTTGGCCGGACAGGGCCTGCCCAATTGGGGCTTGGTCGGGCGTTGGTTCGCCTTTGTTCCAAAGGGGCGCATCTTCCACGGTGACATCACCCGCACGCCCCCCGTCCAGAATGAAACCCTGATCGGCTGGGCCGCGCATTACGCCGTGGGCATCGTCTATGGCGCGGCGCTGGTGCTGTGGGCCGGGCCGGAGTGGACTGCCAACCCGACCTTCCTGCCCGCCTTCATCGTCGGCATGGTCACCATCGCGGCGGGGTGGTTCCTGCTTGCCCCCGGCATGGGCGCGGGCTGGGCCGCCGCAAAGACGCCCAACCCGACCAAATCCCGTTTGCTGAACATCGCCGCCCACACCGCCTTTGCGCTTGGCATGTGGGCTGGCGCGCTGGTGATCGCCTAAGCGGCGATCAATCGGCCTTGGCGACCATCAGCCCTTCGGCCTTGAGAATGGCATAGCTTTCGTCCAGCGATTTCTTCGCGCGTTCGATCAGGACGTCAATCTCTGCCGTGGTGATCACCAAGGGCGGCGAGATGATCATGCGATCCCCGACATGACGCATGATCAGGTTGTTGGCAAAGCACCGCTCGCGCGTCTTGAAGCCCACGGTCCCGGACTCGGACGCAAACTTCGCCCGCTTGGCCTTGTCCGGCGTCAGCGCGATCGAGCCCATCAGACCCACCAGTTTCGCCTCACCCACCAGCGGGTGATCGGTCAGCGCGTCCCAGCGTTCCTTGAGGTAAGGATGCGCGACGTTGCGGACATGGTCGATGATGCCCTCTTCCTGAATGACGCGCAGGTTTTCCAAGGCCACCGCCGCCGCGACCGGATGGCCGGAATAGGTGTAGCCGTGGAAGAACTCGCCGCCTTCGGCCACGACTGCCGCCACATCGTCACAGACGATGGACCCGCCGATGGGCTGATAGCCAGACGACAAGCCTTTGGCGATGGTCATGATATGGGGGCGAATACCAAAGGTTTCAGACCCGAACCAATTGCCGGTGCGGCCAAAGCCGGTGATGACCTCATCCGCGATCAGCAAGATTCCATACTTGTCGCAGATGCGCTGAATTTCCGGCCAATAGGTGGCTGGCGGCACAATCACGCCACCCGCGCCTTGGATCGGCTCACCAATAAAGGCCGCGACGTTTTCAACGCCCAACTCAAGGATCTTGTCCTCAAGCTGTTTTGCACGTTCCAGACCAAAGGCATCCTCGGTCATGTCCGCGCCCTCACCCCACCAATAGGGCTGGTCGACATGCACGATGCCATCAATCATGCCGCCATGCGCGTGGATCGGGGACATGCCGCCCAAAGACCCGCCGCCCATGGTTGACCCGTGATAGCCGTTCTTGCGCGCGATGATCACGCGCTTGTCGGGCTGGCCCTTGACCTGCCAGTAGCGGCGCACAAGGCGGATGTTGGTGTCATTGGCCTCAGAGCCCGATCCGGCAAAGAACACATGGTTCAGATCACCCGGTGCCAGTTCGGCGATCTTGGCCGCCAGCGCGATGGCCGGAACATGGGTGGTCTGAAAGAAGGTGTTGTAATAGGCCAACTCCTCCATCTGCCGTGCGGCAACCTCGGCCAGTGATTTGCGGCCATAGCCGATGTTGACGCACCACAGGCCCGCCATGCCGTCGATGATCTGGTTGCCTTCGCTGTCGGTCAGCCAGACCCCCTTGCCGCGCGTGATGATCCGCGCGCCCTTGGTCGCCAGACCGTTGGCATCGGTAAAGGGGTGCATGTGATGCGCAGCGTCGAGCGCCTGCAATTCTGCCGTGGGCAGGTGGTTGGTAATCATGTTCATGGCGGACACCCCTCAGGCGGAATCAACAGCCTTGCCGCATCAGGCACTGGCTTTGGGGCAGTTTATGATCAAACAACCGGGCAGGCAAGAAATTTGATCAAATTCCGAAATCCCTAGACCGCACCCTGTTCCTGCGCGAGACGGATTTGATCCACGCCCTGCTGGATGTCGTTCTGGATCGCCAACGCAAGGCCCGCTGCATCCCCTGCCCGCATCGCGGCCAAGGCTTCCTCATGCCGGTCCGGCAGGTTCGACGCCCCGCCGCGCTGCATCACCACCCGCAGCGACGGCCCAAAGCGCAGCCACAGCGACCGCGCCATGTCCAGAAGGATCGGCGCATCCGCCACCTCATAAAGCGCAAAGTGGAACGCGTGGTTCGACCGCAGATAGCCCGGCAGATCATCGTTACGAATGGCCTGATCGACCGCACCGTCAATCTCATCCAGCCGGTCAATCAAGGCAGGCGTCAGGTTGCGCAACGCCAGTTCCGCCAGTTTCGGTTCAATCGTCAACCGCGCGAAAGCCACCTGTTCAAGGGCCGAGCCATCCATCTGCGGCACCGCCACCCGCCGATTGCCCTGCGGCAACAGCGCCCCTTCGGCGGTCAGACGGCGGATCGCTTCCCGCACCGGGGTCATGCCGCTGTCGAGATCGCGGATCAGCCCTTGGATCGTCACGGGCTGGCCAGGTTCAAGAAGGCCAAAAAGGATCATGTCCCGCAGCCGACCATAGGTCAGTTCATGCGAGGGGATTTTGCGCGCGCTGTCATCTGCGGTGTCGGCCATCGTCATCCTCGTCCCCCACGCGATAACCGTTATGCTGCATGGGGCAATTTGATCAAGTCGCTTTTGGCTTGGCCGACCGGGGCGGGGGGCCAGCCCCCCGCAGCCCCCCGGGATATTTGAGGACAGAACATGGGGTCAGAGGGTTTGTGGGATATAGTCGAACTGGGTGAAATCCGCCGTCCAGCCCTGCCCTGTCAGATCATGCGCCAGCATGCCGACGAAAGCCCCGGTGAAGGAGGCATGCTCACCCCGCCCCCCCTCGTCGCTGATGATGCTGGCATCCAGTTCCGGGCCTGCGGGCTGCATTGGGCCACCTTCAGGGCCGACGTGGAATTGCTGGGCAGCGCCTTTCACCGTAACCTCGATGCGGATCGGGCCATGCGGCAGCGGGAGTTTGGCGTGGAAGGTCAGTGCCTCTCCGGGCCAATCGCCGAGGCACGAGACAACCGTCAGGCAACGCCCGATCCCCGGCTCATGGGTCACGAGGGCGGCGTGGAACTTGTGGCGGCTGTAATAGGTCGTCAGCCCCGCAGCGCGCTGCCAGTTCGGGGGTGTGCAATCGACCACCGTGGCGGCGGTATAGGCGTGATGTTCCTGCCGCCGCGCGACGAGGGATTGTTCAAACCACGACCCGATGCTTTCCCGCCCGGTCATCCGCAGGGCGCTGCCTGTCAGGGTGAACAGCCGTTCCGGATAAGGTGTGCGCAGCCATTGGAATTCGGGCGGCAAGCTGTCGGCAAAGACCCTGTGGATCCGGGCGTCGGGGAGACGGTCCGCCTTGGCTGGCAGGGTCAGGGGCGGGACCGTGCCGCCGCCTTTCAGGTAAAGCCAACCGTCCGGGCGCCATTCGCAGGCTGCAAGACCTGTCTCACGGCCAAGCGGGCAGAACCCGCACGGCAAGGGGCGACCGCAAAGGAAGGTGTGGTAAACCTCGCCCTCGGGCGTTTCGACATATTGGCCGTGGCCGACGCGCTGCAAGGAATTCTTAGGTAAGTTGACAGCTGTCAACAGGTGCTTTTGCGGATGGGTTTCATAGGGGCCGGTGATGGTTCGGGCGCGCGCCATGGTAACGGCGTGGTCATACCCTGTGCCGCCTTCGGCTGTGGTGAGGTAATACCAACCGTCCCGCTTGAAGAGATGCGGCGCTTCGGTCAGTGCCCGGTCGGTGCCGGTGTAGATGGTGTGGACAGGGCCCGTCAGGCCATGGTCGGGGTGCCATTCCTGCAATTCGATCCCGTCGAAACTGTCATGACCCGGATTGAGGCCCGTCCCCGGCCCGCGATGGTTCCACCGCATGTTGAGAAACCATTTCCGCCCATCGTCATCATGGAACAGCGACGGATCAAAACCAGAGGAGGTGACATAGACCGGATCGCTCCACTCCCCGTCAATCGTCGCGCAGGTGGTGATGTAGTTGTGGGCATCCTTGAACGCCCCGTCGAAGCGTTTGACATCCGTGTAGACCAGCCAGAACTTGCCATCCGCATGGCTGAGGCAAGGGGCCCAGACCCCACAACTGTCAGGATTGCCGCGCATGTCCAGCAGCGCCGCACGGTTCAGCGGCCGGGCGACCAGACGCCAGTTCACCAGATCGGTGGAATGGTGGATCTGCACGCCGGGATACCATTCGAAGGTGGATGTGGCGATGTAGTAATCCCCGCCCACCCGGCAGATGGACGGATCGGCGTTGAAGCCGCGCAGGATGGGGTTTTCGATCATTTTGAGGGCCTTGCGAATGCTAGGACGAAAAGTCCGGCCCCCTGTGACGGAGACCGGATTTTACGGGATGAGCCTGATTTTTCGCAGAAAAATCGTCGGCTTATCAGGCCAGCAGCGCCTGCGCTTCGGCAATCCCCAAAGCGGCGGGGCGGGTGCAGGTGGTGGTCATGGTCAGGAATTCGCCACGCTCACCGGATTTGATGCAGGCGGTCATCACCTCTACCCCGTGCAAGGTCCGCTCAAGCGAGCAGCGCGCATCGCGGCCATCGCGCAGGGCGGCGACCATGTCGGCCAGACCTGCGGTGCGGTAATTTGCCAGATCGCGACCGTTGTGGTGCTGGTTGATCTTGCCGAAGGGATGGTCCCATGCGGGCAATTCGGTCAGGCTGCCATCCTTGCCGCCCACCTCGATCTGGCCGCCGAAGAAGTTGGGATCGGGGACATAGAGCGTGCCTTCGGTTCCATAAAGCTCAAAATGGTTGCGCTTGTGGTGCCAGACGTCCCAGCTTGTCGACAGGTTGATGGTCGCGCCATTGTGGAATTCCAACAGGGCGTGGATGTTGGTGGGCGTCTTGACCGGGACTTTCTCGCCCAGACGGGGACCGTTGGCGATGGTGCGTTCAGGCACCTCGGATGAGGTCAGGGCCCCGACGCGGCGAACCGGCCCCAGAAGGTTGATGAGGTTCGCCACATAATAAGGCCCAAGGTCCAGCATCGGACCAGCACCCGGCAGGAAGAAGAAATCCGGGTTCGGGTGCCAATGTTCCATCCCGTGGTTCAGCACGGCGGCGCAGCCTGCGGTGATGGTGCCGATGCGTCCTTCGTCCAGCACGGCGCGGGCCTGCTGATGCGCGCCACCAAGGAAAGTGTCGGGCGCACAGCCGACGGCCAGCCCCTTGGAGGCCGCCAGATCGCGCAGGATCGTGCCTTCTTCCAGCGTCAGGACCAGCGGCTTTTCGGAATAGGCGTGTTTTCCGGCGTCAAGGATCGACTTGGTCACTTTGAAATGCGCGTCGGGGATGGTCAGGTTGATGACGACATCGACCGACTTGTTCGCGAGCAAATCCTCAACCGATTGCGCCTTGGTGTTGTAGGCCGCTGCCTGCGCCTCGGCGTTGGCCATGTTCAGATCGGCAATCGCGCGCACCTCAAGCCCTTTGAACATGGGGGCAAGGCGCAGATAGGAGGTCGAGATATTGCCGGCACCGATGATGCCGATACCCAGTTTTTCCATGTTTCAGAAGCCTTTCACAGCAGCGATCGACGCGGCGGCAAAGCCTGCGTGATCCTTGGGGTTGTCATGTTCCATCACGAAATGCTGCACGCCGATGCCGCGCAGCGCGGTCAGCAGGCGGGCCCATGGCACCGTCCCTGCGCCCACATCCGACCAGCCGTCCTGATCAAGGTTCTGGCCTGCGGGGGCGATATCCTTGACATGGGCGGCGGTGATGCGGGATTTTTCCGCCTCGATCCACGCAAAGGGATCAGCCCCGCCGCGCACGACCCAAGCGACATCCATTTCCCATTCCAGATCGGGACCGCCCTTGAAGAGTTCCTCTTGCGGCAGTGTCCCGTCGGCGCAGCGGATGAATTCGAAGTCATGGTTGTGCCAGCCAAAGCCCAGATCGGCATCGCGGATCGGCGCACCGGCCTGTTGCAGCCGTGCCCCCAGCGCCCGCCAGCCCGCGCCATCGGTGGGGCGCATGTCGGGGTGAATCCACGGGCAGTAGATGCGGCGGATGCCCAGACGCTTGGCCACTGTGATGACTTTTTCCGGGCTGCCCTCGATCATGTCCAGACCGAAATGCGCGGTGGGCATGGTCAGGCCGGTCGAGCGCAGGCCCGCCTCCATCGCGTCCACGGCGGCATCGTCGGAATAAAGACCGCCGTAGCCTTCGACCGCGCCATAGCCTGCGGCGGCAAGCATTTTCAGCGTGTCCGTCAGCGGCGGGAAGTTGCGCGAGGAATAGAGTTGATAGGAAAACATGGGATGTCCTTTTCTCAGGGCTGCGACAGGGCCGGAACGGGTGCCGGAACGGGGCCGTAGGTCGCGGAGTGAAGGTCGCGCAGGGTAAAGCGCGGGGTTGCCGCCGGATCGTCAGGAATAAAGGTGACGGTTGCCGGATGGCCGGGGAACAGGGTGAAACCATTCACGGAAAAATGGCCCGGAACGTCCGCCTCGATGGCGACAAAGGGGGCGAGGGCTTGGGCGGTCAGGGTCAGGTGGTGCTGCCCTGCCCCATCGGTCTGGGTCAGGGTGATATGGGCCGGGCGCAGGTCATAGGCCTTCCACGGGCGGGGGGCGAAGAGGTCGCCGCCTGTGGCATCGCCAGACCATGTGAAGGCCAGAACCTCATCGGCGTTCAGAGAGGCGCGCGGCAGGCGCAGCACCTCAACGGCGGCGTCAGTGGGGACGGTGATCGCGGCCTGTGACAGGGCGCGGGTCTGACCTGCCGTGTTGGCAGCAGTGGCGCTGACAGTCAGGCGCACCGGGGCGCGGGTGTCGTTGATCGTCTTCAGCACCAGATCGGCACCGTCGGGGATGCAGACCACGGTGACGGGCGCAAAGAAGCCCTTGGCCATGTGGTGCATCAGCTTCCACCCGCCGCCATGATCCAGCGAGGACCACGAACAGACCGGCCATGTGTCGTTCAACTGCCAATACAGCGCGCCCATGCAATGCGGTTTCAGGCTGCGCCATTGGGTGACGGCGGTCTTGATCGCAAGGCCCTGCTGGATTTGGCTCAGGTAGACGAAGTTGGGGAAGTCCACCGGAAAGCGGAAATAGCGGAACATGGTTTCCGCGATGCGGGCATTGCCGCCTGCGTTTTTCTGATGCGCCTCCATCACCGGGGCGGCGATGTTGAAATCGGAGGGATCGGCGAAGCGGCGGATGACATCCATCGACGGATAGGATTGAAAGCCGAATTCCGAACAAAAGCGCGGGTTCACATCGCGGTAATGGGCAAAGTCGCGGCCTTCGTGCCAGACCGACCAGAAGTGCATGTCGCCGCTGCTGTCATCGTGCCATGCGTCGCCAAAGGACAACACACCGGGGGATGGCGAAGAGGGCCACCAATTCGCCGCCGGATGCACCGATTTGATCGCGGTTTCCACGGTGCGGTTCAGGCGGTCATAGCTGACGAGATAGCGGTCGCGGTCCTTGCGGCTTTCGGGATACCACGTCAGCGCGCCAATCAATTCGTTGTCACCACACCAGAGCGCCAGACAGGCGTGGTGGTTCAGGCGGGCGACGGTTTCGCGCACCTCGGCATCCATTTCGGACAGGAAGTCGGGGGTCGAAGGGTAGAGATGGCAGGACAGCATGACGTCCTGCCAGATCATCAGGCCCATCTCATCGCAGAGGTCGTAGAACCAATCGGGTTCATACCGACCGCCACCCCAGACGCGCAGCATGTTCATATTGGCGTCGATGGCCGATTGCAGCAGATCGCGCACGGCGTCTGGCGTGATCCGACCGGCGAGGGCATCGGCGGGAATCCAGTTCGCGCCACGGGCAAAGACCGGGTGGCCGTTGACCGCAAAGCCGAAGGAGCGGCCAGCGGTGTCAGGCTCAGAGACCAGTTTCAGATCGCGAAGGCCGATGCGCCGATGCGCGCGGGCTTGGCCCATTGTGACGGACAGGTCGTGGAGCGGTTGGTCGCCCAACCCTGCGGGCCACCACAGCACGGGATCGTCGATCACCAGACGCACCTGCCCTGCGCCATTGGTGGCGGGGGCAGAGGCGGTGACGCCACACAGGGTCGCCGTCACCTCATCCCCGTCGCCTGTCACGGCGACAGTGACGGTCACGCGCCCCGGTTGGTGGTCTTGGGTCACGATCACATCGCGGATGCGGGGGGCGTGGGGTTCCAGCCGGATCGCGCCATAGACGCCAAAGCCGCCCAAGGCGATGTTCCAGTCCCAGCCGAAATCGCATTGCTGTTTGCGCAGCATATTGCCGTTCGGGATCGGGCAGTTCCCGGTGTGCCACGGCACAAAGAAGGGCTGTGCGTCCTGCATCGCATCAGCGGCGGCGGAGGGGGAGCGGAAGGTGATCTCGATCTCATTCGTTCCCTTGCGCAGCAATCCGGCCGTGCTGACGCGCCAGCGGCGGAACATGTTTGCGGCAGAGAGAACGAGGGTGCCGTTCAAGCGCACCTCGGCCACGGTATCGAGTTCTTCGATCACCAGATCGCAGGCGCTGCCGTCATGGTCAAAGCTGCGCCGCGCCACCCAGTCGCGGGCGACGATCCAGCGCAACCCGTCTTCATTCCGGCCCCAATAGGGATCGGGGATCGCGCCTGCGAGGTGCAAGGCAGTGATGCCGTCGCCGGGCAGGGTCAGGGGAACGGAATGCGCCCCCTGCCCGTCCGTCAGGGCCCAAAGGCCGGAAAGGTCAGTCATGGTCAGATCCGCTGTTCGGTCCTTGCGTCAAAGATCGACGCCTTGGGGATGTCCACGCGCAGGTGCACGGGCGCGCCATGGACGGGGCGGCGTTCCACCGGGACGCGGACGGAGATGGTCGCATCGCCCGATTTCAGCCAGACAAGGCTGTCTGCGCCCATAGGCTCGTCGATTTCCACGATGGCGGGGATGGTGCGGCCGGGTTCTGCGGTGTCGGTGATGGTCAGGTGTTCGGGACGCAGGCCGAGGATGGCCTTTTCGCGCGCGCCCACGGCCCCGCCGTCATAGCCCGAAAGGTCAACCCTGAGACCGCCGAAATCAAAGGCGCGGCCCCCGTCCACCGTGGCCCCATTCAGGAAGTTCATCGACGGGCTTCCGATGAATCCCGCCACGAAAAGGTTGGTCGGGCGGTTGTAAATCTCTTGCGGGGCGGCGAGTTGCTGGATGATCCCGCCGCGCATGACGGCGATGCGGTCGGCCAGGGTCAGCGCCTCGATCTGGTCATGGGTCACGTAGACCATGGTGTTTTTCAGGCGGCTGTGCAGGCGCTTGATTTCCACCCGCAGTTCAGACCGCAGCTTGGCGTCAAGGTTCGACAGGGGTTCGTCGAACAGGAACACATCGACATCGCGCACCAAGGCGCGACCGATGGCCACGCGCTGACGCTGCCCCCCGGACAAGGCGGCGGGCTTGCGGTCCAGTAGGGGGCCGATTTGCAGGATTTCCGCCGCCCGCGCCACGCGCTTTTCAATCTCGGGCTGGGGCATCTTGGCGTTCTTCAGGCCAAAGGACAGGTTCCCGCGCACCGTCATCTGCGGATAAAGCGCGTAGGATTGGAACACCATGCCGATCCCCCGCTCGGACGGTTCGGCCCAGGTGACGTTCTGGCCCTTGATCCAGATTTGCCCGTCGCTGGGGTCCAGCAATCCGGCAAGGCAATTCAAGAGCGTGGATTTCCCGCAGCCCGAGGGGCCGAGGAGGACGATAAACTCCCCCTCTGCCACATCTAGGTTCAGGGTTTTCAGCACCGACACCGCGCCAAAGTTCAGCGTCAGGTCGCGGACGGAGATAGAGGTTGCAGCGGTCATGTCGGATCAGCCTTTCACCGCACCCGCCGCGATACCGCGGACGAAGAGCTTGCCGGAAGCGAAGTAAACGATCAGGGGAACAAGGCCGGTCAACAGCGTCGCCGCCATGTTGACGTTGTATTCCTTTACCCCCTGCACGGAGTTGACGATGTTGTTGAGTTGCACCGTCATCGGGTAAAGTTCGGGCTTGGTATAGACCACGCCGAACAGGAAATCGTTCCAGATGCCGGTGACTTGCAGGATGATGGCCACGACGAAGATCGGCAGGCTCATCGGCAGCATGATCCGGAAGTAGATGCCCCAGAAGCCTGCGCCATCGACGCGCGCGGCCTTGAACAACTCTTCCGGCAGCGACGAAAAGTAGTTGCGGAACAAGAGCGTCAGGATCGGCATGCCAAAGATGGTGTGCACCAGCACCAGCCCCCACAGCGTGCCATAGATGCCCATTTCGCGCAGCAGGATCACGATGGGGTAAAGCATGATCTGATAGGGGATGAACGATCCGAAGATCAGGATGGTGAAGAACACATCCGATCCCTTGAACCGCCAGTTCACAAGCGCATAGCCGTTGATCGAGGCGATGATGATGGAAAAGAACACCGACGGGATCAGGATCTTGACCGAATTCCAGAACCCGCGCGACAGTCCATCGCAGTTCAGGCCGGTGCAGGCCTCGGACCACGCCTTGACCCATGGCTGAAAGGTCACCTCAACCGGCGGGGCAAAGATATTGCCCATGCGGATTTCCGGCATCCCCTTGAGCGAGGTCATGACCATGACCCACAAGGGAAGCAGGTAATAGACCGACACCACGAACAGCGTGCCATAAAGCATGATGTTTCCGGGTGACAGGCGGCGGCGCGGTTTGGGGCCGCGCGGGCCGCTACCTATTGCCGTCGCGCCTGTGCGGGCAGAGGCGGGGATTTGGCTCGTGATGTCAGCCATTCTTCTTGCCTCCGAATTCCAGATAGGCCCATGGGATCAGCACGATCAGCACGGACAACAGCATCATGGTCGAGGCGGCAAAGCCTTGGCCAAGGTTCTGCGCCGTGAACATGTAGCGGTAGACATACATCGCAGGCACTTGGCTGGCATTGCCCGGCCCGCCGGATGTTTGGGCGACCACAAGGTCGTAAAGCCGGATGATGCCCGACGCGACAAGGACCAGCGTGGTGATGAACACCGGGCGCATCATCGGGATGACGACGAAGATATAGGTCTTCCAGCGGGGGATGCCGTCGACACGGACGGCCTTCCAGATATCCTCATCTATGCCGCGCAGACCGGCCAGCATGATGCACATCACAAAGCCGGTGCCTTGCCACAGCCCGGCAATCAGCAGACCATAAAGCACGGTGTCAGGGTTCGACAGCGGGTCGAATTCGAACGTGGCAAAGCCAAGGCCGCGCACGAATTCCTGAATGCCAAGGTCGGGGTTCAGCAGCCATTGCCACACCAGACCTGTCACCACGAAGGACAGGGCAAAGGGATAAAGCATGATGGTCCTGAACGTGTCTTCGAACCGGATTTTCTGATCCATCAGCACGGCCAGCAGGAAGCCCATCGTGATGGTCAGCACCGCCGACAGGATGCCGAAGATCATCAGGTTCTGGATCGACGTCAGCCAGAGGCTGTTGCTCCAGAGCCGTTCATATTGGTCGAGGCCCACGAAATTCAGCTTGGGCAGCAGTTTGGAGTTGGTGAAGGAATAGGTCACCGTCCACAGGGTGCCGCCGACAAAGACGACCAAGGCCGTCAGGACCATCGGGATGGCCGCGATCTTGGCGTAGATGTTGCGCAGGGGACGCATGCGCCGAGGGGTGCCCGCCATGTCCGGTCTCACTTGCGAAGGGAAAGGGAAGAGTCGACGAAGGGCCAGCCGTCAGGCCAGCCCTTCGCATCTGATGCCGATCAGAGACCGGACTTCAGGATTTCCAGATACTTGGCATGGGCATCCGCAGCCGCCATGTCGGACTTCCAGAACTCAGCCTGCAAATCGCCCAACTGGGTCTGCACGTCCGGCGACCAGAGTTGGTCACCCGACGGCATGATGTTGCCACCGGCGAGGATTTCCAGACCCTTCTTCATGCAGTCGTTGGCTGCGTCCAGATTGACGTCGCCCCGGATCGGCAAGGAGCCTTTCTTGAGGTTGAAGGCCACCTGCACCTCGGGAGACACCAGAAGGGCCGCCAGACGCTTCTGCGCGGCTTCTTTTTCCGGGTCATCCAGCTTGGGGAAGTAGAAGGCGTCGCCACCGGTGGACAGGTACTTGTTCAAGCCCAGACCGGGAAGGCAGGTGTAATCCTTGCCCGCGACTTCGCCCGCGACCTGGAATTCGCCCTGCGCCCAGTCACCCATGATCTGGCCAGCGGCCTGATCGGTGATGACGAGGTTGGTGGCCTGGTTCCAATCCTGCACCGTGGATTTCGCGGCCAGTTTGCGCGCATCCGCAGCAGCGGTGAACACGGCCAGCATTTCCGGGCCAGCGGCGACATCCATGTTCTTTTCGATGTTGACCTGTTTCCACACGTCAAGACCGGCGACGGCCACGGTCAGCGCACCGAAGGCGAGGTTGGACTGCCAAGGCTGGCCACCCAGGGCCAGCGGGATTTTCCCTGCGGCTTCGACCTGCGGGGCCGATGCCACGAATTCGTTCCAGTTCTGCGGAACCGGGATGCCGATATCTTCATAGACCTTGTTGGACAGCCACAGCCATTCCGGCGAGTGGATGTTCACGGGGGCGCAGTAGATGCGACCATCGACGGTGCAGCTATCCAGCAGCGACGGCGGATAGACCTTGTCCTTCCAACCCTCAGCCTCGGCCACGTCGGTCAGGTCGAGCATCAGGCCCGCTTCGACCAGTTCCAGCGCCTGCTGGCCATGGTTGAACTGGGTGGCGCCCATCGGATCGCCGCCGGTGATGCGGCTGATCATGATCGGACGCGCGGTGTCACCGCCGCCTGCGATGGCACCATCCACCCACTTGTCGCCCGACGCGTCAAATGCCTTGGCGAGTTCGGCCACAGCCGCCGCTTCACCGCCCGAAGTCCACCAGTGCGTGACCTCAAGCTCGACCGCTGACGCCATCGACGGCAGCGCGACACTGGCCGCCAAGAAGGCAGCGAGTTTCATTGATTTCATTGGTTCCTCCCAGTTTCTAAATCGTTATAGAAATAGCCTATAACGTTATAGTTTTGCCTGTAAAGCAATCTTTTCGCTTGTTTCGACAGGGGTGAAAGCGCTTCACTGGGGGCGAATCAATCCTGTCATGGACCGCCAACGACGATGTGCCAACACCGTTCCGCAGAGTTGAAAATCGACCGCCAAGCTGTTGTGGCGCGGGTGCTTTTCGCCCTGCTACAGGGGGGCAGAACCGGGGCGCGGCGCGGCGCAGGCGCAGGGTCTGCGGCACGGTGGATGTGTCCGTCTGACAGCACCCCTCGACTTCGCCGCGCTTGCGCAGCATGGCTTTCCGCAGCGCCGCGTAAAGGACAGCCGCTGTGACAGATTCGCCTCCGGAAACACCCGCTGACGCCCCCGCCGATGCCCATCAGCGACCGGCCCATGACATGCCGCACGTGCTGATTGCGGCGGATGAGCGCCCCACGCTGAAAACCATCGCGGCGGCAACCGGGCTGGCCATTGCCACGGTGTCACGCGCGCTGAAGGATGCGCCCGACATCGGCGAAGAGACCAAGCGGCGCGTGCGCGAAACCGCCGAACGGCTGGGCTACCGGCCCAACCGCGCGGGCGTGCGTCTGCGCACCGGCAAGACCAATGTGATCGCGCTGGTGTTGTCGACCGAGGCGGATGTGATGAACCACACCTCGCAACTGCTGTATTCCATCGCGCGGACGTTGAAGGGCACGGCCTATCATCTGGTGGTCATGCCGTTCTTTCCCGATGAAGACCCGATGACGCCGATCCGCTATATCGTGGAAACCGGCAGTGCCGATGGCATCATCCTGAACCAGACCCGCCCGGATGATCCGCGCATCCGCTACATGGCGGAACGTGGCTTTCCCTTTGCCACCCATGGCCGGACGGACATGGGGCTGGAACATGCCTATTTCGATTACGACAACGAGGCTTATGGCCGTGTCGCCGTGCGCAGGCTGGCCAAGCGTGGACGCAAGCGGTTGCTGATCATCGCCCCTCCGCGGGCCCACAGCTACGCCCGCCACATGCTGACCGGCTTTTCCGACGAGGCCGCGCATCTGGGGCTGAGTTTCGAGGTGGCCGAAGGCTATACATCCGACAGTCCGGGGGGCGTGATCGAGGACAGCGTCGCGCAGCGCTTCCTTGCCCCGAACCCGCCCGATGGCTTTGTGCTGGGGTCGACCACCGCCTCGATGGCCGCTGTTGCCGGGGCTGAACGCGCGGGCAAGGTGCTCGGTCAGGATTTTGATGCCGTGGGCAAAGAGGCGATCCCCTTTCTGAACCGCTTTCGGCGCGACATGATCGTGCTGCACGAGGATGTGGGCAAGGCGGGGCATTTTCTGGCAAAAGCGATCATTGCCGCCATCGAACGCCGCGCGCCGGGACAGTCGCAATATCTGGATCGGCCAGAAGAGTGAGTCAGGCGCTTGCGGTACAGGGTTGAGAACATGAGGGAGGACTGGGCATGAAAACGATCAAGGGACCGGCGCTGTTTCTGGCGCAATTCGCGGGCGACGAGGCCCCGTTCAATTCGTGGAAATCCATCACCGCATGGGCCGCCGATTGCGGATACGAAGGCGTGCAAATTCCAAGCTGGGACGGGCGTTTGTTCGATCTCGACAAAGCCGCAACCTCGCAGACCTATTGCGACGAGGTGAAAGGTGTGGCTTTGGAAAGCGGCATCGCCATCACCGAGTTGTCCACCCACCTGCAAGGCCAGTTGGTCGCGGTGCATCCGGCCTATGACGTGGCCTTTGACGGCTTTGCTGCACCATCGGTGCGGGGCAATCCCGCCGCGCGGGCCGAATGGGCGGTGGATCAGGTGAAAAAGGCGCTGACCGCGTCGCGTAACCTTGGCCTGACCGCGCAAGCCACGTTTTCGGGCGCGCTGGCCTGGCCCTATGTCTATCCGTGGCCGCAGCGTCCGGCGGGTCTGGTCGAAGAGGCGTTTGACGAACTCGCCCGCCGCTGGCTGCCGATCCTGAACCATGCCGAAGAGATGGGGGTGGACCTGTGCTATGAAATCCACCCCGGCGAGGATCTGCACGACGGGATCAGCTATGAGATGTTCCTTGAACGCTTGGGCAACCATGCGCGGGCGAACATGCTGTACGACCCGTCACACTATGTGCTGCAACACCTTGATTATCTAGAACATATCGACATCTACCACGAACGCATCCGCATGTTCCACGTCAAGGATGCCGAGTTGAACCCCACAGGGCGGCAGGGCGTCTACGGCGGCTTCCAATCGTGGGTCAACCGCGCGGGGCGGTTCCGGTCGCTGGGCGATGGGCAGGTGGATTTCGGCGGCATCTTCTCAAAGCTCACGCAATACGGCTTTGACGGCTGGGCCGTTGTCGAATGGGAATGCGCGCTGAAACACCCCGAAGACGGGGCGCGCGAAGGGTCAGACTTCGTGCGCGCCCATATCATCCGGGTGACGGAAAAGGCGTTTGACGATTTTGCCGGATCGGGTGCGGATCGGGACGCGAACCGGAAAATGCTGGGTTTGGGCTGATCGG
>NKIT01000013.1:0-31326 GCA_002256185.1 Rhodobacteraceae bacterium PARR1 | reverse complement strand
ATGCTGGGTTTGGGCTGATCGCACGGAAGCGGGGGGTTCACACCCCCGCACCCCCGTGGGATATTTGGAAAAAGAAGATGGGAGGGCTTTGAGATGGCCATCACAGGGGCACATGTGGCGCGGGCACCGCGGATACGGCTGGGCATGGTGGGCGGCGGGCGCGATGCCTTTATCGGTGCGGTCCACCGCATCGCGGCGCGGCTGGATGACCAGTATGAACTGGTGGCGGGGTGCTTTTCGTCCAATGCCGAAAAGTCGATGGCATCGGGGGCTGATCTGGGGGTGGACCCCAAGCGCACCTATGCCGATTTTTCCGAGATGGCGGCGCGCGAGGCCCGGCGCAAGGACGGGATCGAGGCGGTGGCAATCGTCACACCCAACCACATGCACGCCCCTGTGGCGTTGCAATTCCTGAAACGCGGCATCCATGTCATCTGCGACAAGCCGCTGACCGCGACGCTGCCAGAGGCCAAGAAACTGGCCAAGGCGGCAGAGGCGTCGGGCGTGGTCTTTGCGTTGACGCATAACTACACGGGCTATCCGATGATCCGCCAAGCCGCTGCGATGGTGAAGGCCGGGGAATTGGGCGATATCCGGCTGGTGCAGGTGGAATATGCGCAGGATTGGCTGGCCGAACCGATCGAGCAGACCGGGCAAAAGCAGGCCGATTGGCGCACCGATCCGGCGCGATCAGGCGCGGGCGGGGCGACGGGGGACATCGGCACGCATGCCTTCAACCTTGCCGGTTTCGTGACGGGGCTGGAGGTCGAGACTTTGGCCGCCGATCTGCAATCCTTTGTGCCGGGGCGGCGGGTGGATGACAACGGCCATATCCTGATGCGCTACAAGGGCGGCGCACGGGGGATGCTGTGGTGTTCGCAAGTGGCGACGGGGTTGGAGAATAACCTGCGTCTGCGGGTCTATGGCACCAAGTCGAGCATTGAGTGGAGCCAAGAGGACCCGAATTACCTGTGGGTCGGGCCTTTGGGCCAGCCGCGCTATCGCCTGACGCGGGGCGGGGCGGGCACGGGCGCTGAGGCGGGGCGTCTGACGCGCATCCCGGCGGGGCATCCAGAGGGCTATCTGGAAGGCTTTGCCAATATCTACGCCGAAGCCGCCCGCGCCATTCTTGCGCGGCGCGATGGCACGGCGCTGGATGCGGCGGTGACCTTTCCCGGATTGAAGGAAGGGATCGCGGGCGTGGCCTTTGTCGATGCCTGCGTGCGGTCTTCGGGGCGCAATGGCGCTTGGGTCAGCCTGAACATCTGACCGTCTGGGGGGGCCGGGTACGGCCCCCTACTCTGCTGCTGCCTTGGCGGGGCGGTCGTCCAGTGCCTCGATCAGGGCGGTTTCCAGATCGCGGTCCAACTGCTTGGCGCGTTCGATATAGGCCTCATTCAGATGGACCGGCTGGCCCGGCACCCAAAGCGCCGCCAGATCGCGCATCGCGGCGCGGTCGACATGGAAATAGGTCTGGCTGAGCTGCGCCGCCTCATATTCCGTGAAGCCCATGTTTTCCAGAACATAGCGCCCGGCGCGGACGGAGGAGTCAAAGGTTTCGCGCACGATGTCATTGGCCCCCGCCTGATAAAGCTCATAGACATGCAGACGGTCGCGGGCGCGGGCGACGATGTGCAGGTCGGGACGTTCGTGGCGGGCGTGACGGACGATCTTGTTTGCGTTCTCGCGGTCATCAACGGCGACGACCAGCACCTCGGCCTCGCGCAGGCCAGCGGCGTCGAGGAGTTCGGGGCGCGAGGGATCGCCGAAGAAGCCCTTGACGCCAAAGCGGCGCATCGTCTCGATCGTGGCCATGTCGCTGTCGAGGACCACGGTGGACAGACCGCTGGTGCGCACCAGACGGTTGACCACCTGACCGAAGCGCCCGATGCCTGCGATGATGACGCGGCCCTTTTCGTCGATGGTGTCGGGCTCCTGTTCAGGGCTGAGGGTTTGCAGGCGGCGGGCCAGTTGTTCGTAGCCGATGAACAGCACCGGCGTCAGCAACATCGACAGCGACACGACCAGCTGCGCCAATTGCCCGTCGGCGACCGAGAACACCCCCTGTTGCCGCGCGAAGGTGGTCAGCACGAAGCCGAACTCCCCCGCTTGGGCAAGGCCGAGCGCGAAGAGCCAGCGGTCCTTGCCCTTCAGCTTGAAGACAAAGGCGAGGATCAGCAGCACCGCGACCTTGACCGCAATCATGCCGAAGGTCAGGCCCAGCAAGGTGACGGGCTGGGAAAACAGCGTATCGGTGTCGATGCCGACGCCCACGGTCATGAAGAACAGGCCCAGCAGCAGGCCCTTGAAGGGTTTGATGTCGGCCTCGATCTGGTGGCGGAATTCCGAATTGGCCAGCACCACCCCGGCGACAAAGGTGCCCAAGGCCGGGGACAGGCCGACAAGCATCATCAGAAAGGCGATGCCCAGCACCAAGAGCAGGGAGATGAAGGTGGACATCTCTGGCAGGCGCGAGGCATGAACGAAGCGGAAGACGGGGCGCGCAAGGAAATGCCCGCCCAGCACGATGCCCGCCACGATGGCCAGCGTCAGAAGCGTGACCCCCCATGGCGGCAGGTGGTCGATCCATGACAGCATCGACGCGGCATGGCCGGTGGCGGCGTGGGCGTCTTGGGTGGCGGCCTCTGGATCAGCAGAGCCTGCGAGCAGCGGCAGCGCCAGCAAGGGCAGCGCGGCCAGCATCGGGATGACGGCGATATCCTGCGTCAGCAGCACCGAAAACGACGCCCGCCCCCCGGCGGTGCGCATCAGGTGCTTTTCCGACAGGGTTTGCAGCACGATGGCGGTCGAAGACAGCGACAGCATCAGCCCAAAGGTCAAGGCGACCTGCCAGACAAAGCCCATCGCCAGACCCGCCAGCGTCAGCGCCGCCGTGGTCAAGACCACCTGCGCGCCGCCCAGACCGATCAGCTTGTGCCGCATCTCCCAAAGGGCGCGGGGCTCCAACTCCAGCCCGATCAGGAACAGCATCAGCACCACGCCGAATTCGGCAAAATGCTGCAAATCCGCCGTCTCTGCCCCGGCAAGGCCCATCACCGGCCCGACAAGGATGCCCGCCGCAAGATAGCCAAGCACCGACCCAAGGCCAAAGCGCACGGCAAGAGGAACCACAAGCACGGCTGCGCCAAGGTAGATGCTGGCCTGCAACAACACGCTTTCCATGCGACGTCCTTTCCCGCGAGGGGCCGCGCGGTCTTGCCAAAGGCGGTCCCGCCTTAGCCCTGCGGCATTTCCAGAACCAGCATGCGCCCGCCTTTTTGATAGCGCAACTCTGACTCGGTGATGGCGGCGACGCGGCCACCGTCGATGCGGTCACCGATGGAGACCTTGACGTAGCGGCCATTGGCCTGCCGCACCATCGCGTGACGGTTCGACGGCGTGCCATAGATGCCGATGAGGCTGAGCTTGGACAGGCTGAGCACATTCGCCACCGTTGCCTGTTTCGCCACGCTGGCGCGGGTGGGGACGGCGGGCATCGCGGCCTCAGGCTCATCCACTTCGGCTTCGGCGAGCATCTCGGGCGCGATGTCGGGGTTGGCGGCCTGTTGCGGTTCGGGTTCGGGTTCCGGCTGCGGTGCCGGCTCTGGCTGGCGGGCGGCGGCGGCGACCGCAGCCTCCACCGCGCGGGCCATGTCGGCGGGGCGCGGGGCGGGACGACGCGAGACGGCGATGGCAAGCACAGACCGGTTGGGATCGGCCAAAGCCCCCGAGGCAAGCGAAGCGGCGGCGAGTTGCGCTTCTTGCGCCTGCACCCCGGCATCCAGAACGGACTGAGGGCGGGCAGCGGGGCGCAATCCGGTGTTCGGCGCGGCCGCCAGCACATCCGTCGCAGCGGCACTGGCTGGGATCAGCGCGCCGCTGTTGGTCGGCGGCGGGCTGAGATCGGCCGGGCGCGCACGCGGGCGTGCCCCGGCGAGTGCGGGATCGGCAAGGAACGGCTCCGCCACCACGGGTGCGGCGGCTGTGGCGGCCACGGTCTGCGGCACCAGACCTTCGGGCACCAATCCTTCGGGACGGGCGGGCGGCTTCAGGGGTGGCGGACCGGCCACAAGCAGAACGCCCTCCGGGGTCAGTATCCCTTCGGGCGTCGGAACGATCAGGCCTTTGTCATCGAACTGGTACACCGTGCCGAAAGGAGGCGGTGCTGCCACACCGGCAGGCGGAGGATCGCCCTGCGCCTGCGGGTCGGGCAAGGCCCCGGCATCGCTGGCCGATGGGGCCTGATCGGCCGAGGACAGGATGATTTCTTCGGCCAATGGCGGGGCTGCGGCGACAGTGGCTGGCGTTCCGGCAACGCTCGGGGCAGGCTCACCCGATGCGGTAACGGCTGGCGCTGCGGCGGCTGGGTCCGTGGGCGCGGCGTCTGGCGCTGCGGCGGTCGTGTCGGTCGCAGCCGTTTCGGTGGCAGGCGCTTCGGTCGCAGTGGTCGCAGTCGCAGTCGCAGTGGTCGCAGTGGTCGCAGTCGCAGTGGTCGCGGTCGCATCTGGCGCCGTCGCGGGCGTGCTGTCCGACGTGGCGGTCTGCACCTCTGGCGCGGGATCGTCCCAGCCAAGACCGGCGATCAGGTAATTCGACAGCGCCGCAGCGACGGCAAGAAACAACAGCAGCACCCCGGTCAGGATCAGTCCCAGATAGCGCGGCTTGCCCGGCACAGGGGGCCGCGCCTTGGGGTTGAATTCCGTCGGTTTGCCAGCGGCGGCGGCCCCGGCGGGCGATTGCTTTGCCGTGACCCGGACCGTGCTGCGCCGTTCCGGCACAGGTGGGGCGGAAATCTTTGGCCGCGCCACATCCGGTTTGGCGGGTGGTGGCGGGGCGACAGCGGGCGGCGGCGGCGGGGCCGCGCTGTCCGTTGGGGCGGTCAGGCCGGGTTGGCCGCGCGTTGCAGCCCCGACGCTGCGCGCCGTCTTTGCCGCGTCAACACGGGAAATGCTCGCCTCGACCGTGCGGCGCGAGGCAAAGGACAAGGATGCTGCGATGCTGGACGGCACCGGCGTTGTGGGTTCATCCTCTTCCGCGGCGGTTTCCGGCGACGTGACCGCGAGGCCATCCCCGGCGCGCAGGGTAAAGCGGGGCGGTTCGTATTCGTCCGGCACATCCAGCGCGATCGGGGCCTCTTCGACCTCAACCACCGGGGCGGGGGATGCAGGCTCGGGCGAAGGGGGCGCAGGAATTGGGTCAAAGGCCAGCACGTCCTGCGCTTGAAGCACAGGCGCCTGAAGCACAGGCGCTTGAGCCGCAGGGGACGGCTCAGGTGCCGGTGACGGCTCTGCGTCCACAAAGGCGGCGACAGGCACGGGGACAGGCACGGGGATCGGGTCAAACGCCGTCACCGCCGGGGTTTCGACTGCCGGTTCCGGCGAGGGCACATCCACATGCGAGGGCGCGTCGACCGGCGGCGGCGTGTCAGCAGCCGTCGCGACGGCGGGGGCGATCATCTCTGGCACAGGCGCTGCGGCCGGGGGTGCGGGGTCTGACTTGGGCGGGGCAACAACCACGGGGCGCGCTTCACGCCGGACGGCCTTGCCCGGAAAGAGCATGGCCGCTGCCGCCGTCATGCCAAAGAAGGGCGCGGCATCGAACACCCCTGCCCCCGGCACGGCGGTAAAGCCCACGGGGTTCAGCCCGTGCTGGACGGCGAAACCTTCGGCCTCTTCCAGCGTTTCCCGTGCGACGACGGCGACCTGCGCCACCTGCCCGGTCAGGATGAAATCATAGACCAGATCGGCCACGTCGTAGGGCGTCCGCCCTTCCAGCGCCGCCGCGATGGTGGCGCGGTGGGCGGCATCATTGCCCCCGTCCACCGTGACATCGGTGTAAAGGATCTGCGAGTTGGGCAAGACCAACCACGTCTCTATCCCTTCGGGCGACAGTCCGAGTGCGCTGGCGCGCAGCCAAGCCAACGCCTCATCGAGGTCGGGCGTGTCAAAGGCGGTGTCACCAACCTCTACCCAGCCGCGCCGGTCACGGTGCAGCAGGGCGAGACCGTCATCGGCGAAACGGATGGCAAATCTGGGTTTCATTGCACGGGTCTAGCATGTCTGCGATTGGGGCGGAAACGCCGCCCGGGGGGTTGCAAACTTCCTACAGCAGCTTTCCGCCGAAGGGAAGAAAAAGCCCGCGCCTCCTTGGTGCTTGTCACGCGGTTGTGGGTGTCGTCTGCCGCGCAGGCATGCGACTTTGAGGCGGGGCGATTTGGCCCCCTTGCGCGCAAGGCCGTGCAAGCCCATCCGCTGAAAGGTTTCCTGCGATGCGATTTCCAAACCTTCCCGCCGCTGCGCTGATGCTGGCGCTGAGCGCCTTTCCCTTGACCGCCACGGCGCAAGAGGCCGCGCTGATCACCGTGACGGGCGAGAACACCGCGCAAGCCGCGCCTGACCTTGCCACGGTGGATCTGGGCGTCACTTCTGAAGGCCCTTCGGCGGCTGAGGCGCTGGCGACCAATACAGCCGCCCTCAAAGCGATCATGGACCGGCTGGCGGCGGCGGGGATCGAGGGGCGGGACATCCAGACGTCGAACCTGTCCTTGAACCCCAATTGGACCAGCACGCCCGATGGCGCGGGGTCGGTGATTTCCGGCTATATGGCGATGAACATGCTGTCGGTGCGGGTGCGTGACCTGACCAAGCTGGGCACGGTGCTGGATGCGGTGGTGACCGATGGCGCGAATACGCTGAACGGAATTACCTTTGGCCTGCAAGACCCCAAGCCCGTGATGACCGCCGCGCGCAAAGATGCCGTGGCCGATGCACGGGTGCGCGCCGAGGAATTGGCAGCAGCAGCGGGGGTGACTTTGGGGCGTTTGGTGTCGATCACCGAAGGCAGCGCCTACATGGCCCCGCAGCCGATGTATCGCAAAGACATGGTGCAGGATTCCGCTGTTCCGGTGGCAGGGGGTGAGGTCGGGATGACCGCCAGCGTGACGCTGGTCTTTGAGGCGAAGTGACGCCCTTATCGCAAAATGAAAAGCGCGGCCCGGTTTGACCCGGACCGCGCAATCGGAAATGTTCGATTCAGGCGCTCGCGACCGTCAGCGCCTGATCGAGATCGGCGATGATATCCTCGACATTCTCGATCCCGATGGACAGGCGCACCACATTCGGCGCGGCCCCGGCCTTGATCTGCTGTTCTTCGGTCAACTGGCGGTGCGTGGTGCTGGCCGAATGGATGATCAGCGACCGTGTATCGCCAAGGTTCGCGACATGGCTGAAGAGTTTCAGGTTGTCGATCAGCTTGATGCAGCCCTCATAGCCCGATTTCAGGGCAAAGGTGAACAAGGCCCCGGCGCCGCGCGGGCAGATGCGCGCGATGCGGTCGTGATAGGGCGAGGATTTCAGACCCGCATAGGTGACGGTCGCGACGCGCGGGTCTTTCTCCAGCCATTCCGCCACCTTCTGGGCGTTTTCGACATGGCGCTGCATCCGCAGGGACAGGGTTTCGATCCCCATCAGCGTGTAATGCGCGCCTTGCGGGTTCATGGTCATGCCCAGATCGCGCAGACCGATGGCGATGGAGTGAAAGGTGAAGGCCATCGCGCCCAAGGTCGGGTGGAAGGTCAGGCCGTGATAGGCGGGTTCGGGTTCAGACAAGGACGGGAACTTGCCGGATGCAGACCAGTCAAACTTGCCCGAGTCGACCACGATGCCGCCCGTGACGGTGCCGTTCCCGGTCAGATACTTGGTCGCCGAATGCACCACCAAGGTGGCCCCGTGTTTGATCGGGTTGCAGAGGTACGGCGAGGCCGAGGTGTTGTCCACGATCAGCGGCAATCCCACCTTGTCGGCCACGGCGGCCACAGCGTCCAGATCGGTGATATAGCCGCCCGGATTGGCGATGGATTCGCAGAAAATCGCGCGGGTGTCACCGTCCACGGCCGCCTCAAGCGCCGCGAGGTCGTCGAAATCGACGAACTTCGCCGACCAGCCAAAGCGTTTGATGGTCTGGCTGAACTGCGTCATCGTCCCGCCGTAAAGCCGTGTGGAGGCGACCACATTCCGTCCCGGCCCCATCAGCGGGAACAGCGCCATGATCTGCGCCGCGTGGCCGGATGAGCAGGCAATCGCCCCTGCCCCGCCTTCCAGCGCGCAAACGCGGTTGGCCAGCGCCGACACCGTGGGGTTGGTCAGGCGGGAGTAGATGTAACCCACCTCTTGCAGGTTGAAGAGACGCGCCGCGTGGTCGGCGTCTTTGAACACATAGGCCGTGGTCTGGTAGATCGGCACCTGCCGTGCGCCGGTGGCCGGATCAGGCTCTGCCCCGGCATGGATGGCCAGTGTGTCAAATCCCATTTGGCGTGCTTCGGTCATTGTTCCCTCCCGTCAGTGACAGTTGCGGCGCGAAGCCTATGCCGGGGCGGGGCGTGACGGAAGGGTCTTGCTCGGGGCCGGTGGCGAAAAGCAACCGTCGCCTGTGGCGCAGCGCCCGGGGGAAAGAATCTGCTACGGCGCGGCTGTGTGCCGGGATTGTCTTTCTGTGTCCTGTCGTATGTTCAGGGTTGGGCGACGGATACCTTTGCTTTGGTGATACCTTTGCTTTGGTGCTGTGCCGGATCGGCTTTGTGGGTGGGATGAATGAAACGCGTGCCATGGGCCATCAGGGCAGGGCTTCGATCCTTGGCGGGTTTGTTTTTGGCGGTGACGCTTGCGGATCTGTCCTTGGCCCAAGCCACGCCCTGCCACAGCACCCCGCCCGGTCAGGGGATGGCGGCAAACGTGCCATGGCAAGACTACCTGCCGCGCGACCGGGTGCGCCTGCATTTCATCGAACAATCCACCTTCGTCATCGGCACGCGCAATGTGATGGCGGTGGCCGATTTCGCCGGGTTCATCAGCCATGATCCTGACATCCTGCCAACGGTGATCACGATGAACAGCGCTCATCTGACCCACAAGACCGACCGCCCCGATCCGCGCATCCCCCATGTCCTGCGCGGCTGGTCTGTGGATGGTATCCCGGCACGGCATCGGCTGGAATTGCCCGAAATGGTGATCCGCAACGTGACCACGGACACATTGGGCACCTATGACGATCAGCCGCCGGTGATGGATGGCAACTCGGTCCTTGTGTTTGAAGCGGCGGGTCTGTGCATCGGCCATTTCAGCCATCTGCAAACGGCCTTGAGCCCGGCACAGCAACGGGCGATTGGCCATCTGGATGTCGCCATTGTGCCGGTGGACAATGGTTGGGCGATGGAACCGGTCGCGATGGCCGCCATCGCCGGTGGCCTTGGGGCGAAGATCATTATCCCTTCGCATTGGTTTTCCGAAACCACGCTGGAGGTGTTCTTGTCCGACCTCTCCGCCGAATGGGAGGTGGTGGAGATCGACCAGGCTTCCGTCGATCTGTCGCCCGACACCCTGCCCGCCACGCCCATGGTGATGGTGCTGCGTCCCGGTTTCCTGCCCTGTGCCTCACCCGCGCGTTGTTAAGGGCGCGCGGGTCTTTGGTCACAGATGCCGGTCCAAGGCCTTGATCAGGCGGCTGACATCGTCCGCGCTGGTGTAATGCACCAAGGACAGGCGCAGCACGCCCTTGTCCAAATCCACCCCCATCGCCTGCAACGGACGCACGGCGTAGAAATCCCCCGCCCAGCAGGCGATGCCCTCTTGTCCCAAAGCCTCGGACACCGGTTCCGCCGCGCGGTCGAGCGCCACCGCCACGGTCGGTGCACGGTCGGCAGCATGGCGCGGGCCGATCAGGCGAAGGTCATTGCGGGCGGCGAGGTAGTCCAGAAGCGGGGCAACGACCGTCTCTTCCTGCGCGCGCATCAGGTGATGGACGGCGTTGTTCCGCTCACGCGGCGCGGCGTCACCTGCGAAGTGATGGTCGTAAAACGCGTCGATATAATCGGCCATCCCGGCGCAGGCGGCAATCTGGGCATGATCCGGACCTGCGGGGGTGAAGCGTTTGTACAGGCTGCCTGCATTGAAGGAGTGGCACTGCGCGGGCAGTTCCATCCCCCAATCGCGGGTCACGACCATGATGCCCTGATGCGGGCCATAGGTCTTGTAGGCCGAAAACAGATAGACATCCGGGCCAAGCGCCGGAATGTCGGGAAAGCCGTGGGGCGCGTAGCTGACGCCATCCACCACGGTGCGAACGCCTGCCGCACGCGCGATGGCGCAAACCTCAGCCACCGGGTTGATCGCGGCAACGACGTTCGAGCAATGCGGAAAACACAGCACCCGCGCCCGACCATCGGCCATCAGGGGGCGCAAATCCTCAAGCCGCAGCAATCCGGTCTGGGGATCAATGGCCCATTCGCGCACCTCAACCCCATCCTCGGCCAAGCGACGCCAGACGCCGGAATTCGCCTCATGGTCTTGATTGGTAACGATCACCGCGCCGTCGCTGCCCGCCAGCCAGCGCCGAACGGCCTGGGCCAAGGTGTAGGTGTTGGCGCTGGTCGAGGGGCCAAAGGACACCTCATCCGGCGCAACCCCCATCAGCGCGGCAAGGCGGGTGCGGGCCTCATCCATCTCGTCCCCGCCTGCCTGCGCGCCCGGATAGGGCGCATAGGGCTGCACCTTGCGGTCGGTGTAAAAGCGGTGCAGGCGGTCCACCACTTGGCGGCAGGGGAAAGACCCGCCGGCGTTTTCGAAAAACGCATGAGTCGAGAGCACCGGCGAGGAAAAGGCCGGGAACTGTGCGCGCACGAAATCAAGGTCGAGGGTGGGCATCGGGTCTTTCCTTCACATCTGCGCCAAGGCCCCGGTCACGCCCTGCACGGGCCGGTGTCTCCGGGTCCGTGGCAGGTCTTCCAGCCGGGCCGCGCGGGATGTGTCCCCGACGGCAGAGGCGGTGACCGCCTCAGGGATATTGATGGCAAAGCCCGGCGGGCAGTGCAAGGGCCTGATGCGCATGCGCCTGTGTCTGGCCGAAGGAGCGGGGGCCAGCCCCCGCAGCCCCCGGGGTATTTGAGCCAAGCTGAAGGGACAAAGTGCCTCGCCCGTCAGGCAGTCACGTCAGGCGTTCACATCCACCACGACGCGGCCTTGCACCTGCCCTTGCAGGATCGCCGCCCCCAACGCAGGCAGATCGGCGAGGGTGGCGGGTTGGATCATCGCCTCAAGCTTGTCCATCGGCAGTTCGGCGGCGATGCGCTGCCACGCGGTGACACGCTTGGCGTAAGGCACGGTGACCGAATTGATGCCGAGAAGGTTGACGCCGCGCAGGATGAAGGGGGTGACTTTGGCGGGCAGGTCCGCACCACCCGCAAGCCCGATAGAGGCAACCGACGCGTCGGATTTCATCTGCCCCAAAAGCCGCGCCAGCATCGGACCGCCGACATTGTCGATCGCCCCGGCCCAGATTTCGGATTCCAGCGGCTTCTTGACCGTTTCGGCCAGATCGGCGCGCGGCACGATGCGGGTGGCACCAAGGTCGCGCAGATAGCTTTCCGTTTCGGGCCGTCCGGTCACGGCCGCCGTCTGATAGCCATTCGCGGCCAGCAAGGCGATGGCGATGGACCCCACGCCGCCTGCGGCCCCGGTCACGAGGACTTCGCCCTGATCGGGGGTCAGGCCCTGCGCCTCCAAGGCCATCAGGGCGAGCATGGCGGTAAAGCCTGCGGTCCCAACCGCCATCGCCTGCCGGGTGGTGATGCCCGCAGGCAGCGGCACCAGCCAATCGGCCTTGACGCGCGCCTTTTGCGCATAGCCGCCCCACCAGCTTTCGCCGACGCGCCAGCCGGTCAGCACCACGCGGTCACCGGGGGCGTAGCGCGGATCGTCGGACGATTCGACGGTGCCCGCAAAGTCGATGCCCGCCACATGCGGCCAGACCCGGACCATGCCGCCGCCAGAGCCAAGGCAAAGCCCATCCTTGTAATTCAGGGTGGAATACTCGACCGCCACGGTCACGTCGCCCTGCGGCAGCCGGTCTTCGGTCAGGGTCTGCACGCTGGCCTGCGCCACGCCCGCCCCATCTTTTTCCACCACCAACGCACGGAACATGGTCATCTCCCCCCAACCTGTCGGAATTCACGACGGATATTGCACGGTTTTGAACGTCCTGCCACTTGCCGTTGCGGCAAGCCGCCCCAATCTGAACAATGCGCTTGCGGGGGATGCGCCGCCTTCGTAGCGTTTTGGCATAACCCATCGGGGGCGGGTTCAAACTCTCGCCCTGACAGTTTCAACAGGACAGAGGATCGAATGACCCGTTTCACACGCCTGCTTGCCTCTACCGCGCTTGCGCTCTCGGTCGCCGCCCCGGCGATGGCTGCCGATTCCGAATTGACCGTCTTTGACTGGTCCGGGTTCGAGATTGACGGACTGTTCACCGACTACGTCGCCAAACATGGCGATGTGCCCACCTTCGCCTTCTTTGGCGACGATGATGAAGCGTTCCAGAAGGTGGCGTCGGGTTTCAAGGCGGATGCGGTGCATCCCTGCTCGCAGATGGTGTCGAAATACCGCGATGCGGGCCTGATCGAGCCGTGGGACACGTCCAAGCTGACCTCGCTGGACCAGTTGGACCCGAAGATGCTGGAAAGCCCGGTGTTCAAGGATGATCAGGGCCTGTGGTATCTGCCGTCCTATTGGGGCGCAACCGCAGTGGCCTACAACACCAAGGAAGTCCCGGCCGAGGATGTGGCGACGCTGCAGGTCTTTGCCGATCCGAAATATGCGGGCCGTATCTCCTTGCCCGATTCGTCGGATGACGTCTGGGCGCTGGCCTATCTCGCCACCGGCGTGACTGACTGGACCGCCATCACCGAAGAGCAGTTCCAGGCCGCCGCCGCATGGCTGCGCACGGTGCATCCGAATGTGCGCGCCTATTGGGCCGATCCGTCGGAACAGACGCAGTTGATGATGTCGGGCGAAGTGCTGATCGCGTGGTCGTGGAACGACGGCGTGGCGCTGTTGCAGGCCGAAGGGTTCCCCGTCGGCTTCCAGCGTGAGGCGAAAGAGGGGGCGTCCACCTTCGTCTGCGGCTGGGTCAACATGAAGGACGGCCCCGGCAACGAGGACAAGCTTTACGACTTCGTCAACAGTTGGCTGCGCCATGATGCCGCCGGAGCCCTGGTGGAAGGTTTGGGCTATGGCCATTCCAACACCGTCGGCATGTCGGAAATTCCGGCTGAGACCTTGGTGACAGCCGGTCTGCAGCCGGTCAGCGCCCCGTCGCTGCCGCAAGTGCCGAACGACCCGTCGCTGCGTGAACGTCAGTTGCAGGAATTCGAACTGATCAAGCAAGGGTTCTGATCCCGCGCCAAATTGGCGAACAGCAGCAGGCCGTCCGGATCGATCCGGGCGGCCTTTGTCGTCTTGGTGTCATCATGGCAGACCATCTTGGCCGCATGATTAACCTTCGCCACGCAACCCCAGCCGATTCCCTGTTCCTCGCCGCGCTAGAGCGCGATGTGATGGAGACACATACCTTGGCACTTTGGGGGCAATTTCATCCCGCTGTTCTGTCGGCCTTTGATCTTTCGAACACGCGCGTTGCGCTGTTTGACGGGCAAGCCGTCGGCTATTTGATGGTTGAGCGGGAAGACCGGCACTTGCGACTGCGAAAGCTTTACCTCGCGCCCGGGGTCCAAGGGCGCGGCTGGGGACGGCAGCTTTTGGCGCTGGTGCGGCGCGAGGCGGACGCCGCCAACCTGACCTTGCGCCTCAGCGTGCTGCGGCCCAACGTCCGCGCACTGGCCTTTTACCAGCGTGAGGGAATGATAGAAACCGAGTCGACGGCAGACCGGATTTTTCTGGAAATGCCGCGCGCGCGCCTGTCGGCCGATGTTTTGGAAAGCGCTGCTTCACCCTTGTGACGCGCGGCAGTCCGTCCTATATCTTCTCTTGTTCGGGGCAACCCGGACTATGGTGATAAACGCACCTGTAATAGACGGCTCGGACCCGGGGGCGGTACCCGGCGGCTCCACCATTCCACCCGGTCATTGCGGGGGTTAGGGGCCGAAACAGGATCGACGGACGTTCAAAGAGGCCAGCTTTTACCCGGTGAGGTACCACCGTTATCGGTCCAAGATCACAGTTGCCAATGACAACCGTGCTCCGATGGCGCTGGCCGCGTAAGCGGCTCGCAATATCAAAACTAAGTCCTTGCGGGTAGCACCGTAAGGCGGGGTTCGCAGGTACCTGGCAACAGAAACCTGCACTTTCCCCCCTTCATCAGACGCACGATTTTTCTTTTAGAAATCACGCCATCCGACGGGGCGGAGCGCCTGAACTTTCGCACGAAGAGTCGCGGGCGCAGGAGAATTCGCGGGCGCAGCGCATCAGCGCAGCATCGCACCGGGATTGAGTATCCCCACCGGGTCAAGCGCCGCCTTGATCGCCCTCATGGCGGCCAGTTTCGTCGGATCGCCGTAGCGTTCCAGATCACCCACTTTCAGCCGCCCGATGCCATGCTCGGCGCTGACCGATCCGCCCATCCGGTCCACCAGATCATGCACGCAGGTCTTGACCGCGTCGCGCTGATGGTCGTGGTCGCTGCGCGTGCGACCTTCAGCGGGAAAGACGTTGAAATGCAAGTTGCCGTCGCCCAGATGGCCAAAGCAGTTGACTCGGAAGCCGTCGATCCGGGCCAGTGCATCCAGCGCCTGCGGGATGAAATCGGGCACCGCAGAAAGTGGCAGGCTGATGTCATGCGAGGATATCGAGCCTATCCTGCGGTTCGCTTCGGGGATCGACTCGCGGATGCGCCAAAGCTGGGCGCGCTGGGTTTCTGACGCGGCGATCACCCCGTCCAGCACCAATCCCGCCGCGTCGGCCTGCGCGTAAAGCGTGGCCATCATTTCTTCGGCCGGGACCGAGGCGGGCAGGCCCAGTTCCAGCAGGACCGACCATTCCGGCGCGGTGGCAAAGGGTTGCGTCACTTCGGGCATGGTCTGGGACAGGAAATCGAATCCCATCCGGTGCATCAGTTCAAAGGCCGAAACCATGCCGGGGGCCAGCGCGCCCGCCATTGTCAGAAGGTCCAGCGCGGCGGCGGGGGATGGCACCACCAGCATCGCCGTCAGGTTCACATCCGGGCGCGGGAACAGGCGCAGCGAGGCGGCGGTGATGATGCCCAGCGTGCCCTCGGACCCGATCAGCAGATGGCGCAGGTCGTAGCCGGTGTTGTCCTTGCGCAGGCGTTTCAGCCCGTGGTGAATGCTGCCATCGGCCATCACCGCCTCGACCCCCAGACAGAGGTCACGCGCATTGCCGTAGCGCAGCACGTTCAGCCCCCCGGCATTGGTGCCCAAAGCCCCGCCGATTTGTGCCGTCCCTTCGGAGGCCAGTGACAGCGGGAAAAGCCGCCCCACCCCGTCTGCCGCCTGTTGCACCGCTTGCAGGGTCATCCCGGCCTCAACCGTGATGGCGTTTTCCGCGGGCCACAGCCCCCGAACAGCGGCCATGCGCTCTAGCGACAACAGGACCGGCGCGGGGCCTTCGGGCATGACCTGCCCGCCGACCAGACCGGTTCCCCCTCCCCATGGCACGATCCCCACCCGCGCCGCCGCACAGGCGCGGACGACCGTTGCCACCTCATCCGTTGTGCGCGGCAAGGCCACCGCCCCGGCCAACCCGTGCCAACGCCCGCGCGGTTCTTCCAGATAGCGCGCCTCTGCGGGCCGCAAGCTGCCTTCGGGCAGGCGGGCGGCCAGCGTGGCGAGGAAGGCGGGATCTGCGGGGTTCAGCATGGGGCACCTCTGTCGTTCGGCATAACCTACGGCGGGCGCGGGGAAAAGCGGTCAGGGGCCAAATTAGGGGATGGGTGTGGGATCAAGGATCAGGATCGCGGGTCGCCCCGGCAATTCGTTCGGCGCGAAGTCCATCTCAGCAAGGCCGGTTTCGACGATGTCGAATTCGCCTTCCATCCGGGTCTTGAACACCTCAAGCGAGGCGCCGGAAAACCAGTGCATCGGGATCACCACGCTGGCGCGCAGGCGTTTGACGATGCCCGCCATGTCGTCGATGCCAAGAGTATAGCCACCATCGACCGGCACCATCACCACGTCCAGACGCCCGATGGCGGCGTATTGTTCGTCATTGGGGATTTGGTGCAGGTGGCCCAGATGGCCGATGCACAGCCCCCCGGCCTCGAACACGAAGATGGAATTGCCGTCGGCCCGCGCCCCTTCGCCAAAGGGGCCGCGCGTGTCGGTGGTAACGTTGCGGACCAGCATCGCGCCGAGGTCCAGTTCATACTGCGCCGGACCATTGGCATCGGGCCAACCGGGCAGAAGATGCGGGATGCGCGGGTCAGGATTGGCGGTCCAGTGGGTGGAATGGGCGTTGTTCATGGTCGCCACATCCGGCACCACATCGGGATTCCCGATCCAGCCGGTGTAATCGGTGACCGCCATCACCCCGCCCGAGGTGATGGCAAAGCTGGCGTGACCCAGATAGCGGATGCGGACATGGTCGGTCTGCACCTCATCCCCCCAGCTTGCAGGAATGACGCGCGGCGCGTCCGTGCCTTGGGCAAGGGCAAAGCAATTCGACGGCGGGCGCTCTTGCGCGCTGGCGGGCAGGGCAAGGGCCGTCAGGGTCAGGAACAAGGCAAGGATCCGCATCGGCAGGCTCCGGGGCTGTCGGGGATGGTGGTTGACAGATAGAGTGCCATCCCGTCTTGCCCACGTCGCCTCACGGATGCGTCATTTTCGGGTGATCCAGAGACGGTGCGGCGGCGTATCCGGTTACCTGACCAAATCATAACAAAAAGCAGACCCATCATGGCCAGCCCGCAGTCTAATTCCACCGCCCCCTTGATCCTGTGGTTCCGGCGCGATTTGCGGCTGGACGATCTGCCAATGCTGACCGCGGCCTTGGCGACGGGGCGACCTGTGATTCCGGTTTTCATCCTTGATCCCGAAACCGACGGCTTGGGGGCCGCGCCGAAATGGCGGCTGGGTTTGGGGATCGCGCATTTTGCCGCGCGTCTGGCGGCGATGGGGTCGCGCCTGATCCTGCGGCGGGGTCCGGCGTTGGCGGTGCTTGAAGCGCTGGTGGATGAGGTCGGGGCCGCAGGCGTGCTGTGGTCGCGGCTTTATGATCCTGCGGCCAAGGCGCGGGATGCGGCGGTGAAGGCGGCGCTGCGGGCGCGCGGTCTGATCGCGGACAGCCATGCAGGCCATCTGCTGCATGAACCCTGGACGGTTGAGACGGGAACGGGCGGGTTTTACCGCGTCTACACGCCCTATTGGCGCGCCGTGCGCGGGAGGGATGTGCCTGCACCGGTGCCTGCCCCTGCCAACCTGCCCGCACCCGATCACTGGCCTGCCTCTGACCGGCTGGACGATTGGCAGATGGGGGCGGCGATGCGCCGGGGGGCTGCGGTCGTCCTGCCCCACACGCGTGTGGGAGAAGCGGCGGCGCTGGACCGCCTGAATGCGTTTTTGGCGGGTCCGGTGGAGCGCTATGCGACCGACCGTGACCTGCCTGATACCCCTGCAACCTCGCGCCTGTCGGAAAACCTGACCTATGGGGAAATCGGGCCGCGTCGCATCTGGCATGCAGGCTGGGCCGCGATGGAACAGGGCCGTGCCGGGGCGGAGACCTTTCTGAAAGAACTGGTGTGGCGCGAGTTTTCCTACCACCTGATGCATCACACCCCGCATATTCTGGCCGCCAATTGGAAACCCGATTGGGACAGCTTTGGCTGGCAGAGCGACAGTGCGGCGGTGGATCGTTGGCGGCAGGGCATGACGGGGGAACCCTTCGTCGATGCCGCCATGCGTGAGATGTATGTGACCGGCACCATGCACAACCGCGCCCGGATGATCGCGGCGTCCTACCTGACCAAACACATGCTGACGCATTGGAAACTGGGGCTGGACTGGTTCGCCGATTGCCTGATTGACTGGGACCCGGCGGCCAATGCGATGGGATGGCAATGGGCGGCAGGATCAGGCCCCGATGCCGCGCCCTATTTCCGGGTGTTCAACCCGGCAACGCAGGCCGAGAAATTCGACCCCCTGCAACGCTATCGCAAACGGTTCATCGCGGAACTCAGCCGTGCACCGGGGCGTGCACCGGGGCCTGAGGCTTTGGCGTACTTTGACGCCGCCCCGCGCGCGTGGGGATTGGACGCAAAACAGCCCTACCCGCGCCCGTTGGTTGACTTGGCGGCGGGACGGGATCGCGCTTTGGCGGCCTATCAGGCCAATCGCAGCGCCGCCGTGGCGGATTGACGCAATGAAACCCTTGAGCCACCGCCGCGTATCTGCTTGCATCGCAATCTTGGGAACTGGTCCCTTGGGGGAAAAATGGACGTCCTGACAACGACAAAAGGGCAGGCCAACCTGCCACGTTACTTCGCCGCGTCGCTTGAGGTGCTAAAGGCCCTGCGCTCTGGCCGGATTGATTTCGTGCTGCCCGATGGCCGCCGTTTCCGGGTCGAGGGCAAGGAACCCGGTCCGGTGGGTGAAGTGCAGGTGCACAACCCCGATGTCTTTGCCCGTCTGATCCGCGAAGGCGATCTTGGGTTCTGTGATGCCTATCTGGATGGCTGGTGGTCCACGCCCGATCTGCAAGCACTGCTGGATCTGGTACAATTGCCGCAGAATGATGCTGTGAACGATGGCTTTCCGGGAATGGGGCTGGTTCGGGCCTATGAAAAGCTTCGCTTCTGGCTGCAATCCAACAGCAAACGGCAGGCCAAGAAGAACATCCAGTATCACTATGATCTTGGGAATGACTTCTATCGGCTCTGGCTGGATGACACGATGACCTATTCCTCGGCCATCTTTCATTCCGGGCAGGAAAGTCTGGAAAAGGCACAGACCGAGAAATACAAGTCCATGGTCGATCAGATGGGCGCACAGCCCGGCGATCATGTGCTGGAGATTGGCTGCGGCTGGGGCGGGTTCGCCGAATATGCCGCCGCCGAACGCGGCCTGCGCGTCACCTGTCTGACCATCAGCCCGGCGCAATTCGACTATGCCGTGGCGCGGATGGCCAAGGCGGGGCTGTCGGACCGCGTGACGATCAAGTTGCAGGATTATCGCGATGAGCGCGGCACCTATGACGGCATCGCCTCGATCGAGATGTTCGAAGCGGTGGGCGAAAAATACTGGCCCACCTATTTCGACACGCTGCGCGACCGCCTGAAACCGGGCAAGAACGCCACTTTGCAGATCATCACCATCGCCGACCACAGATGGGAGATTTACCGCAATACGGTGGATTTCATCCAGAAATACATCTTCCCTGGTGGCATGCTGCCTGCGCCTAAGGTGCTGCGTGCCGAGGTGGAGCGCGCGGGTCTGCGCGTCAAAGGCTCCATCGAATTCGGCAAAAGCTACAGCCAGACCCTGCGGCGGTGGCATGACACTTTCAACGACCGCTGGGATGAGGTGGCGAAACTGGGGTTCGACGACCGTTTCCGCCGGATGTGGAATTTCTACCTGACCTCCTGCGCCGGGGCGTTTGAGGGCGGGAATTGTGACGTGACCCAGATCACCGTGACGCGCCCCGTCTGACGGCGGACGCGTCCGTGATTTGTGCCCGACCTGTGTAAGGGGTGACCATGCCGACAGCGGCGAAACTGATGGGGGCCTTGCTCTTTGCGTTGATCGGCGCGGCGGTCGCGTTGCGCCTGCCCGCCTATCTGCCGGAGGGGATGAAGATCGGCCTGTTGCTGCCCATCACCTTGTCGGTCTCTGGCTTGCTGGGCTGGCGGCTCGCAGGCCCCCGGAGCGGGCAGCAAAGCTACAGCGAGGCGGCGGCAACCGGGCTGATGACCGTGACGGTGACGGTTGTGACGCTTTTGTTGATCTTTGGCCTGTTAGAGATGCTGCGCCTGACACAGCGCATGATCTACAAAGGCCCGATGGAGGCGGTGATCGGCATCTTTGAACAGGCGATGAAATTTGCGCCTCATTTGTGGCACAGTGATCTTTTGCTGGTTATGGGGATCGGTGGGCTGCTGGCAGGGCTGGCTTGCGAAGTGGCAGGACGGCGCTGGCCTTAGGCACAGGACTGGCCTTAGGCACCGAATTGGCTTTCAGCAAAAAGTTGCCCAGAAGCAAAGGACAAGCGCCGATGACCGACTGTTTCCTTGCCGGGCCGATGTCCGACCGCGACGTCCATGGCGTGGTGATCGGACCCGTGCCCGGCTGCCCCGCGCAGTTGGACGGACACCGCCTTGCAGCCTTTGCCGATGGCGCGGTTGCCCATCCCGTGCCGGGCGGTGCAGGCGTGCCGGGGGTTCTGCTGACGCTGGAGGAGGGTGCTTTTGCCCGGCTGGACCATGTGATGCGATCCCTTGGCGGACAGCCCCTGTCCGCAACGGTGCAGGTGGACGGTCAGGCGCAGGCGGCGCGGGTCTGGTGCGGCACGGATAGCGCGGGCCCCGCCAGTGCAGCCCCCGATTGGCACCCCGCGCCCGCGCTGACGGATGCCCTGCGCGCGGCCCTGCCCGACATCCTTGCGCTGATGGACCATGATCCGGCCCGCATCGCCCGGCGGCTGGTGCCGATGCTGGTGCGCGCGGCCTCTCGTCTCAGGGCCGGGACGGACCCCGCACCGCACAGTCTGCGCCGCCAACCGATGCCGGGGGATGTGCAGGTGCAGGCCCACCGTCAGCCCTATGCCAGTTTCTTTGCCGTCGAAGAAATGGACCTGTCCTTTCGGCGCTTTGATGGCAGCCTCAGCCCGGTCGTCAATCGCGCGGCCTTCATCTCGGGCGACGCGGTCACCCTGCTGCCTTATGATCCGCGACGTGACCGGGTCTTGCTGATCGAACAATTCCGCCCCGGCCCCTTTGTGCGCGGCGACACCAATCCATGGAGCCTTGAGGCCATCGCCGGGAGGATCGACCCCGGTGAAACCCCGGAACAGGCAGGCCGCCGCGAAGCGATGGAAGAGGCCGGGCTGACCCCCGGCGCCCTCTTGCCGGTGGCGGGGTATTACCCCAGCCCGGCGGCAAAGATCGAATACCTCTACTCCTACGTCGCGCTCTGCGACCTGCCCGATGGCATCGAGGGCGTCTTTGGCGTGGAAGGCGAGGCCGAGGATATTCGCGGCCATCTCATCCCTTTTGACCGCCTGATGGCACTGGTCGCCAGTGGTGAGGTGGGAAATGGCCCGCTGATCCTGTCCGCGCTGTGGTTGCAGCGCGAACGGTCCAGCCTTCGCGAAACGGTCAGCCCGCGCTGACGCTTCCGCTGACTTGGGCTTCGGCAAAGGTCGCCATGCCGGAATGGCAGGCCAGCGCCCCCTTGACCACACCCAAGGCCAGCGCAGCACCTGACCCTTCGCCCAGGCGCAGGCCCAGCGACAACAGCGGCTCCTTGCCCAAGGCGGCCAGCAATCGGCCATGCGCGGCCTCGGCACTGACATGGCCCGCGATGCAATGGTCCAGCGCGCCCGGCACGGCCCGTTCCAGAACGGCCGCCGCAGCGGTGCAAATGAAGCCATCGAGCACGACAGGGATACGCTCTGCCCGCGCCCGCGCAATCGCCCCGGCCATGGCGGCAAGTTCGCGCCCGCCCAGACAGCGCAACACCTCCAGCGGGTCTGCGGTGCCGTGCAGGGCGATGCCTGCCGCCACCACTTGCGCCTTGCGCATCAGCCCTGCATCGTCCACGCCCGTGCCGCGCCCGACCCAATCCGCCGCCGCACCGCCAAACAGCGCACAGGCCAGCGCAGCGGCAGGGGTGGTGTTGCCGATCCCCATCTCGCCCACCACCAGCGCATCCGCCGATGGGTCGACTGCGTTCCATCCGGTGGCGAGTGCTTCGACCACCTCGGCCTCCGTCATCGCGGGGGCTTTCGTGAAATCGGCGGTGGGGCGGTCCAAGTCCAAGGCATGCACTGACATCGTGGCCCCAAAGGCCCGCGCCAACTGGTTGATCGCCGCCCCGCCCGTGCGGAAATTGGCCACCATCTGCACCGTCACCTCAGCCGGAAAGGCCGAAACGCCCTGCGCCACCACGCCGTGATTGCCTGCAAAAACGATGACCTGCGGGCGGTCCAGATGCGGGCGGTCCGTGCCCTGCCATCCGGCAAACCAGATCGCCACATCCTCCAGCCGCCCCAAGGCCCCCGGCGGCTTGGTCAATTGCCCATTGCGCGCCACAGCCCCGGCCTGCGCTGCGGCATCGGCGGCGGGCATCTGCGACAGAAGCTGGCGAAAGGCGGCAAGGCTGGTAAAGGGGGCGGTCATGGCAATCCTCGTTCAAATCGGGCAGAACAGGGAGTAGCCAAGACCTCGCCCGCCTGCCAGACCGGAAAGGACTGAACCATGGCCCTTCGCGACATCATGGCGCAACTTGGCGATGATCTTGCCAGCGGATTTGGCCTGCTCAGCCGTCTGCCCCTGCCGCAGCGCGTCTTTTCCGGCGCGCGGTCCGTCTGGGTCTGGCCCTTGGTCGGTGCCGTCATCGGGGCAGCGGCGGGCCTTGCCGCTTGGGCTGGGACGGCGACAGGCCTGCCCGCCGGGGTGACCGCAGCCGGGGTGATGGCGGTTACAGCCTTGCTCACCGGCGCGATGCATGAGGATGGCTTGGCCGACAGCGCCGATGGCCTGTTCGGCGGATGGACGCCGGAACGACGGCTTGAGATCATGAAAGACAGCCGCATCGGCAGTTACGGCATGCTCGCGCTGATGATTACGGGCCTTGCACGCTGGTCGGCCCTGACGGCGCTGATCGCCGCACCCTCCGCAATGGCTGTGCTGATCGCCGCCGGGGCCCTGTCGCGCGCCCCGATGGCCGTAATGATGGCGCTGATGCCCAATGCGCGGCAGGGTGGCCTTTCTGCCGGGACCGGCCGCCCCAGCCTGCCGCGCGCGGCGCTGGCCTGCGCCTTGGCGCTGACCTTGGCGCTGGCGGCCCTCGGCCTTGTCGCCCTGCCCCTGACCCTCGCCGCACTTGTCCCGGCCTTGGCGATGGCGCGCCTGGCCCATGCCCGCATCGGCGGCCAGACCGGCGATATCCTTGGCGCAACACAGCATCTGTCCGAAACCGCCATCCTGATCGCCGCCAGCGCCCTTCTGCCCTGACCCCCTTCCCCGTTGCTTAAATATCCACAGGGGGTGAATGGCCCAAGGGGCCAGAGGGGGCGCGTGCGCCCCCTGACTTTTCGCAGAGAATTCGCAAGACAAGGGGGGGCTGGCCTCCCCCAACGGGCTGTGCGCGAGCGCCCGCCCGAGGATATGTGTGGACAGAAAATGAGGCATGGGGTTTCCTCAGCCCCAACGGGGAAGAGGGAGACGAACATGCCACAGGCATTGATCACTTGGGGCGGCTGGGCGGGGCATGAACCGGAGAAGGTGGCAAACCTTTTCGCCGGCTGGCTGCGTGAGGCAGGGGTGGACGTGACCCTGACCGATACACTGGCATGCTTTGACGATCCGGCGGCGCTGGCGGCGGTTGATCTGATCGTGCCGGTCTGGACCATGTCCGAAATTGCCAAGGAGCAGGCGCTGAACGTCGCGGCGGCGGTGGCGGCGGGCACGGGTCTGGCCGGATGCCACGGCGGGATGTGCGACTCGTTCCGCGCCAATGTCGATTGGCAATTCCTGACCGGCGCGCAATGGGTGGCCCATCCGGGCAATGACGGGGTGGAATATCGGGTGCGCGTCACCTCGGATCACGAAACCGTCGCGGGCCTGCCGGATTTCGATGTGACGTCCGAGCAATATTACCTGCACGTCGATCCGGCGGTGAAGGTTCACGCCGTCTGCGACTTTCCGGTGGTCGATGGTCCCCATGCCGTGAACGGCCCCGTCGCCATGCCAGTGGTGTTCACCAAGGGCTGGGGTCAGGGCCGGGTTTATTACAACGCGCTCGGCCATCAGGCCAATGTGATCGACCACGGCGTGCCCGAACAGATGCTGCGGCGGGGGATGGCTTGGGCGATGCGGCGCTGACGTCGCGTCACGGTTCGGTGGGGGACGTTGACAGGCGCGGCGGGTGGCGCATCCTTTCCGCTACCCTGCCGGAGCCTTCCCCCATGTCCCTGCCCGACCAACATCCCCGTCTGACCAAGCGCCCGTTCTCGACCGCAGAGCTGCTCGCGGATGGCATCGTGCACACGCTGGCGTTGCTTGCTGGCGTGATCGCGTTTTCCATGCTTTTGGGCTATGTCTTGCAGCAGGCGGAGTTCGGGCTGTTCGCGGCCCTTTCCGTCTATGCTGCGGGCTATTTCCTGATGTTCGGGTTTTCGCTGGCCTATAACATGACCCCGCCCTCGGCATTGAAATGGCTGCTGCGCAGGTTCGATCATTCGGCGATTTATGTCATGATCGCGGGCACTTACACGGCGATTGTTGTACAGTTCGACCAACCCCTTTGGGCCTGGGCTTTGGGGATCACCGTCTGGTTCGGCGCGGTGCTGGGGGTGGTGGTCAAGGTGGTGCTGCCCGGCCGCTATGATCGGCTGAGCGTGGTTGCCTATATCGCGCTGGGATGGGTCGGCGTTCTTGCCATCGGGCCTGCCAGCGCCTCTCTGCCGGGAGTGTCGCTGGGGCTGATCGTGGCGGGGGGGCTGACTTACGTGGCGGGGGTTGCGTTTTACAAATGGCACGCCTTGCGCTTTCACAATGCGATCTGGCACCTGTTCGTCGCCATCGCGGCGGGCTTGCATTTTGCCGCCGTGGCGTTGGCGGTCGCCCAGTAGTCAGCCCGCCACACGCCAAACTGATCATCCCCGCGCGGCCCTTGCCTTGACGTTGGCGGACGCAGCCGACACTGTCGCGCCGCAATCACTGCGAGCGTGCCCATGCCAACCCCCCGCCCCTTTGCCCGTTATGAATGGCTGATCGCCTGGCGCTATCTGCGCGCGCGGCGGTCCGAAGGCGGCGTGTCCGTCATGACGTGGATCAGCCTGATCGGCATCACGCTGGCGGTCTTTGCGCTGATCGTCACCATGTCCGTCCGGGCGGGGTTCCGGGCCGAGTTCGTCTCGACCCTGCTGGGGGCCAATGCCCATGTCACGGTCTATACCGGCGGCGATCTGGACCCTGCGACAGGCCGCGTGATCCGGGGAATGTCGGACTTTGACGCGATGGCCGACCGGATCAAGGGTGTGCCCGGTGTCACCCGCGCCGCCCCGGTGGTGCGAGGTCAGGTGATGCTGACCGCAAATGGCCGCAATTCGGGGGCCGAGGTCTATGGCATCCGCGCGCAGGATTATGCCGCGATCCCCGCGATGACCGATGGTCAGGGTGATCAAGGGGATCTCGCAGCCTTTGACACGGGCATCGCCATCGGCATGGGCGTCGCGCGGGAATTGGGACTCGCGGTGGGCGACAAGCTGCGCATGATCTCTCCCGATGGGGCCAAGACGGCTTTTGGCACCTCTCCGCGCATCAATGCCTATGTGGTGACGCAGATTTTCACCACCGGCAGCCCGGATATCGACCGTTTGCGCGTTTACCTGCCCTTTGCCGAGGCGCAGTCCTATTTCAACCGCGAAGGCCGCGCCGATGAGATTGAGGTGACGGTCGAACGCCCGCAGAACATCGAGGATTACGCCCAGCCCCTGCTGCAGGCGGGCGGACCGCAGGCGATGGTCTGGACATGGCAGGATTCGGCGGGCAGCTTCCTGCGTGCGCTGACGGTCGAGGACAACATGATGTTCATCCTGATGTCGATCCTTGTGCTGATTGCGGCGATGAACATCATCTCGGGTCTGGTGATGCTGGTCAAAAACAAGGGGCGTGACATCGGCATCCTGCGTACCATGGGCCTGACCGAAGGCGCGATCCTGCGGGTGTTTTTCCTGTGCGGGGCAACCACGGGGATTTTGGGCACTTTGGGCGGGATCGTCTTGGGGTCGCTGTTTTCGATCTACTTCACCCCGATCTTTGACGCGGTGAACTTTTTGGCCGGGGGCGGGGTCTGGGATCCTGAAGTGCGGCCGATCTACACCCTGACCGCGCAGTTGCAGTGGCGCGATGTGGCGGCGGCGGCGGGGTTGTCGCTGCTTCTGTCCTTTGTGGTCACGATCTTCCCCGCGCGCCGTGCCGCCCGCATGAACCCGGTAGAGGCTTTGCGTTATGAGTGACACATTGGTTTTGCAGGGCCTGACCAAGACCTACAACCAAGGCCGCCACAATGAGGTGGCCGTGCTGCGCGGCGTCGATCTGACCTTGGCGCGCGGCGAGGTGGTGGCACTGGTCGCGCCATCCGGTGCCGGTAAGTCAACCTTGCTGCATATCGCAGGGCTGCTGGACAGCCCGGACGCGGGGCAGGTCAGCATCGGCGGGCAGGATATGACCGGCATGCCCGATGACCGCCGCACCGCCGCCCGGCGGGAAAAGGTGGGGTTTGTCTACCAGTTCCACCATCTGCTGCCGGAATTTTCGGCGCTGGAAAACATCGTCCTGCCGCAACTGGCCAATGGCACCCCCAAGGCCAAGGCCGAGGCGCGGGCGCGTGACCTGCTGGCCCGTGTCGGCGTAGCAGACCGTGCAGACCATCGGCCTGCGGAACTGTCAGGCGGCCAGCAACAGCGCGTGGCCTTTTGCCGGGGGCTGGCCAATGCGCCCGACCTTTTGCTGGCCGATGAACCGACAGGCAACCTCGATCCCGCAAACGCCGAACAGGTCTTTGCCGCGCTGATGGCCTTGGTGCGCGAAACCGGGCTATCGGCGCTGATTGCAACGCATAACATGGAACTGGCCGCGCGGATGGACCGCATCGTGAAGCTGGATCAGGGGCGGGTCGTCACTTGAACCCGGCGGGAAAACCCTGTGCGGCAGGCATATGATTGCACCGCCGCGCGCTTCGTGATTCACTGATGTAAACGAAGTTCTGCCGGAGGCCCCCGATGCAATCCGCGTTCCTTGCTCCCCTTGCTGTCATTGCCGCCTTCGGGCTTGCGGCCTGTGTGATCACCCAGACGGCGGACCCCGTGCCGACCGGGGCGCAGGATTTTGCCGATTACTGCGCGGGGTGCCATGGGTCCAAGGGCATTGGCGATGGTCCGAACGCCGAAGGCTTGGCGACCAAACCCGCCAATCTGACGCAACTGACGGCCAAGAATGGCGGTCATTTCCCGGCCACCGGCACGATGGCACAAATCTGGGGCTACACAGGCGGCAAGGGCGACCGTGTCATGCCGGAATTCGCGCCGCTTCTGGACGGGGAAACCGTGCCCTATGACGGGGGGGACGGCATCATGACCCCGACCCCGATCCGGCTGGCGCAACTGTCCGATTATGTGAAATCGCTGCAAGCGCCCTAAGGGTGCAAAGAGCGGCAGACCGCCTTTGCGCCACCCGCCCCTTGCACAACACCCCGGCACAGGCAATATCGACATCATCTGACCCGGAGGCGTGACGATGGCCCTGCCCGTGCGGCAACAGCTTGTATCCTGGGGCATCGCGACGGTGGTGTTCCTGCTTTTGCTCTGGCTTTTGGGCACTGTGCTTTTACCCTTCCTTGTTGGCGGGGCGATTGCCTATTTCCTTGATCCCGTGGCTGACAGGCTGGAGCGTGCGGGACTGTCCCGTGTGGGGGCGACGGCGACAATCTCGCTGGTGGCGTTGGTGCTGGCGGTGCTTCTGGTGCTGGCGGTGATCCCGACGCTGGTGCAGCAATTGACCGGGCTGATCAATGCGGCCCCCGAAATCGCCGCCAAGCTGCAAGCCTTTCTGGTAGAGCGGTTTCCCGACCTGACGGACAGCACATCCGTCGTGCGCCAGACCTTGGCGCAGATTGCCGAAGGCATTCAGTCCAAGGGCGGACAACTGGCCGAAACGCTGCTGACCTCGGCCATGAGCCTTGTGTCTGCGCTGGTGTTCATCGTCGTCGTGCCGGTGGTGGCTTTCTACATGCTGCTGGATTGGGACCATATGGTCGCCCGCATCGACAGCCTGCTGCCGCGTGACCATGCGCCGGTGATCCGCCGTCTGGGGTTGGAGATCAACGAGGTGTTGGCCGGGTTCGTGCGCGGGCAGCTTTCCGTCTGTCTGATCCTTGGCATTTACTATTCCGTCGCGCTGATGCTGGCGGGGTTGCAGTTCGGGCTGGTCGTCGGGGCCATCGCCGGGGCCATCACCTTTATCCCCTATGTCGGGGCCATCGTCGGCGGCATTCTGGCCATCGGTCTGGCGCTGTTCCAGTTCTGGGGCGATTGGCTGTCCATCGGCATCATCGCCATCATCTTTGCCGTCGGGCAATTCATCGAAGGCAATATCCTGACGCCGAAACTGGTGGGCGGGTCGGTGGGGCTGCATCCGATCTGGCTGTTGTTCGCGCTGTCGGCCTTTGGGTCGCTGTTTGGTTTTGCCGGGATGCTGGTCGCAGTGCCGGTCGCCGCATCCATCGGGGTGTTCGTCCGCTTTGGCATCGCGCGCTATCAGTCCAGCCTGCTGTATCGTGGCGTCGCCGGACGTATGGATGACCGTGATCCGACCGAATGACGCGCCAACTCGCCTTTGATTTGCCGGGACGCGAACAGTTTCGGCGTGAGGATTTCTTCATCTCGCCCGCCAATGCCATTGCCCTTGCGGCGGTCGAGGATTGGCACGGCTGGCCGGGGGGAAAGATGCTGCTGGTCGGGCCTTCGGGCGCAGGCAAGACGCATCTGGCGCGGATGTGGGCGGCAGAGTCGGGTGCAGCGGTGATTGCCGGGGCCGATCTGGCCGGGGCCGACCTGCCCGCGCTGTCCGCGCATGGGGCGGTGGCGGTCGAGAATGCCCAGACCGTGGCAGGGCATCCCGGACATGAGGCCGCGTTCTTTCATCTGCACAATCTGGTGACCCAAGCAGGCCACCTGCTGGTGACCGCTGCAAGGCCGCCCCGCGACTGGGGCCTGACACTGCCCGATCTTGCCAGCCGCTTGCAGGCCGCCCCCCTGACGCGGCTGGACCCGCCCGATGATGCGCTGTTGTCAGCGGTGTTGATCAAGCTGTTCTCGGACCGCCAGATCACCGTGCCGCCTGCGTTGATCCCCTATCTGGTGCTGCGGATGGAACGCTCTATCGCGGCGGCCCGCGCTTTGGTGGCGGCGCTGGATGCGCGGTCACTGGCCTTGGGCAAGCCCATCACCCGCCAGATGGCGGCAGAGGTGCTGGACGCTGACAACCGGGCGTGATGAAGTGACACGGAACTGTCACATCTTGCGGATACTGCGCCACAGATGACCCAAGCCGATTTCCTGAAAGCCGCCTTCCCAGCCCCTGTCGCCATCCCAGAGGCGGAACGCACAGGGCCGCGTCGGTTTTTCAACCGTGAGATGTCGTGGCTGGCCTTCAACTGGCGTGTGCTGGAAGAGGCGTCCAATCCCGCCGTGCCCTTGCTGGAACGGCTGCGTTTCCTGTCGATCTCGGCCACCAACCTTGACGAATTCTACACTGTCCGCGTCGCTGGTCTGCGTGCCTTGGCCCGCAATGGCAATGGCACCTTGTCCGAGGATGGCCGCACCCCGGCGGATCAACTGGTGCTGATCCACGCCGATGCCCGCCGTCTGATGCAGACCCAGCAATCGGTGTTCAACAAACTGCGGCGTGAGATGGAGGGTCAGGGGATCACCCTGCTGACCCGGTCAAAGTTGACGATGCGCGATCTGAAGCATCTGGAACAGCACTTCGTGAACAAGGTGTTCCCGGTGCTGTCGCCTTTGGCCATCGACCCCGCGCACCCCTTTCCCTTCATCCCCAACACCGGCTTTTCCTTGGCGCTGGAGTTGGAGCGCGAAACCGATCACCGCAGCCTGAAGGCCCTGCTGCCCATCCCGCAGCAGATTGCCCGCTTCGTGGCCCTGCCCGGCAAACCCGGCGAGAACCGCTTTCTGCCGCTGGAAGAATTGCTGCTCCTTCACCTCGACATGCTGTTTCCCGGCTATACTGACCGGGGGCACTGCATCTTTCGCGTCCTCCGCGACAGCGACCTTGAGGTCGAGGATGAGGCCGAAGATCTGGTCCGCGAATTCGAGACCGCGCTGAAGCGCCGCCGCCGGGGCGAGGTGATCCGCCTGAAACTGTCAGCCGGGGCACCGCCTGACCTGCGCGCGCTGATCATGGACGAACTCGGCGCGACTGAGGATATGGTGGTCGAGGTGCGGGGGCTTTTGGGTGTCGCCGACCTGAAGGAACTGGTGCTATCGTCGCGGCCTGATCTGCTCTGGCCCGTTTTTACCCCGCGCGTGCCGGAACGGGTGCAGGATCATGACGGCGATCTGTTCGCCGCGATCCGGCAAAAGGACATTCTGCTGCACCACCCCTATGAGACATTCGATCTGGTGATCCGCTTTCTGGAACAGGCGGCGCGCGATCCGAATGTCTTGGCGATCAAGCAGACGCTTTACCGCACCTCATGGGACAGCCCCATCGTATCGGCGTTGTGCGAGGCGGCAGAGGCCGGGAAATCCGTCACCGCCTTGGTCGAGTTGAAGGCCCGTTTCGATGAGGCTGCCAACATCCGCCAGTCCCGCCGCTTGGAACGCGCAGGCGCGCAGGTGGTTTACGGATTCATGCATCTGAAAACCCATGCCAAGATCAGCACCGTCGTCCGACGCGAAGGCGACAATCTGGTCACCTACACCCATTATGGCACCGGCAACTACCACCCGATCACTGCGCGGATTTACACTGACCTGTCCTTCTTTACCTGTGACGCGGCCTTGGGGCGCGATGCGACCAAGGTGTTCAACTATCTTTCGGGCTATGTGCAGCCCGAGGGGTTGGAAAACCTCGCCATCTCGCCCATCACGCTCAAACCCCGCCTGTTGGAGTTGATCGCGGCAGAGGCGGCCCATGCCCGCGCCGGGCGGCCTGCCGAAATCTGGACCAAGATGAACAGCCTGACCGACCCAGAGGTGATCGACGCGCTTTACGCGGCCTCTCGGGCCGGGGTGCGGATCAGTCTGGTGATCCGGGGCATCTGCGGCGTGCGTCCGGGCGTAAAGGGGCTGTCGGAAAACATCCGCGTCAAATCCATCGTCGGGCGCTTTCTGGAACATTCCCGCATCGTCTGCTTCGGCAACGGCCAAGGCCTGCCGTCGCAACAGGCGCGGGTTTTCCTGTCCTCTGCCGATTGGATGGGCCGCAACCTCAATCGCCGGGTTGAAACGCTGGTAGAGGTGAAAAACCCCACCGTCAAAGCCCAGATCGAAGGCCAGATCATGGCCGCCAATCTGGCAGATGAGGCGCAAAGCTGGGTCCTGACCCCCGATGGCCGCTATGCCCGCGAACTGGCCCCCAAGGATGGGGCGCTCTTCGCCTGCCACCGTTTCTTCATGGACAATCCGTCGCTGTCCGGACGCGGCACGGCAGGGGCCAAGGATGTGCCGCGTCTGGCGCGTTTGCAGGACGAAGGCGCGGTGGAATAACCCGCCCCCCCCTTTCCCCGTTGTTCAAATATCCTCGGGGGGTCCGGGGGGGCTGAAGGCCCCCCGGCCGTTGCCG
>NKIT01000012.1:24960-49345 GCA_002256185.1 Rhodobacteraceae bacterium PARR1 | reverse complement strand
GTTAAAACCTTGGTCAGCGACATCGCCACAGCCTCGGGCGAACAGTCGCGCGGTGTGGCGCAGATCAACGTGGCGATTGGCGAGGTGGCGAAATCCGCCCTGTCCACCAGCCAGCAGGCCGAAGAACTGGCCGCCTCGGCGGCGGAAATGCAGGCCGCGACGCAAAGCATGTTGGCCGAAGTCGGGCGCTTTACCCTGCGCCGCGACGAGCCGATGCGTGCCCCCGAGATGGCAATGTCCGGACTGCCCGCAGAATTGATGGCGCAGATTCAGGCACTGATCCTGCAACAGACTGCACAATCCGCAAGCCCTGCCGTTAAGGGGTCAAGCAACCGGGACGGGCGCGGCTACGGCAGTTTCTGAACGACGCGGGCAGGGGCCCAGCCTCTGCCCGCCAGACTCCCGGCCCATGTGGCCTTTCCGTCCCGCACGGCCAGCACGCCGGACGTAACTTCATTGAACAAGGACTGCTTGGATGACCGACAAGACCAAGACGGAAAACATCTGGGACGACATGACCGGCCTTGCCGCCTATGATCTGTTGTCCACTGCCATTTTCGTGGCCGGTTCTGATGGCTGCGTGCACTACGCCAACCGCGCCTTTTACGCCCTGTTCCGGCCGCATGAAATCGCGATCCGCAACGACATTCCCGCCTATGATCTGGACAACTTCATCGGCGTCCCGCTTGAGGCGTTCCATCCTTGGCTGCCGCCGCATGCGCACATCAGCCTCCGGCTTGAGCATCCGGTCAGTGAACTGCTGACGCTGGGCAACCGGCACTTCCGCTTCATCGCCACTCCGGCGCGCAATGCGGAAGGTCGCGTGGTCGGGCTGATGACGGAATGGACCGACGAGACTGACCGCGTTCTGGCCGAGGCTGAAGCCGCCCGTTTCACCACCCGCGTGGATGAGATGGCCGCCGCCCATGCGGCTGGCAATACGGACCATATGGCCGAAAGCGGCGACATGTCCGAACGCTATGTCCGCGTGATGACCAGCGTGAACGAGATGGTGTTCAGCCATATCGAGATCGAACAGAAGATCATCTCTTGCGTCTCGGAATATGCCGAAGGCAATTTCGATGCGACGCTGGATCGTTTCCCCGGCAAGCTGGGCTTTATCAACGTGGGCGTCGACTCCGTGCGTGACAACTTCCGCCGGGTGGTTGCCGACATGGACCGCATGGCCCGGACCTTGGTTGAGGGCGATTTCGAACGCTCAATCGGAAATACCCAGTTCAAGGGTGAATTCGTCTCGCTGTTCAACGCCATGGACTCTGTCCGCAGCGGTCTGGCCCGCGTCACCGCCGAGGTGGAGCGTCTGTCGACCGCGATGGTGCAAGGCGAGTTGGACGCGCAGGTGGATGTCAGTGCCTATCGCGGTGGCTACCGGCGCATCTTTGAGGCGTTCGATGCTGCTTTTGACGGGCTGAACGGCGCCTTTGCCCGCATGGGCAGCCAGATCCAGCAAGTGTCGATCACGGTCGAACAGATGAGCCAGTCGTCGCAGTCTTTGGCGACAAACTCGCAGATTCAATCCTCGTCGGTCGATGAAATCTCGTCTTCGGCGGAACAGACCGACACTCAGGTGAAGTCGAATGCCGCTGCGGCGACAACGGCCAGCCAATTGGTGACCGGCGCGTCGGAAGTGGCCGAAGGCGGCAAGATCAAGATCAACGAGATGGTCACGGCGATGGAAGGCATCCGCGCCAGCAGCCAGGACATTGCCAAGATCATCAAGGTCATCGACGAAATCGCATTCCAGACCAATCTTTTGGCCCTGAACGCAGCCGTTGAGGCAGCGCGTGCAGGCCAGCATGGGCGCGGATTTGCCGTGGTGGCGCAAGAGGTGCGCAACCTTGCAGGCCGGTCGGCCAAGGCCGCACGCGAAACGTCGGACCTGATCGAGGACGCCTCGACCCGCGTGCAGGCGGGGGTCAAGATCGCGGATGAAACCAGCCGCGCCTTTGTGTCGATTGCGGACGACATTACCAAGGTTAAAACCTTGGTCAGCGACATCGCCACAGCCTCGGGCGAACAGTCGCGCGGTGTGGCGCAGATCAACGTGGCGATTGGCGAGGTGGCGAAATCCGCCTTGTCCACCAGCCAGCAGGCCGAAGAACTGGCCGCTTCGGCTGCGGAAATGCAGGCGACGACCGAAAGCATGCTGACCGAAGTGGGCCGGTATCGCCTGCGTCGGCGTGCCCAGCCTGCCACGGTCTCTGTGCCGGGGCTGAACCTTGACGGTCTGCCCGCAGACCTGATGGCGCAGATTCAGGCCATGATCTCGCGCCAGATGACCCCGCCCGCAGGTGGCACGGTCAGCCGAACCGACCGCGACTCGCGCGGTTACGCGAATTTCTGAACAAACGGGCGGGAACGCAGCACCCTGCACCGATCATAGGAGAGTGACGATGCCTTACAATGTGATGATTGTGGACGACGCGGCGATGATGCGGCTGTACATCGCCAGCTTCATCAAGACCTTGCCCGACTTCAAGGTGGTGGCGCAGGCCGCCAACGGTCAAGAGGCGCTGGACAAGCTGTCGGCGACGCCGAACGTGGACCTTATCCTGCTGGACATTGAAATGCCGGTGATGGACGGGCTGGAATTCCTGCGCCATGCCAAGCTGAAGACGCGGGCAAAGATTTGCATGCTGTCGTCGGTCGCAGTGTCGGGTTCGCCCCACGCAGCCAAGGCGCGCGAACTGGGCGCGGATGGTGTCGTGGCAAAACCGTCGGGCACCGTGTCGCATGACCTTGAGGAAAAGACTGGCGACGAGTTGGCGCGGACGATGCGCACCTTGGTCGCGGCCTGATCCTTTGCCGCTGCACCCCATGGCGCAGGCCGGTATCGGCCCGCTCCGCCAACCCTCTCGGCAAGGCTTGAGGTTGTGATGTCTGACGAAATGGACGAAATCTGGGCGCTTTACGCCGATGACGGCGCGCAGGCGCTGGATGCGATGGAGATCGCGCTGGATGCGCTTGGGGCTGGTCCCGCTGCGGCGACCGATCCCGAAGTTGCGGCCTTTTTCCGCGCGGTCCATACCTTCAAGGGCAACTCGCGGGTGCTTGGCCTTGCCGTGGTGGAAAGCCGCGCGCATTACGCCGAAGATCTGATTGGGCTAGTGCGGGATCAGGGCGTGCCATGGGATGCGGAAATCCGCGACATCCTGCTGATGGCCGCAGATACCCTGCGCGTGATGCTGGAAGAAACCGCTGCCACTCGTGCCGATGTGGACCCGGCTGCGTCAGAGCCGTTGATGCATCGGCTCAAAGACAAGATCGCCCGCTGCACCGGTGCCGCGCCAGAGACTGCGGTTGCCGAAGTGGCGGTTGCTGCGCCCGAACCTGTGGCTGCAGTTGCACCGCAGCCTGAACCAGAGCCCGCCCCACGCAAGGCCAAGGCCCGCAAGGCCGCAGAAGCATCGCCTGTGGTGGCAGAGGTTGCGCCCACCCCCGCGGCGCCTGCACCTGTGGCAGCACGGGTGCCCGAACCGGCTCCGCAGCCAGCCAAGAAGGCCACCGGCACGCCGCGTCTGGCTGATGATCCCACCTATCGCGCCATCTTTCAGGGCATGGCGCGGGACTGTCTGTCCAAACTGCGCCAAGCGACCGGCAGTTTTGCCGCTGATCCTGACGCCGCCCGCAGCCTTGCCCGGCGCGAGGCCGACGGCCTGTCCCATGCCGCGCGGCAGATGGGATTGGACGATTGGGAGGCGGTCTTGGCAGTATATCTCGCCGATGCCGATGGTGGGATCGAAGCCATCGCCCAGCTTGTGCTGCATCTGGAAGACCTCACCGATGCCGAAGCTGGCACATCGCGCGGCGCGGTGGTGTCGGATGGCGACGGCGATGTGAGCTTCTTTGATGCGCTGCGCGAGCCATTGGACCGGATCGCCCGCTATGGCACCGATTTCGCCTGCGGTGAAACCCCCGATCCCGATGCCGTCGCCGAAGCGGTCGAGGCGGTCAAGGCTGTTTCGGAACCGCAGGGTTTTGTGCGTGTGGTCGAAGCGGCGGATCAACTGCTTGAGGCCGGATCGGCCATCTCTTTCCGCAATGCTGAACTGCACCTTTACGAAGAACTGGGCGCGGTCGAGGCGATCATGCCTGACGCCGCCCGTGCGGCTGGGCTAAGCCCGCGCGGGTTGGTGCAGGTCTGGTGCGCCGAACATGTGTTCGACACGCTTGGCGCGCTGGAATATAACCTCAACCGCCTGCGCGACCCCGAGACGGAGGACCGCGACGAGGAATTCCTGGCCTTTGACCGGCTGATGCGGCTGGTTCGTCACGCCTGCGCGCATTACGAAATTGAAACCGCAGGGCAACTGGCCCTGACGCTGGTGGACCTGTTCTCGCGCACGCATATCTCGGGTAAGGCCCCGGATGCGATCCTGAACCACATCGCGCGCGGCTTTATCGACACGATCGAACTGGTGTTCGACGCGCTGCATCAGGGCGAGACGCCCGATACTGCCAGCTTGGACAAGCTGTTTGAAGAAGCGGCCAATGTCGCCTTTGTCAAAGACGGGTTGGTCACCGCCAGCGCCATTGAACGGCGGCTGGGGCTGCCAAAGGAATTCCATCGTGTGCTGTCACCCGAAAGCGTGCGCACGGCCGGGGATGCCCTTGATCAGGGGCTGGAATTCTATGTCCTGCGCACGGACATCAATACCGATGAACATCTGGCGGAACGTTTCATCGACTGGCTGTCGTCAGGTCAGGCGAAATCCATCACCAACGTCACGGTATTCGAAGGTCAGAACACGCTGTTCGATTTCCTGATCGCCACCGCGTTGGATGAACCGAGCCTGTCCGAAGTCCTCGCACGGCTGGACCCAAGCCTGCGCAAGCTGGTGTTGCTGCGCCATCTGAAACCCACGCGTGAGGCGGTGTCGATTGCCGATGACGCAACTGGGCGCGATGCGGATGCCGCTGCGGGGTTGCCGACACAACCGGGCGTCACGGCCGAGATGCTGGAGTCACTTGGGGAAATTGCGGCGTCGCAATCCATGGTCAGCCATATCCTGACCGAACTCGCGGATACCGATCTGGTGGACAGCATCGATTCCATCCTGCGCACCGCCAATGGCGACATGCGGCGGGTGCGGACACAGGTGCGCGCCTTGCTGGGCGATTTCACGACGCGGCTACAGGAAGTGTCGCAACTGGAATCGCAACTGGTCGGACAACTGGCGCAATTGCAGGAAGAGACGGTCGAAATCCGGTCGCGCAGCATCGACTCGGTGCTGCGTCCGTTGGAAACCTTTGTGCAGACCTATTCCCGCCGCAACCGGCGCGAGGCGCGGTTTTCCCATACCGGCGGTGAGATCACGCTGGACATCACCATCCTTGACCACCTGCGCAAACTGCTGCGCGCCTTGGTGATGTTGCGGCTGGAACAGGGCGAAGCGGCCCCGTCCAGGATTCACATCACCTTCCAGCGCGACGAGGAACGCGTTCTGGCCGTGTTCGAAGATGACGGCGGCGCACCTGAGGTGACCACCGCATTGCAGGACATCCAAGCCGGGCTGCAAAAGATGGGCGGCGAAATCCGCCGTGTGGCGCTGCCGGGTAAGGGAATGCGGTTCCACATCTCTATCCCCTTGGCGATGGTGGTGCTGGAAGGCATGGTCGTCGGGGTAGAGGGCGTCCGCTATGTGATGCCGGTCGATGCCATCCGCATGATCCTTCAGCCGGAGAACGATGTTAGAATCCGCATCTCTGCCGCCGAAGGCCGCGAAATGCTGCGGATTGCCGAAAACGAACTGGTCACGGTTGCGTCGCTTGGCGGTGCCCCGCAGGGAGCTGCGCGGGCCGAGGGGCGGCGGCGCGGTGTCTATGTCGTGCTGGGCACTCAAGGGCGCAGCGTGGCGGTTCCAGTGGATGAATTGATCGGTCAGCAATTGGTCCTGCTGCGTCCGCTTCGTGGGGTTCTGTCGCGAATCGAGAACATGACCGGCATCGCGTTGCTGGCCGGTGGTGATGTCGGGATGGTGGTTTCAGCCAATATGCTCTGCGCCGCGAACGGGTCTGGGAACGGAATGCCATCCCTCCGCATATAGGTGCGCCATACCGCGTATAGGGCGGTTTGGCGCATTGGTATCGGCGGACGTCGGCACTGTTGCATCCCCACGGGCACAAGCCGCATCACGGTTTCAGGGTCAGGTTGCAAGACCCCGCCCGGAACCTGTGAGGGGTCGATAGGCCCCGGTTGAGTGGAGAGATGACAATGCGGATGCAGACGATCGCTGTGGGTGCCAAGGCAGAGGTGGCCCAGACCCTGCTGTCATCGCTTGTCCCGGCCTTGCGCCCTTCACAGGGGCCCGGCGTGGCGGTTCTGACCGTGGCCGTCTTGTCCGACACCGTTCCGGACTGGCTGGGCGCAATGGCCGGTCTGGGATTGCGCCTGCTGTGCGTGGGGGCGGATGGCGCGTCGCTTTTGCCGCAGGATCAGCCGGACATCCTGTTCATCGATGCCCCTTTCGTCATGTCTGACCGGCGCTTGGCGCTGCTGGTGGCGCAACTGCGCTGGGGGCGTTCGGATCTGGTGGTCGTGCTGGCTGATGGGATGATCGGACAAGATCACGGCTTTGCGCATGATCTGAACTTTGATCCGTCGCTGGGCGCTGACCACGCCGGGGATGCGCTGGCTGTGGCGCTGTCGATCCTGTCGCGCAAGCGGCAAGGCGGCGACCTGCCGCGTCAGAAGCCACTGTTCGTGCCGCTGCTGCGCCGCCCGTCTGTGCGCCGGTCCCGTCTGTTTGACCGATCGCCCCGCGCGTCGACACCCTTGAAAAATGTCTAACATTTTTTACAGGTGCGTCGTTTTCCCTTTCACAACCGGATGAGCTGTCCATGAGTGAGAAGGAGCGGCCAATGACCTTTCTTGGTGCCAGAGCACAATACCGGCGGGCGGATTCCGGCGAGATGGCGGTCACCGACGATCCGCATGGCATCATCCTTGTCACGCTGCGCGAATTGGAACGGTCGCTGCGCGCCTTGGCTGCGGCGAACCCCGGCCCGTTCCCGGCCAGCCATGTGAACCGCGCCTTCACCGCGATCTATATCCTGCAATCCAGCCTCGATTTCGATCAGGGCGGCGAAATTGCGGTCAACCTGTTCCGGGTCTACGAATACTGCCGCCTGCGCGTCGCCGAGGCGTTCCGCCGCGAACCTTCGCCACGGCTGGTGGATGCCGCAGACCACATCGCGGGACTTTTGACCGCATGGCAACAGATCGGCGGCAAGGCGTAATGATCCCCCCCGCCGATGCGCCTTTGGTCCGTCTGGCCCGTCTGGGCGACCGGCTGGAGTTTGCAGCGGCCGCAGGGGTCGATGCGCCAGAGCTTGATCCGCTGGTGGCCGAGATTGACCGTCTGGCCCGTAGTTTTGACGCTGACACCTTGACCCAGGACCAGCGTGCCCAATTGGCAGAAGTCAGCGCGCAAGTGGACCGAATCCTTACCTTGCTGTCAGAGCGGCAGGCGCAGGATGTCGCCCAAGACATTGCCGCCCAAAGCCGTGACGAACGGTTGCGCCGCGCCTATGGTGCCGGTCGCTGAACGGCAAAAGCGCCGCAGACCACAGGGTTCGCGACGCGCTTCGCTGTGATAACGAACCAGAATTCAGATATGCGACGGTGCCTGCTTGAGTACGCGGCGGCGGGTCAACTCCTGCCGCGCGGCCAAGGGTTGCAGCATGGCCAGAAACGACACCAACCGCCGCCGTTTCGGCAGACCCGCAGGATCAAAGGTCACGCATTCGATGCGCAACTCCTCGAGCCGGGGCACGGGTTGAAGGGCGGGCGGGATCAGGGGGTTGTTCATGTGACGCTCCTGCGACGGGACATGGCCCTGATGCAGCAAATCCCGTGCCAGCCCGCCCTATCGCGCCATGAATTTCGTCAGCAAGACTTCCTTGACCGGAGCGGGCGTTGCCTCATCGCCGAGCATCGCATTGACCCGTGCCAGCAACGCCGCGGGCAGATCGGCCCGGTAAGCCGGAATGTCGGCCGAGGCTTCGGCCTGTACCTGCGCCGCCTCAAGCAAAGCCGCCTGCAATTCGGGTTGGCGCTCCTTGGCCACCTCTTGCAGGTGCAACAGCGCGGCAGGTGACCCCTCCAGATAAAAGCTGACAGACGCGATGACCATCGTCTGATCAGGACGGGTGATGTAGATATCTTCAGGAAAGGGATAATAGACCTTCATCAGGTCTTCGAGCGGGGCTGCAACTGGTTCGGCGACGATTTCCTGCGGCGGTTCATGATGCATGCTGATCGCCAAGCCCACGCCAAAGCTGCCCGCAACGGCCAGAAAGGCCGCCACGGTCAAGATGGCAGAAGGACGGGACTCGGCGGTGGTCATCAGGCGACTCGGTCAGGGTGGCGGGGCTGTTCAAGCCGTGACCATATCCCCAGTCGTGCCGCGCCGCAGCCTGTCCGGGCGGTGGGGGCGCAGCCCTTGGGACGGTGCTTGGTGGCGGTATCCGGTGGGGGGCGCTAAACTCTGGGCGAAAATGGTCGTCCTGACCTATGCAATCCGCATCATGTGCGGACCGAACGCAGGGCAAGGCAAAGGACGGCACAAGGCATGAAGGAAAGGATGTCCCGGGCGCTTGTCCCCGTCATCTCGCGCCTGCCTGTGCTGACCCGGTCCCGCGCCGAGCCAGAGCCGCCAAAGGCGCCGACGTCGCAGGATTTCGATCTGGTCCAGCAGGAAACCCACCTGCGCAACCGGTCACAGGTGGAACGCTTCCTGCCCGACATCCTTGGCCGGGCCTTGGCGCGCATCTGGATCGACCCGATCTTTCGCGACCGCTTTGCCACCGACCCCAAGGGCACGCTGTCGGCTTATGGCGTGCATCTGCCCGACACGATCCACATCGACTTTGTCACCCAAGGCACCCTGCGCCCGCAGGTCGTCGTGATGGAGCAAACCCGTCCCGACGGGCCGCGTCGTCGGCTGCTTTATCTGCAACTTGTGATGATGGCCGGGAAATGAACGGATTTCACCTTGCCCTCGTGCTCTTTCTGGCGGGCTTCGCCGTATCAGCCTATGCAGGCGAAGAAGATGCGTTGTCCCATGCCGCAACCGCCCTGCGCGATGGCCGCGCGGCAGAGGCTGCGGCGTTGTATCAGGACTTGGCCGAAGGCGGCGATGGCCCGGCGCAGTACAACCTTGCCCTGCTGTATCTGACCGGGCGTGGTGTGCCGCAAAGCCACCGGGACGCGTTGTTCTGGGCATGGCGCGCGCGGCTGTCCGGGGTGGACAAGGCCCCGGCCTTGATCGCCCGCATGGCCGAGGTGACGACCGACGATCTGCGCAAGGAATTGGCTGACCGTCTGGTCGCCGCCCTGCAACCCCGTATCGACGCCGGCGAGGGACGGGCGATGCTGGAACTGTCGGCGGTCTACCTTGAGGTTCTGCCCGAGGCCGACCTGACCAAGGGGCTGGTCTGGCAAGCGCTGGCTGCCGCGCTGGATGTTCCGGGCGCAGCAGAGGCGCGCGACATCACCGGCGCGCGCTTGCCTGCCGAAGACCGCCTGACGGCCGAGGCCGAGGCGGTAAAGGCGCTGTCGGACCTCTGCGCCAAGGGCTTGCAGGGCCAGACCATCTGCGAGGTGATGTTCTGATCGGAACGCCTGCGCCGCGCCGGGGTTTGCCCCCAAAGCGCTGGAGGCAGAGGTGGCACGATCAATCGGGGATGTTGCGGTGATCGCGCCGCACGGCGATACCCGCGCGGCCGAAGTCGCCGATTGGCTGGACGCGCAAGGTGTGGCCCATGTGCGTGTGCAGTCTGTGGAGGGGTCCGCGCTTGTGCTGCGCGTCGGTCAGGACACGGTTTCGGGTGAGGTCGAAGAGATCACCCGTCAACTACAAGACCTGCTATGGCGCAACCTGCAAAGCTGAGACGCGGGTCAGCGCGCGGGTTTGGGCCAATATTGCCGTGCGGCGGCCAGCGCGAATTGCAGTGCCAGTCCCCCGCCGATGAACAGCGTATCCAGCATCACCCCATGCGGTGCGACATGGCGCACGCCCTGCAACCCGATGCACAGCACAGAGCCAAGCGCAAAGACCGGCAAGGCCTGACGCCCCAGCAACTCGAACGGGGCGGCAAGGCCATGGGCGCAAGCGCGGCGCACGGCGGGAAAGCTGGACAGGAAATAGGCCAGCGCGAGGATATGGATCAGCCGCGGCCCGGTCAGGAACGTCTTGTCAAAGGCCAGCAGGTTCCACGGCAGGTGGAACGTCTCTTTCAGCCACCAGAAACTGTGGCCCATCACCTTGCCCACCGGCGGGAACAGCGTTGCGGCACAGGCAAAGATCACGATGGCCCCGGTCAGCGCCTGCATCCACGGGCGCACGGCCACCAGACGGCGGTTATCCTTCATCGCCACACCGATCAACAGGCCGGTGACGAAGACCACCTGCCATGTCATCGGGTTGAAAAACCATGTCCCGTTCAGCGGATAGTTGGGCAGGCCCAGATAGAACCAGCCCGACACGAACCACAGCGCGAAAGACCCTGCCCACAGCCGCATCGGCCAGCGCCATGCCAGCCACAGCAGCAGTGGCGCGCAGAACAGCAGCACCAGATACAGTGGCAGGATGTTCACATAGCCGAACTGATGGCCCAGCAACGGAATCCCGATCAACGTGCCCAAGGGGTCGCGCCAAAGCGACTCCATGTTGTTCTCGAACAGGATTTCCGAATTGCCCAAGAACTTGGCCGCCGCCGCCGCCGCACCCAGTGCCGCCGCCGTGGTCAGCAGATGGACCTGATACAGGGTCCAGACGCGCTTCCACACCCGCGCCAGACCCTGCCACAGGCGCATGGGCGCGCGGAAATCGGCGGAATAGGCCAGACCGGCGGCGATGCCCGACATCAGCACAAAGCCTTCGGCCGCATCGGAAAAGCCGAAATTGCGCGAGGTGAACTTCTCATACACATTGCCCGGAACGTGGTTGATGAAGATCATCACAAGGCAAAGCCCCCGGAACACATCCAGTCGGGGATCGCGGGTCTTGCGCGGAGGGGCCGGTTCCATCACCGGGGCGGCCCCTTGGGGCCAGGAAGCGTCAGGCATTCATCACCGCAGGGCCGGGCAGGTCCGGTTCAACCGGGGTCTCCTTGCCTTGCCAGCGGGTCAGGATCAAGTGTTGCAAATTTATGACGGCAGAAGGATGCCGCTCTGTCGGGGTCAGGAACAGGCGGCTTTGGCTTTGCCGCGACGACCATGAGATGATGACCGGGGCCAACACCAAGGGCAGCGCCACCGGCAACAGCCACGGCACCAGCGCGGGCGCAAACCAGTTCGCCAAGCCCAACCCGATCACGCCATTGGTCACCATCCAATGGCTGGCGGACCATGCCTGCGCCAAGGTCAGACTGCCATCGCCGCGCGTCTGGGCAGGCCATCCGCCATCCGCGCCGCGAAGCACCTGCAACACCGATCGCGTCTGATACATCAGAAAGATCGGCGCAGTGATGGAGGAGAACAAGAGTTCCACCAGCGTCGATTGCAGCGCCCGCGCACCCCCCGCAAAAGCGCGGGCCCGTCCACGCAGGGCGGCATCAATCACGATCAGGATTTTCGGAACGAACAACAGGCCAACGACCCCCACCGCCAGCCCCAGCGCCTTGGACGCCTGCGACACCGGCAGCACCGGAAAGGGCCAGTCCTTGATGGGGAAGTAGTCGATAGGTGCTGCAAACAGCGGCGCAAGGATCGACGCGCCAAGGAAGGCCAGCCAGAACACCGGCGCGATATAGGCGAGGATACCTTGCAGAAAGACAAACCGGCTCCACATCCGCAGACCGGGGGCAAGCAGCAGGCGCGCATGTTGCAGGTTGCCTTGGCACCAGCGGCGGTCCCGTTTTGCGTGATCAACGATGTTTTCCGGGCCTTCCTCGTAGCTGCCTTGAATGTCGTCATCGACGCGCACGGTCCAGCCCGCCCGCGCCAACAGCGCCGCTTCGACATAGTCATGGCTCAGGATATGGCCGCCAAAGGGCGGTTTTCCCGACAGCGCAGGCATCCCGCAGCTTTCGGCGAAGGCACGGACGCGGACGATGGCGTTGTGGCCCCAGAATGGCCCGGTCTTGCCCTGCATCATCGCCAGACCGCGCGCAAAGATCGGCGAATAAAACGCCCCGGCGAATTGCATCACCCGGCCAAAGCGGGATTTGGCGTGGATGATCACGGGCAGGGTTTGCAGCAAGCCCAGATCGGGCGCGGCCTCCATCCGGCGCACCAGTTCCACCATCGTCTCGCCTTCCATCAGGCTGTCGGCGTCAAGAATGATTGCAAAGGGATAGGCGGCACCTGAGGTGTTGATGAAATCCTCGATATTGCCAGCCTTGCGGCCTTTGTTGTTCTGGCGGCGGCGGTAGAACATCCGCCCTTCGGCCCCGGTTTCGGCCAGAAGGCGCAGGAACCAATGGCGTTCCTTTGCGGCGATGCGGTCATCGCGGGTGTCGGACAGGATGGCGAAGTGGAACAGGTCGCCAAAGCCCGTCTGGCGAAGCGAGGCTTCCATGGCCGCGATGCGGGCAAAGGTAGCGACCGGGTCTTCGTTATAGACCGGCACAAGGATCGCCGTGCGCGTGCTGATCGGCCCTGTGGTGCGTGGGCGTGCAAGGGGGCGGCTGGTCAGACCGGCAATCGCCTGCGCCGCACCCCAAGCCAGCCAGAAGGTGGAGGCAAAGATCAGCGCCGACCGCAGGACATCAATGATGTCCAGCCCGTCAGACGCGCCATATTGCAGGAACAGAAGAAAGCCGCCGCAGGCAGCGGCAATCGCCGCCGTCAAAGACAGGGTGCGTGTCAGTCCGACACCACCCTCATCTTTGGGCTGCGCGGCCAAGGGTCAATGCCCGACCCGGCTGGTGCTGGCAGGGCGCAGGTGCATCAGCATGGCCAAAAGCCCCACGCGGCGCGGCATTTCCAGCCGTTGCAGCGGCATTGCCATCGGGGCCCTCGGCAGGGCACCCAGCAATTCCACACGTTCAGCGATATTGGCCTCAATGTCGAACTGGGCTTGATCGGACAGGTCGGTCATTTCTTGTTGATCCACTGATAGAGCCAGTATTCGGTCAGCCGACGGTCATAGCCCGCCAGATGTGCCGACAGTTCCACAATCACGCCCTCTGCCGCCGTGATGTCGATCACCAACCGCCAAATGTCGGTGCCTGCGATGCGTTCCACCACGGTCCCGCTCAGTTCTGCGTTGGCGACGTTCACCACCGCCTCGATCGGGGCGTCGGATTCCATCTGGGCCAGCAAACCGCCCTTGAAATCCACGACGAATTTGCGCGAACCGGGGGCAGCCTCAACCCCCGCAAACCCGCCATGGCCAGAGCGGGTTTCAAACACAAAGGCCAGCGGTTCCCCGCTATCGTGGGGTAGATCACCCCAATGCAGGCGGTAGGCGAATTCACGAGCATCACCCGCCTTGACCGGGGCTTCGGGCACCCAATAGGCCACGATGTTGTCATTCGCTTCAAGATCGGACGGAATTTCGACCAGACGGACAAAGCCCTTGCCCCAGTCGCCCAGCGGTTCAACGTCCAGCGACGGGCGGCGTTCGTAGCGCGCACCGGTGTCCTGATAGCTGTCGAAATCGCGGTCACGCTGGTGCAGACCAAAGCGGCGCGGCGTGGTTTCGGCAAAATAGCTGCCAGTCAGTTGCGGCGGGTTGTTCAGCGGACGCCAGATGATGTCCCCATCCGCGCGCTGAATGCGCAGCCCGTCACTGTCATGGACGTTGGGGCGGTAATCGTCGAATTCGGCGCGGTTCTTCTCAGAGAACAGGAACATGGACGTCAAGGGCGCGATGCCAAGTTCTGCCACATCGGCGCGGAAGAACAGCCGCACTGTGACATCCATCGTGGTGTTGGCCCCCGGCGCGATGTCAAATTTGTAAGCGCCGGTAACCGACGGCCCCTCAAGCGTGGCATAGACCGTGATGCGGTCCGGGCCTTGGGTGCCACGTTCCATGTAAAAACGCGAAAAGCGTGGGAATTCCTCGGCCTTGTCGGTGGCGGTGTTCAGCGCCAGACCACGAGCGGACAGGCCATAGGCCGAATTGCGCCCCAATGCGCGGAAATAGCTGGCGCCAACGAAAGCCGCCAATTCGTCCAGTTTGTCGGGCCGGTTCAGCGCGTAATTCAAACGGAAGCCCGCCACGCCCGGCAGTTTGGCGTGTTCAGGAACGCGCGCGGCAAGATCGTTCAGATATTCGAAATCGTCGGTGGAAAAGCGCAGCTCAACCGATTCGCCATTTGCCACTTCGTAGATTTTCACCGGTTCGGGGAACAGCCATCCCATGTGGAACGCGCCGAGCCGGAAGTTGCTGCCGTCTTCGTTCCAACGCTGCCGCGGATCGGCAAAGCGGATCAGGCGGTAGTCGTCATAGGTCAGTTCCCCCAGAAAGCCTTCGGGCGGCGGGGCGGTGACATGCGGCTTGGTCGCGAGTGTGCGCATCTCTTCGGTCAGCAAATCAAAGGAGAATTGCTGCGGTGCGGCGTCAGCGTCTGCCGGTGCGGCGCCGGTTTCTTGGGCATCCGCCGCGCGCAAGCCAAGAACCTGCGCCGGGAGCAGCGCGCCAGATAGCGCAAGGAAAGCCCGACGCGAGACAGAGCCGAACAGAGGCGATGTGATCGACATAGAAGAATAAAACCCAAGGGTTGCGTGCGGCCAGAGGGGTCGCGACTCTCGCCGCGATATATGGGCGAGTTGGTCCCCGCTTCAAGCCGCCTTTCAACCCAGAGCTATGCAACAGGCGCAAATCTGCCAGTCCGTTGCGGCACGTCTGCCCAAAACGCAGGCAAAGGTTTCGCTGCGGCTGCGAATGTCGTCACCGCGCAAATGCTGCACGCGGCCAATGGGTTCCCCGTGCCCAAGCAGGCTGCGCTGTAACGTCGGGCAAGCAATGAGCATCCCTTTGCGCAAGACGCGTCCACCCTTGTGGTAACACCCATACAAAAGAAGGAATATCTTCCAGACCCAGACCCATCCTAAAGCGGTTTTGTGGGGTCTGTTTTCAGTGTGGCGACCCGAAGGGTCAGAATGTTCAGACGAATTGTCAGTCAACGCGGCACAGGCCCGGCGGCGCTTTTTGCGCTGATCGAAACCCCTCGGCGTGCCTATTTCCCGCAAAAGGTTGCGGGGCATCCGCTGCGCTACTCGCTGATCTTCATCCTGTCCTTGATGGCTTTGGCCGTGGCCTTTGTGGTGGCACAGCTTGGCGCGCCGCAGAATGACGCGGCGGTGGACCTCTTGCCGACCGAGGCGACGATTGTGCTGCTGCTCGGCGTCGCCGTGTTCCCGCTGCGCATGATTGCGGTGCCGATCCTGGGTTATCTCATGGTCTGCGCCATCGGCTTTACCCTGAAGCTATGGCTTGAGCCGGGCTATGTGCCGCCCGAAATGTCCAATGGTCCGTTCTTTGCGATGGCGGTGTCGATCAACGGCACCGTGGCCATTCTGGCCGCCTTGGCCGGGCGGGGCGCCGTGCGGCTGGTGGGGCGTTCGGACCGTTGGGCCGATGCGATCTTGTCGGTGGCGACGACCGGGGTCTTTCTGCTGCTGTCGCTTGTCGCCATCTGGGTGATGACGAATTTCGTCTATCCCGTGTCTTGGACCGACCGTGATTTCGGCAGCATATCCTTGACCGAGGTGGGCTGGATCCGCGCCTATCGCATCGCCGTCTGTTCCGGTGTCTTGTTGCTGTTCCTGTTGGACGTGCCGTCTTGGCGTGCATTCCGGCGTGCGCTGATCCCCCTGCCGGTGTTTCTGGCCGCCGCGATTGCGGCAATGACGGGCCACGCGATGCATCCGACGGTGGATGTCGGGCTGATCTCGCTGGTCGTTGCACTGGCGTTGCCGGGATATGCGGCGATCCTTGCCAATATCATCGGGCTGACGGTCTATATCTCTTTGACCGGGGCGGGGCTGGTGCAATCCCCCTTTGACTCGCCCGATGCGGCGGCGCTGGAAATGGTGTCGTTGGTGGTGATGTCGGTGAATTATGTGCTGATGGTGGTGCGCCATCAGACAGACCGTGGCAGCCGTCGCACGCGGGAAACCATGTCGCGGGTGCAGCGCGTGCATGCCTTTGCCACCATCGGTTATTTCATCTTTGACGTGAACCGCGCGCGGGTCTTTGTGGATGAGGTTGCCGCCGAAATCCTTGGCACCGGCGACCAGTTCGACGCCAACGCCTTTGTCGACCGCGTCCGTCCCGCAGACCGGGGCGGATTGGTCAGCGTCATGGCCGACCGCTATCGCGAAGCGACGCTAACCGCCTTCTCCCTCGCCCCCGGTGCAGAGTGGGAGGATGGGGCAAAGGGCATCCGCCATGTCGCCATCTACAGTTGGTATGAACGCCTGTGGGACGGGCGCACCATCGCCTATGGCGCATTGCTGGACCGCACCGATGAACACGACCGCTCTGCCGCCTTGGGCAAGGCGCTGGCCGATCTTTCGGAACAACAGAACCGGCAGACACAACTGTTCTCGATCGTGTCGCATGAAATACGCACCCCGGCCTCGGTCATTTCGATGCTGGTTGAGGAGATCGACGGCGGCGCAAGCTGGGCGCAGATGGGGCCACGGCTGAAAGCAGTGTCGGAACAGTTGCTGTCGGTGCTGGCCGACATGCGCCAGACCGTCCGCCCCGAAGAGAACCTGCCCATCCGGATGGAGCCTTTCCGCCCGCAAGATTTGGCTGAAACCGTGCGCAACACCTTCCTTCTGATGGCCGAGGCACGGGGCGTGGATCTGGTGCTGAACCTGTCCACCAGCGCGGATCAGGACCGGATCAGTGACCGCGTGCGCCTGAATCAGGTGCTGTCCAATCTGGTCAAGAATGCGCTGATCCACGCCGATTGCCGCCGCATCACCATCAGTTACGCCGAAGAGTCGGCGGATGGCCAGTTGTGGGCCGTCTGGCGGGTGTCCGATGACGGGCGCGGCATTCCCCCTACGGAACGGGGCAGACTGTTCTTGCCGTTCAGCCGTATCACAGCCACCGGACATACCCGCACTGACGGGTCTGGTCTTGGGCTATTTGTGACCAAGACATCCATCGAATTGCTGGGCGGCAGCGTGGATTACCGTGATGGCCCGGCGGGCGGGTCAGAGTTTGTGATCCGTGTGCCGGAAATGATCGGCGAACTGCTTGTGGCGCGGTTGCAGCGTCTGGTGCCGGATGTTCTGTGGGCACGAAGCGGGCTGGAAGGGATCGAAATGCAGGCCCGCGAACGGCCCGACCTGATCCTGACCGATCTTTTCATGCCCAAGATGGGCGGCGATGAAATGACCGCCGCCCTGCGTGCGCAAGGCGTGGCTGTCCCGATCATCGGCATGACCGCCGCCGCCATCGGGGATGAACGCACCACCTTTGAAAATGCAGGCACGGATTTCGTCCTGACCAAGCCTGTCTCCACCGCGCAATTGGTCGAGGCCTTGGGGCGTCTGCGCCTGCCCGCCGCCTGATGTCGCCCAATTGACAGCCCCGCCGCAATGCCGCACCCAAGAGGCCTTGGCAGGCGGAGGGCGTGATGGCGGGTTGGGAATTCTGGGTCGACCGTGGCGGCACCTTTACCGACATCGTCGCCCGTGATCCGCAGGGCCGTGTCAGCACGCGCAAACTCTTGTCCGAAAACCCCGAACGCTATGCCGATGCCGCCGTGCAGGGCATCCGCGACTCTCTGGGGTTGGCGTCTGGTGCTGCGATCCCCCCCGGCACCATCGACGCCGTCAAGATGGGCACCACGGTCGCCACCAATGCGCTGTTGGAACGCAAGGGAGAGGCGGTTCTGCTGCTGATCACCGAAGGCTTTGCTGACCTGTTGCGGATCGGCACACAGGCCCGCCCGGCGCTGTTCGATCTGCACATCCGCCGCCCGGATTTGCTGTATTCTTCGGTTGCCGAAGTGCCGGGGCGTCTGGATGCCGATGGCCTTGAGGTTGCGCCCTTGGACGAAACCGCTGTGCGCGCGGCACTTGCCGTCGCGGCCGGGCAGGGCATCCGCGCCGTTGCGGTCGCCTTGATGCATGGCTGGCTTAATCCTGCGCATGAGGCGCGGGTGGGTGAACTGGCGGCCGAGGCGGGGTTCATGCAAATCTCGCTGTCGCATCAGGTCAGCCGGTTGGCGAAACTGGTGGCGCGCGGCGATACGGCGGTGGTCGATGCCTATCTTTCGCCCATCCTGCGCCGCTATGTGGCGCAGGTCGAAACCGCGATGGAGGCGGGGCGCAGCGGCGATGATCCGGCCTGCAAGCGTCTGCTGTTCATGCAGTCGAATGGTGGCCTGACGGAGGCGCGGCGGTTTCAGGGCAAGGACGCCATTCTGTCCGGCCCCGCAGGCGGGATCGTCGGCATGGTGCAAACCGCCACGGCGGCAGGGTTTGACCGGCTGATCGGCTTTGACATGGGCGGCACCTCGACCGATGTCAGCCATTACGCCGGGGTTTACGAACGCTCATTCGAGACCGAGGTGGCAGGTGTGCGCATGCGCGCGCCAATGATGGATATTCACACTGTTGCTGCGGGGGGCGGCTCGATCTGCACCTTCCGCGACGGGCGGTTTCAGGTTGGTCCGGAAAGCGCCGGGGCCAATCCCGGCCCGGCCTGCTATCGCCGGGGTGGTCCGCTGACCGTCACCGATTGCAACGTGCTGCTGGGCCGCCTGTCGCCCGCGCATTTCCCGGCGGTCTTTGGTCCCAAAGGCAACCAGCCGCTGGATGTGTCAGCGGTGAAGGTGAAGTCCCGCCAACTCGCCGGTGAAATCGCCGCTGCAACGGGTTCCGATCCGCAGACGCCCGAGGCGCTGGCCGAAGGGTTCCTGCGGATTGCTATCGATAACATGGCCAATGCCATCAAGAAGATCAGCGTCAGCCGGGGTCATGATGTGACGGGCTATACCCTGCAATGCTTTGGCGGGGCGGGCGGGCAGCATGCCTGTGGCGTGGCGGATGCTTTGGGCATCGGCTCGGTGTTCATCCACCCCTCCGCCGGGGTGCTGTCGGCCTATGGCATGGGGCTGGCGCATTTGCGGTCGTTGCGCGAAGTGCAGTTTGACGCGGCTTTGTCCGACTTTGCCGGGGCGCAGGCGCGGGTGGATGATCTGACCGCCCAAACCCGCGCCGATCTGGCGGCCCAAGGGGTGGCGGATGCCGAAACCCTTGCCCGTGCCCATCTGCGCTATCAGGGCAGCCATCAGGCGCTTGAGGTGCCCTTTGCGGACCCCGCCACGATGCAGGCGGCGTTTGAAGATGCCCACCGCGCGCGGTTCGGCTTCACCTCCCCCGAACGCGCGATCTTGTTTGAGATGCTGGCGGTTGAGGCGTTTGGCGGCGGGGCAGACCTGCCCGAAGCTGCCGCGCCGACCGGCGATGGCAAGCCGATGGACCGCCTGCCCGTGCATATCGACGGCGCGTGGCTGGATACGGCGATCTATCAGCATGCAGATTTGGGGCAGGGCGTTCGTATCCCCGGCCCGGCGATCCTGCTGGAACCAACGGGCACGGTCCTTGTGGCCCCCGGTTGGACCGCGCAGGTGGATGCCCGCGCCAACCTGATCCTGGAACGGGTCGACGCTATCGCCCGCCCCCCTGCGGCAGGGACCGAGGCTGACCCGGTATTGCTGGAGGTGTTCAACAACCTCTTCATGTCAGTCGCTGATCAGATGGGCGCGACGCTGGCGAATACTGCGTGGAGCGTGAACATCAAGGAACGATTGGACTTTTCCTGCGCCATATTCGATGCGGCGGGGGATCTGGTCGCCAATGCGCCGCATGTGCCGGTGCATCTGGGCAGCATGTCGGATGCGGTGAAAACCGTGATGCGCGAAACCGCCACCACTTTGCAGGATGGCGATGCTTATATGCTCAACAGCCCCTATAACGGCGGCACCCATCTGCCTGATGTGACGGTAATCACGCCGGTGTTCGTGGATGGCAAACCGGCGTTCTGGCTGGGCTCGCGCGGGCATCATGCCGATATCGGCGGGCGCACGCCGGGATCATCACCGCCGGATTCCCGCCATATCGACGAAGAGGGTATTCTGATCGACACCTTCCCCCTCGTCCGCGCCGGTGTGCTGGATGAGGGCGGGACGCGGGCCCTGCTGACCTCTGGCCCCTTCCCGTGCCGCGCGGTGGACCAGAACATGGCCGACCTGAAAGCGCAGATTGCCGCCAATGAAACCGGGCGGCGGGAACTCCTCCGCGTGGTCGCGGCCTATGGGGCTGAGGTGGTTTCCGCCTATATGGCCCATGTGCAGCGCAATGCCGAAGAATGCGTGCGGCAGGTGATCGACACGCTGGCGGGGGGTGAATTCCATTATCCGATGGACATCGGCACCCAGATTGCGGTGAAGGTCACGGTGGACCGCGCCACCCGCACGGCCACGGTCGATTTCACCGGCACTTCGCCGCAGCACGCAGGCAATTACAACGCCCCCAAGGCCATCGCGCGGGCGGTGGTGCTTTATGTGTTCCGCACGCTGGTGGGCAAGAACATCCCCCTGAACGAAGGTTGCCTTCGCCCCCTGACCCTGATCGTGCCCGAAGGGTCGATGCTGAACCCGCGCGCCCCCGCTGCGGTGATTGCAGGCAATACCGAGGTGTCACAGGCCGCCTGCAACGCGCTTTACGGTGCCTTGGGTGTGATGGCGGGCAGTCAGGCGACGATGAACAACTTCGTCTGGGGCAATGACCGCTTTCAGAACTATGAGACCATCTGCGGTGGCACAGGGGCGGGGCCGGGCTTTCCCGGTTGCGATGCGGTCCAAAGCCATATGACCAACACCCGCATGACCGACCCCGAAATCCTTGAGATGCGTTTCCCGGTGCGCCTTGAGGCACTTTCGATCCGGGCGGGTTCGGGCGGTGTGGGGCAATGGTCGGGCGGGAATGGGGCGCTGCGCCGGTTGCGGTTCCTTGACCCGGTGACAGTGACCACGCTGTGCTCCAGCCGCCTGATCGGCCCCTTTGGCGGGGCGGGCGGCGGGCGCGGTGCGGTGGGGGAGAACCGCGCGATCTGGCCCGATGGCCGGGTGGAATCGCTGGCCGGGAATGACCGTTGCGACCTGCCCGCCGGGGCGGCCTTTGAAATGCTGACGCCCGGCGGCGGCGGTTGGGGCGCGCCGTAGCGCAAGCAGGGGGCGAACGCGCCTTTGCATGATCCGCGCAGGTGGTGCCATGTCCCGAAAACCGCAGTGCAGCGCTGCGAAACGATACGAAAGGATTGGACGGACACGCCTGTTCACGGTCTGATACATTCAAAGAGACGTATTCACGAGGTTTCCATGTTCGACCGATTTCGCCGTCTTGGGCTGCGCCAAGCTCTGTTGACGGCCATGATGATCGCGGCCTTTGCCGCTTTTGCCGCGCCCGTCACGGCGCAGGGCCGTTTGCCGGAGCCCTATGTCTCACCCGCCCTTGATGCGGTGCTGATGCCGATTACCCCGGCGGTGAAAGAGCAGTTCAAACTGCCCAAGGCGGCAACCGGAGTGGTCGTCGCCTCTGTCCAGCCCGGCGGGGTGGGCGAGCTTTTTGGCTTTGAGCCCGGTGAGGTGATCAGCCGCGTCGACAACAAGCTGATCCGTCGGCCTGTCGATCTGGACAGCATCGTGGCTTACGGTGTCGATAACGGCGAGTCGCTGTTCGTGTTCGACGGGCTGTGGAAAGGGCGCAAGCAGCGCACCATCGCCCAGATTGATGGCGACGGTTTCCGTGCGCCCGTTAGTTTTGACCGCGCAGACAGGTGGCCCGGCTATCGCGGTCGCGGCTTTGACTATGCACGCTGGTACACGCCCTATGCCCCGCGCGTGCAGACGGTCTGGGACGACACCTTTACCTACATCGCCGCCGTCATCATCACGGATGTCTTCCTTGATGCGCTGCGGTCGGATCAGGCGGTGTTCTACTTCGTCGATGACCGCTACTACTGGGCGCAGGACGAATACTACATCACTGACGTCGATCAGGTGTTCTATTCCACCTATTCCGAAGAGGTTTACTCGGTCACCTACACCGAAGAGGTTTACGAGTCTTATTACGAGGAAACCTTCGTCGAGACCTACTCCGAGGAAACCTATTACGAGGAAACCGCTGCCTATTCCGAAGAGTCGGTCACCGAAGAAACCGTGACGGATGAGGCCTATTCGGATGAGATGGTGACTGAAGACGCCACCCTTGACGAGGGAACGGCGGATGACGCCAGCGCCGAAGGCGTGGATGCGGACGCCGCCTATGACGACCCCGTGGATGACGAGCAGGCCTACGAAGAACCCGCCGCGGAAGAACAGACCTACGACGAGCAGGCCTACGAAGAACCTGCTGCCGAAGAACAGGTCTTTGAAGAGCAGGCTTACGAAGAGCCTGCTGCCGAAGAACAGGTCTTTGAAGAGCAGACCTACGAAGAGCCCGCCGCCGAAGAACAGGTCTTTGAAGAGCCTGCTTACGAGGAACCGGCGTACGAAGAACCCGCCTATGATGGCGGGGGCGAGGCGGAATGCCCGGTGGACGAAGACGGCAACCTGATGTGCCAATAAGCCCCGCCATCAGGGCCTGAGTGACAACGGGGCGCGGATCACTGCGCCCCGTTTCCTTTGCGGTTACCCCTCGATGCCCCCGGTCCCTGCGGCGCGGAACCATTCCACGATGGCGGCGCGTTCGGCGGGTTCGACATAGGTCAGGTTGCCCGGCGGCATCGCGTGGCTATAGCCCGCCTGCATGGCGATCCGCCGCGCTTCATGCGCGATCTGGGCGGGGGTCTCCAAGACCACATTCTTGGGCGGCCAATGCATCCCCTCCCATGTCGGCTCGGCTGCGTGGCACATGGAACAGCGACCCTGCACGATGCTGACCACATCGTCAAAACCGGGGGCAGAGGCATAGACCAAGGCGGCAGGCGACAGCGCGGCATCCTCGGCCTCCGACACATGGCGCATGGGGGCGGTCGATAGCCATGCGATGATCAGGAACAAGATCACCGTCACGCCCCATGTCCAATGCGGATTGCCCTTTTTCGCGTGGCGGGTGTTGAACCAATGCCGGATTGTCACCCCCATTAGGAAAACCAGACTGGCGATGATCCAGTTATACTCGGTGGCAAAGACCAGCGGGTAATGGTTCGACAGCATCAGGAACACCACCGGCAGTGTCAGGTAGTTGTTATGCGTGCTGCGCTGCTTGGCGATCTTGCCGTATTTCGGGTCCGGCGTGCGGCCTGCCTTCAGATCCGCCACGACGATTTTCTGGTTCGGGATGATGACCATGAAAACATTCGCGCTCATGATCGTGGCCGTGAAGGCCCCCAGATGGATCAGCGCGGCACGGCCCGAAAACACCTGCGTATAGCCCCAAGCCATCGCCACCAGCACCGCAAACAGCGCCACCATCACCAGCGTCTGATTGGCGTTCACGAACACCCGGCAGATCGTGGTATAGGCCAGCCAGCCAAAGGCCAGCGACGCCAGCGAAATGGCAATCGCCTGCCACGTCTGCAATTCCATCACCTGTGGGTCGATCAGGTAGAGGTCAGACCCGAGGTAGTAGACCAGCACCAACATGGCAAAGCCCGACAGCCATGTGGCGTAGCTTTCCCATTTGAACCAGATCAGGTGTTCCGGCAAACGCTCGGGCGCGACCAGATATTTCTGGATGTGGTAGAATCCGCCGCCATGGACCTGCCATTCCTCGCCATAAGCCCCCGGCGGCAGGTCGGGGGATTTGCGCAGGCCAAGGTCCAGCGCGATGAAATAGAACGACGACCCGATCCACGCGATGGCCGTGATCACATGCGTCCACCGCGCCGCGAGTTCGATCCATTCGCCCAAAACTGCCCAGTCATACATCGCGCGGTTCCTTTTGCCTTTGCGGCAAAGGCTATACCGGCGGACATTCCCCTGTTAATCCTTCAAATGTCGGATCACTTTCAAATCTGGCCAGAAGATCGGACTTTGCCCGCATGTCCTATGTGAACAACCTCAGAATGTTCGTGCGTGTCCATGAATTGGGCAGCATGAGTGCGGCGGCGCGGGATCAGCGCTGCTCACCCGCCGTCGCTTCGGCGCGGATTTCGGAACTGGAAAAGCATCTGGGAGTTCGGCTGTTCAACCGCACCACCCGCAGCCTGCAACCGACCGAGAATGGACGCATCTTTTATGACGGCGCGCGCCAGGTGCTGGATGCCATCGACGAGGCTGAGGCGGCGGTGATGGATGTCACGCAAAACCCGCGCGGGTCGCTGTTCATCGCGGCCCCGTTGGGAATCGGGCGGCGGTTCATCGCGCCACATGTTCCGGCGTTCAAGGATTTGTATCCCCAGATCGACCTGCGCTTGCGCCTGTCGGATCGGACCAT
>NKIT01000012.1:0-24950 GCA_002256185.1 Rhodobacteraceae bacterium PARR1 | reverse complement strand
CAAGGATTTGTATCCCCAGATCGACCTGCGCTTGCGCCTGTCGGATCGGTCCATCGACGTGACGGCAGAAGGGCTGGATGTGGCGTTCCACCTTGGCATCCTTGAGGATTCCACGCTGAAAGTCCGCCTGATCGCCGATTGCACGCGGCTGTTGTGCGCGGCACCCGCCTATATCGCGCGGCGGGGCAATCCGGCGGATGGGGCGGCACTGGTGGGGGATCGGCATGATTGCCTGAACCTGCGCTTTCCGGGGGCGAAAGAGTTTCAATGGACCCTGCAAACGACTGAAGGCCCGCGCCGCTTTGAAATCACCGGCCCGTTTGAAACGGACGATGGCGATGTGCTGACCGGCTGGGCGCTGGACGGGCGGGGGATTGTTCTGAAACCGGTGTTCGAGGTGGCCGAGCATCTGAAATCCGGCGCTTTGGTGCCCGTGGCCACCGCCACACCGCCGCTTTCGGCGCAACTGTCCGCCCTATCGCAGCATCGGCGGTTGAAAGACCCCAAGGTGCGGCTTTTCACCGATTTCATCACCGCCCGCATCCGCGCCGACATGGCGGCACAGATGGCGGGTCTGAAGCTGCCAGAACTGGCGCCCGCATGATGGACCCCGCCACGATCTGCGTGCTGGCCAATCCGAAGTCCGGCCGCAACAGCCGGGACCGCGACGCCATCGCGCGGGCTATGGCGGTGTTTGGTCCGCGTGCCACCCTGCGCCAATGGCGGGTGGGGGATGATCTGGATGCCACTGTGGCTGCCTTGGTCGCCGAAGGCTTTGGCACCATCGTCGCCGCCGGGGGCGATGGCACGGTCACTGGCGTGGCCCATGCGCTGCTGGGGACGCAGGTTGCTTTGGGCGTGCTGCCCTTGGGCACCTTCAATTTCTTTGCCCGTGGTCTTGGCCTGCCCGAAGACCCCGAGGGCGCGGCGCAGGCAATCCTGACCGGCCAGATACGGCGCATCTCGGTCGGCACCGTGAATGGCCAGCTATTCCTGAACAACGCCAGCCTTGGCATCTACCCCCGCATCCTGCAAGCGCGTGAGGACTCCTATGCCCGCTGGGGTCGTTCGCGCCTGCTGGCCTATTGGACGGTGCTGAAAACGCTGGTTCGCTATCAGGCCGCCCGGCGTGTGATCGTGACGGTTGAAGGGCAGACCCGCAATCTGCGCTCTCCGCTGATCTTTGTCGCGCGATCCGCCTATCAGTTGCAGCGCTTTGGATTGACGGGGGCGCAGGCGATCTCGGACGACCGTTTCGCCGTGTTCATCGCCTTGGGTGGCACGCGCTGGCATCTGTTGAAACTGGCGCTGCATCTGGCGCTGGGCCGGGTGATCCCCGGTGAGGATGTTGAGGTGCTCTATACCCGCCAGATGCAGGTGCGCACCACCAAGCGCCGCCCGAATGTGGCCTTTGATGGCGAGAAACGGCGGATGCTGGCGCCGCTGAGTTTCGAGATTCAGCCCGACGCGCTGTCGATCATACTTCCGGCGGAGAAGGTCGCGCCTTGACCCGGATCATCCACCTGTCCGACCCGCATTTCGGCACCGAAGACCCCGGCCTGTTGCACCCCCTTTGCGCTTGGGTGCAGGGCGCAAAGCCGGATGTGGTGGTGCTGTCGGGCGATCTGACCCAACGCGCGCGGCCTGTGCAATTCGCTGCCGCCGCGCGTTTCATCGCGGCTTTGCCCGCGCCGGTGCTGGCGATCCCCGGCAACCATGACACGCCCTTGGGCAACCTCGCGCTGCGCCTGTTCCGCCCTTGGTATCGATATCATGCCATCTTGCCGGAGCTTGAGCCGATGGCGGATGCCGGAACCGCGCGGATCGTCGGGGTGAATACGGCCAATCCTTTGGTGTGGAAGGATGGCCGGATCACGCCCGCGCAACTGGACCGCCTGCACCGCACCTTTGATGCCGCCCCCGACCGCCGCCGCATCGTCGCCATGCACCACCCGATTGAGGGCCCACCCGGTGAGCCGCGCTCTTTGGTCGGGGCAGCAGAGGCTGCCGCCGCCTTCGCCGCGATGGGGGTTGAGATTGTCCTTTCCGGTCACCTGCATTTTACCTATGCCGCACCCCTGAGCCTTGCGCCGGGGGTGCTATCGGTGCAGGCAGGCACCTGTGTTTCAACCCGCACCCGCAGCGATGGCAACGCCTTTACCATGCTGGACCTTGGCGACTCTTCCGTGACTCTGACCCATATCCGTGCCCAACCCGACAAAACCTTTCGCGCCGATGCCGACTGGACCCTCAGGCAGGAGGCCGGCAGATGGACAGCGCCGGGCCTGTAAGGTCCTTTGAACGGCTGGCCGAGTTCGGCCCCCATGCCGTAGACCACCTGCCCGGCCCATCCGACACGCTGGTCATCGCCTTTGCCAGCATCGGCCACGATGCGACCCGCCCGCCGTCGCCTGAATTTGCAGGCTCCGCCACGGCAGGGGGGCGGCCTGCGCTTTTTGTCACCGATGCCGACCGGTCATGGACCCATGCGCCCGGCTTTGCCGAGGTGCTGGAACACTCCATCGCCACCCTGCGCGCGCGCCAACCGATCAATCGGATCGTGACGGTGGGCAAGTCGATGGGAGCTTTCGCCGCGCTGGTGGCGGGGGACATCCTGAACGCCGATGCAACGCTGGCCTTTTCGCCGCAATACCGCATCGACGACCCGCACGAGAAACGCTGGCGCGACTGGACCGACCGCATTTCGCCAAAGACGCGGCCCGTGCCGCCGCTGCCGAAGGGCTGGGTGATCCTGTGCCACGGGTTGCAGGATGACGCGATCCACGCGCTGAACTTTCCGCAGCGCGACGGGGTGGATCACCTGATCTTTCCCGGCCACACCCATTCCGGCCTGACCGCGCATCTGAAATCCGCAGGCCTGCTCTGGGGCCTTGTCGATGCCGCTGCCAAGGGCGACCGCCGCCGTTTCATCCGGCTGGCTGTCGGTGCTGGCGGGCGCAGGCGTCAGCTTCCGCGATAGGTGGAATAGGCAAAGGGCGAGATCAGCAAGGGCACATGGTAATGCTGCCCCGCATTCGGCACGCCAAAGCGGATCGGGATTTGATCGAGAAACAGCACTTCGCCCGTCGCCTGACCCGTGGCGCGCAGATAGTCGCCTGCGTGGAATACCAGCTCATACCCGCCTTCGGTAAAGGCTTTCCCTTCAAGGATCGGCCCATCGACGCGGCCATCCTCATTGGTGACCACTTCGGCGATTTTCTTGTGCGAATTGCCGGTCACCCGGTAAAGCCAGATTTTCACTCCCGCCGCAGGGATGCCGCGCGCGGTGTCCAGCACATGTGTCGTCAGCTTTCCCATCGAACCCTCCGTTTTGCCGCCAGAATAGGCACGATCCGGGGGGCAAGCGACAGTCCCGCGATGGCGAACAGCACCTTTCGGCATTTTTTGATAAACCCCGCCGCAATGCGGGCCTAAGCTGCGCGTGAAACAGGCAAGGGGACGAAGCAGTGAACCGCTATCCACGCGATTTCCGGGGCCACGGGCCGAATGCGCCTGACGCCGCTTGGCCGGGTGGGGCAAAGATCGCCATCTCAATCGTGCTGAACTACGAAGAGGGCGGGGAAAACAACCTCCTGCACGGTGATGCCCAGTCCGAGGCGTTCCTGTCGGACATCGCCGGGGCTGCCCCATGGCCGGGGATGCGCCATTGGAACATGGAGTCGATCTATGACTATGGCGCGCGGGCTGGCTTCTGGCGGCTGCACCGCCTGTTCACTGACATGGGCATTCCCGTCACCATCTACGGCGTGACATCCGCCCTTGCCCGCAACCCCGAACAAGTGGCCGCCATGAAGTCCGCGGGGTGGGAGATTGCCAGCCACGGCCTGAAATGGGTCGATCACCGCGACATGCCTGCGGAAGAAGAAGCCCGCCAGATCGCCGAATCCTTTCGCCTGCATGCCGAGGTGGTTGGTGAACCCCCGCAGGGCTGGTATACGGGCCGTTGTTCGATGAACACCGTCCGCCTGACCGCCGAAACCCGGCGTCTGGCATGGATTTCCGACACCTATGACGACGACCTGCCCTATTGGATGGAAGTGGGGGACCATGACCAACTGGTCATCCCCTACACGCTGGAAGCCAACGACATGCGCTTTGCCACTGCGCCGGGATATATCACGGGCGAGCAGTTTTATTCCTACCTCAAGGACAGCTTCGACACGCTTTACGCCGAAGGGCAGGCGCGGCGGGGCAAGATGTTCTCGATCGGCTTGCACAACCGCCTGATCGGGCGGCCGGGCAAGTTTGCGGGGCTGAAGAAGTTCCTCGACTACGCCGCCGCGCATGAAGGCGTCTGGTTCCCGCGCCGCATCGACATTGCCGATCATTGGGCCAAGGCGCATCCGCACAAGCGCATCGAACGGCCCAGCCAGATGACGCAAGCGCGGTTTGTCGAACGCTTCGGCGGCATCTTTGAACATTCCGCATGGATCGCGGAACGGGCCCACGCGCTGGAGCTTGGCCCCGCCCATGACTCCGCCGTGGGGTTACACAATGCGCTGGCCCGCATGTTCCGCAGCGCCGCCCCTGCCGAACGGCTGGCGGTGTTGCGTGCCCACCCCGACCTTGCCGGAAAGCTGGCAGCGGCGAAGCGGCTGACGCCCGAATCCACCGCCGAACAGGCCAGCGCCGCCTTGGACGCGCTGACCGATGACGAACGCGCGACGTTTGAGCGGCTGAACACCGATTACGTCGCCAAGCACGGCTTTCCCTTCATCATCGCCGTGCGCGACAACACCAAGGACAGCATCCTGCGCGCGTTCCAGACCCGCATCGCCAATGACACCGACACCGAATTCACCACCGCCTGCCGACAGGTGGAACGCATCGCTGAACTCCGGCTAAAGGATATCCTGCCGTGACCGAGTATTACGCCCCGCGCGGGGGCCTGCCGCCGCAAACGCAACTGATGACAGGACGGGCGGTGTTCACCAACAGCTACGCCTTCCTGCCCAAGGGCGTGTTTTCCGACATCGTCACCAGCTATCTGCCGGGGTGGGAGAAAACCAAGCTCTGGCTGATCGCCCGCCCGATGAGCGGGTTTTCGGAAACCTTCTCGCAATATGTGATGGAGGTGGCCCCCGGTGGCGGCTCTGACGCGCCCGATGCCGAGGAGGGCGCCGAACATGTCCTCTTTATCACGCATGGTGAGGCGACGCTGACCATCGACGGGCAGGGCTATGATTTATCCTCTGGCGGATATGCCTATATCCCCGCCGGGGCGAAATGGACCTTCCATGCCGAAGGGTCCGAACCCGCGCGGTTCCACTGGGTGCGCAAAATCTACGAACCCGCCCCCGGCATCGCCCGCCCTGCGGCTTTCGTGACCAATGAACAGACCCTATCCCCCATCGCCATGCCCGATACCAATGGCGTTTGGGCCACCACCCGCTTTGTCGATCCCACTGATCTGCGCCATGACATGCATGTCAACATCGTCACCTTCCAACCCGGCGGCGTGATCCCGTTTGAGGAAACCCATGTCATGGAGCACGGGCTTTTCGTTCTGGAAGGCAAAGCCGTCTACAAACTGAACACCGATTGGGTCGAGGTCGAGGCCGGGGATTTCATGTGGCTGCGCGCCTATTGCCCGCAGGCCTGTTATGCCGCAGGGCCGGGGCGGTTCCGCTATCTGCTCTACAAGGACGTGAACCGCCACGCCAAACTGCGCGGGCCGGGTGCCTTTGGCCCGCTTCGCTGACCCCCGCACCTTCCCCGTTGTTCAAATATCCCACGGGGGTGCGGGGGTGTGAAACCCCCGCTTCCCCGACCAGCCAAGGGCACCGCCATGCGCCAGATCACCACCGAACCCCTGACCGCCACGGCCTTTGCGCCCTATGGCGATGTGCTGGACGCGACGAGTGATTTTCGCCTGATCAACGCGGGCCTGTGCCGCCGCCACCATGACCGCGCGCAAATGGATTTCGGCCCCGACGGACGTGCCGGGATTTCGATCTTTGACGCCACCCCGCGCAGCCTGCCCTATGCGTTTGACCTGATCGAACGCCACCCGGATGGATCGCAGGCCTTCCTGCCGATGACCGAGCATCCGTTCCTTGTGATCGTGTCAGATGGTCCCGATGCCACCCCGCGCGCATTCATCACGGATGGCGCGCAGGGCATCAACCTGCATCGCGGCACGTGGCATGGCGTGCTGACCCCTCTGCACGCTCCCGGGCGATTTGCGGTGGTGGACCGGATCGGGGCCACGCCCAACCTTGAAGAATTTCGGATGGCGGCACCCTGGACCGTCATCGCAGGCCAAGGGCTGGCATGAAAAACCTATCCGAAAGGCGTGGGAGGCTCATTCAAACATATTGAAATTTGATTATCTTCAGCCAATGCTTGGCCTGCGGCACAATTTTGCCCGTTCTTGTGTGAGGCTCTTATGAAACGCTCGTTTTTTACTGCTCTGACCACCCTTGCCCTGACCTCGACCCTTGCCCTGCCTGCTGTTGCGCAGGATCGGCGTGTGCGGATTCACAACAACACCGACATCACTCTGTATCGGTTCTATTCCACCAATTCGGGGGCAGAGAACTGGGGTGGTGATGTCATGGGCTCATCGACGCTCGCCCCCGGTGGCGCGATGACGCTGAACTTTGACAACACCTACGGCTACTGCGTCTTTGACTTCCGCGCCGTGTTCGAGGACGGGCAGGAACTGACCCGTGGCGGCGTCAACGTCTGCGACGTGTCTGATTACTATTACGAATACTGACATTCCGCCCTGCGGCACCACTCTGCGATGCCGCAATGCAGAATCGCCTTGCCGCCACCGGGGGCAAGGCGTATCCTTTTTCGTGTCGCCTCTGCCAAGGCCCGACATGGAGTGATCAACAGGTCTGCCCGATCTGAAACAGCCCGCATGACAGGCCCCGCTGCGGGGCAATCGTAACGGCCTTCCCCCGGTTCATTATGACAAATGACAGCAAGTCGGGTGAAAACCCGTCAAAAGCGCGTGACTCCAAGTCATCCGAGTTGATGGATGAAGCCGAACTCGACATCGCGGACTATCTGCGCGGCGAAAGCGATGACGGTGAACACCAACCCGTGCGCCAATCGGTTCTGGCTTTGGCGGTCGGTGCCGTGGGCGTGGTCTATGGCGACATCGGCACCTCACCGCTTTACGCCTTCCGCGAGGCGCTGCGCCCCATCGCCCATGACGGGGTGACCCCGGCGGATGTGCTGGGGGTGCTGTCCTTGCTGATCTGGACGTTGGTGATCGTGGTGACCATCAAATACGTCCTGTTCCTGCTGCGCGCCGACAACCGGGGCGAAGGCGGAGTGCTGGCGCTTTACACCTTGGCGCGGCTTGCCATCGGGCGGCGGTCGATCCCGGTTCTGGCTTTGGCAATCATCGGGGCCGCGCTGTTTTACGGCGATGCCATCATCACCCCCGCCATTTCGGTTCTATCCGCCGTCGAGGGCATGGAGTTGGTCCTGCCCAGCATGGAAGAATGGGTTGTCCCGCTGACCTTGGTCATCCTGATGGCGCTGTTTCTGGTGCAGCGTCAGGGCACTTCGGCGATGGCGGTGGCCTTTGGCCCGATCACTGTGCTGTGGTTTCTGGTCATGGCCGGTCTGGGTCTGGCGCAGATCATCCAGAACCCGTCCATCCTTGCGGCCTTCAATCCGGTATGGGGTCTGTCGTTCCTGATGACCCACCAATCCATCGCCTTCATCGTGCTGGGTGCAGTCTTTCTGGCGGTCACGGGCGCCGAGGCGCTTTATGCCGACCTTGGCCATTTTGGCCGCAAGCCGATCATACTGGCGTGGTTCGCCCTGATCTTTCCGGCGCTGGTGCTGAACTATCTTGGGCAGGGCGCACTGGTGCTGGCCGATCCGTCGGCGCTGGACAATCCGTTCTACCGGCTGTGCCCTCCAAGCGCACTGCCCGCCTTGGTGATCCTTGCAACCGTGGCCACGGTGATTGCGGCGCAGGCGGTGATTTCTGGTGCCTATTCGATGACCCGCGCCGCGATGCAACTGGGCCTTCTGCCGCGCATGACCATCCGCCACACCTCGCACGGTCAAAGCGGGCAGATCTACATCGGGACCGTCAACTGGATCTTGCTGTTTGGTGTCCTGTGGCTGGTCGTGGCGTTCGAAAGCTCTGAGGCGCTGGCCGCCGCTTACGGCATTGCCGTCACCGGAACGATGGTCATCACCACGACGCTGGCGGTGATCTATGTGACCCGCGCCGGTATCCTGCCGGGGCCGCTGGCGATGTTGCTGGTGTCGCCCCTGCTGTTGATCGAGCTTGCATTTCTGACGGCCAACCTCGCCAAGGTGACCGATGGCGGGTATGTGCCGCTGTTGTTGGCGCTGACCTTGGGCACAGCGATGTGGGCATGGTGGCGCGGCACGCAAAGCGTGCTGGCCAAAAGCCACAAGCAACTGATCGGGCTGGACGGGTTCGCGCGGTCGATGGCGCATTCCTCGGTGCATATGATCCCCGGCACCGCGTTTTTCCTGACGCCGGATTCGTCGGTCGTGCCCTCGGCGCTGCTGCATAATCTCAAGCACAACCGCGTGCTGCACGAACAGAACGTCATCCTGACCGTTGAGACCTTGCGCATCCCCGTCGCTGCCCGCGATGAACGGGCAAGCTATGAGCAGTTGAACGACCGCTTCGCACGCGTGACGCTGCGCTTTGGCTTCATGGAAACGCCCAACGTGTCGCGTGCCATGGCCGATGCCCGCAAGGCGGGGCTGGAGTTCAACGTGATGACCTCAAGCTTTTTCCTTGGCCGCCGCCGCCCGGTGGTGACCGGGCCGATTGGGCTGGAGCGGATGCTCGACAACATCTACGCGCTGCTGTCGCGCTTTTCTGCCGATCCGTCCGATTACTTCCATCTGCCGCGCGACCGGGTGGTGGAATTGGGCGAACGGGTGGCCGTCTGATCCGGAATAGGTCCAGCCTGTCGCTTTGGCGCAGGCCAGCGTCGGGCAGGGCCTTTCGCCGCAGGGGCAAAGCGGGCAAGGTCGCGCGATGACACATTCCCGCCCCCTTTGGCTGGTCGCGGCACCTGCGATTTTCCTGCTGCTGTGGTCGGCGGGATTTGGGGTGGCCAAACTCGGCCTGCAACATGCCGCACCCATCACCCTGTTGGCGCTGCGCTATGTGCTGGTGCTGGTGGTGCTGGCCCCCTTTGCGCTGATCCTGCGGCCCCCGATGCCGAAAACGCTGCGCGGCTGGCTGGATATCGCCGTTGTGGGGTTTCTGATTCAGGTGGCGTATTTCGGCCTGTGCTACATTGCCTTCAAATCCGGGGTCTCTGCGGCAGGGGTGGCCATCGTGGTCTGCCTGCAACCGATCCTTGTCGCCTTGGTCGCCCCCCGTTTTATCGGCGAAAGTGTTGGCCGGATGGCGTGGGTGGGTCTTGGGCTGGGGTTGGCGGGGGCTGTGGTGGTGATCCTGTCGCGGTCACAAGTGCAGGCGGAAAACCCCTTTGGCGTGCTGCTGACCGTGGGGGCGCTGTTCGGCATCACCGCCGGGACGCTGTATGAAAAACGCTTTGGCGTCAGCCATCATCCCGTCACCTCGAACATGATCCAATACGCGGTGGGCGCTGCCTTTACCCTGCCCATCGCTTGGCTGACCGAGGATATGCACATGGTCTGGAACGGCGAGTTCATTGCCGTGCTGGCCTATCTGGTCATCGGCAACTCACTGCTGGCCATGTCCCTTTTGCTGGCGATGATCCGCGCGGGGGAGGTCAGCCGCGTGTCGGCGCTGTTCTATCTTGTCCCCGCATTTTCCGCGCTTTTCGCTTGGCCCCTGTTGGGAGAGGCGATGCCGCCCCTTGCTTGGGCCGGAATGGCACTGGCCGGGGCGGGGGTGGCGATGGTCAGCCGTAAATCTAAAGCGCAGGCTCCGGCAGAGACAGCCGGGTAAGCAGACCAGTCAGCGTCGCACGGGCGGCAGCGTCCCAGTCGGCCTGATGCGACAGGAAGAGTTCTGCCTGACTTTGCAGGATCAGCGCATCGGACAGGATTTTCAGGTGGTTCGCCCGCAGCGTTTCCCCTGAAGAGGTGATATCGGCTACCGCCTCTGCGGTCAGGTTGCGGATCGTGCCTTCGGTCGCGCCTTGGCTGTCCACCAATTGGTAATCCGCCACCCCCTGCGCCGTCAGGAAGTCCCGCACCAGACGGTGGTATTTCGTGGCAATCCGCAGCCGGAACCCATGCGCCGCCCGGAACGCGCTGGCGGCGGCGTCCAGATCATCCACGGTATCAACGTCGATCCAAACGCTTGGTACCGCGATGATCAGATCAGCATGGCCAAAACCCAAGGGCGCAAGGCTGGTCACCTGCCGATCCCAATCCGCCAGCTTGTCGCGGATCAGGTCGGTGCCTGTCACGCCCAGATGGATGCGGCCCGCTGACAATTCGCGCGGGATTTCGCCCGCCGACAGCAGCACCAGTTCGACGCCGTCGATGCCATCCACCGCGCCGGAATACTCGCGGTCATTGCCGGTTTGGCGCATGGTCACGCCCTGCGCGCCGAACCATTGGAAGGTCAGTTCCTGCAAACGCCCCTTGGAGGGCACCCCGATCTTCAGCATGCTCATGCCCCCTTTAGCGCGGCGACAAGGCCGGGGCGGATCACGCCGCCGACGGCGGGGATGGACCGGCCCTGACCCAGCACAGCGGTCAGCGCGTCATAGCGCCCACCACTCGCCACCGGGGGCAGGGCAGGGTCTGAGGCGTGGAAGCTGAAAACGAAGCCGTCGTAATATTCTAGGCTGGTCCGCCCGTGGCTCGCTTGGAATGGCAGCGTTGTGGTATCGATACCATTGGCCTTGAGCGCCTCCAACCGCGTGGCGAAACGATCCACGGCCGGGGCAATCGCGGGCAAAAGCGGGGTGATGCCGCGAAGGTGGGTCAGCGCCGCCTGCGCCGGGGCTTCCAGTGAGAGCAGGTCATACAGCAGCGCCGCCTCTGGTGCCGCAATCGGAGCAGTGGCCGCATCTTCGATCAGTGCGGCCGCACGGGCGGTGATTTCTTCTGGCGCGCGCAGGCCAGTGAAGGTGCCCGCTGCGGTCATCAGCGCCTCTGGCGTGTCTTGCGCGAGACGTTCCAGCAGTTTCGTCCGCGCCTCGGGCATCGGCGCGCGACCCGCAAAACGGTCCAGAAGCGCGCGGAACCGAATTGGCCGCCAGATGTGGCGCAGGAGTGCCGCCTTGCGACGGTCCGAGGTAGACAGCCCGCGCACAGCGGCCATCAGAATACCGATATCCCCGGTGGCAGGGCGCAGGTTCAAGTCGCTCAGCAGCCGAGCAAACAGGGCAAACACCTGTGCATCCGCCTGTTCGGGGGATGCGCGATCAAACACCTCAAACCCCACTTGCAGGTATTCACTCGCGCGGGGGCCGAGGTGATCCTGTTTGCGAAACACCTCTCCCATATAGCAATAGCGCGCCGGGTCCGCGCCATGGGCCATGTGCGCCTGCACGACGGGCACGGTGAAGTCCGGGCGCAGCATCATCTCACCGCGCAAGGGGTCATTGGTGACATAGGCGCGGGCGCGGATATCCTCGCCGTAAAGGTCCAGCAGGGTTTCGGCGGGCAGCAGGATATCGGCATCCACGGGCACCGCCCCTTCGGCGCGGAAGGCGGCAAAGAGGGTTTCGGCTTGGGCGCGGATGGTGGATTTGGGGGTCATGCGGTGGCTCCCATTGTCGCGGAACCAGAGGACCGGCAGGAAAACGTCCTGTGGACGTTTTCCCGGTCCGATTGTGGCTGAGGCAACGAAGCCACAAGGGGCGTTCCGCCTAACCCGCGCATCCGCACGGGGCGCGTCCGCCCGGGCGGGGGCGATTTATCGCGCCCGCCAAGCGGCGGGCGGGCGCGGCCCGTGCTGGGGCAGCACGGGCGGGACAAACCCAAAGGGCCCGACACGCGCGCGCCGCGGGTCGCGCGCGACTGTGGCGCGGGTCGCGTCATCTCCCCAGCATCTTGCGCACTGCGGCCACCAACTCGCCGCGCGGCACTTCCACCTGCGCGGGGCGGTCTTTCCATTCCTCAAGCGTGGCGTTCTGGGCGATCTGTGCGCCAAGCACCAAATCCTTCAGGATCACCACGCCCTTTTCGGCCTCGTTCCCGCCTTGGATCACGGCGATGGGCGCGGCGCGTTTGTCAGCATATTTCAACTGGTTGCCAAAGTTCTTGGGATTGCCAAGGTAAACCTCCGCCCGCACCCCGGCATTGCGCAACTCTGACACCATGCCCATGTAATCGGCCATGCGGTCGCGATCCATCACGGTCACAACCACCGGACCCGCAGCATCGCCAGCCACACGCCCTTTGGCCCGGAGCGCAGCGAGCAGACGATCCACCCCGATGGAGACGCCCGTCGCGGGCACCGACTGCCCGGTGAAGCGCTTCACCAGATCATCATAACGCCCACCGCCAGCGACAGAGCCGAACTGCCGCTTGCGCCCCTTTTCATCAAGGATTTCAAAGGTCAATTCCGCCTCGAACACCGGGCCGGTATAATAGCCAAGGCCTCGGACGACGCCGGGGTCGATCACAATACGGTCAGGGCCATAGCCTTGACGGTCCAACAGGTCAGCGATGGTTTCCAACTCGGAGACACCTTCGCCACCGACAACGGACCCGCCGACCAAGTCGCGCAGAGCTGCCACAGTTTCGGCCCCCGTCTCCCGGCGGGCGGCCATGAAGGCCATCACCACCTCGGCCTGTTCCGCCGACAGCCCCGCGCCTTTGGTGAAATCGCCGGACTCGTCCTTGCGACCTTCGCCTAGCAACGCCCGCACACCGCCTTCGCCCAGACGGTCAATCTTGTCGATGGCGCGCAGGACGATCCCGCGCTCTGCCGCGAAACGCTCAGGGTCTGACGGGTCCAGAACCCCCGCAACCTCCATCACGCCATTCAGCACCTTGCGATTGTTCACCCGCACGATGTAATCGCCGCGCGGGATGCCCACGACCTCCAGCGCATCCGACAGCATGGCGCAGATTTCCGCATCCGCTGCCACCGAAGGTGCGCCCACCGTATCGGCATCGCATTGATAAAACTGCCGGAACCGCCCCGGACCGGGCTTTTCATTGCGCCAGACCGGACCCATCGCATAGCGGCGGTAAGGCGAGGGCAGGTCATTGCGATATTGCGCCGCCACCCGTGCCAAGGGTGCCGTCAGGTCATAGCGCAGCGCCAGCCAATCGGCGTCCTCGTCCTGCCATGCGAACACGCCTTCATTCGGGCGGTCCACATCGGGCAGGAATTTTCCCAAAGCCTCAACCGTCTCAACCGCGCTGGTTTCCAAGGGGTCAAAGCCGTAGCGGTGATAAACCTCCGCCACCTTGTCGAGCATCGCCTTGCGCTCTGTCACCTCGGCCCCGAAGTAATCGCGAAAGCCTTTGGGGGTTTCGGCGCGGGGGCGGCGTTGTGTCTTGTCCTGTGCCATCGGTCGGACCTTCGCTTTTTGTCGCCGCCCGTGTATCGGATGGGGGCAGGCGCGGCAAGGCGCAGCGCGGCAAAGAGGGGGATCGCATGGACAATCCGGTGCTTGAAGAGCGTGTGGCCCATCTGATCCGCGCCGTGGACGATCTGTCAGACGTCGTGGCGCGTCAGGCCAAAGAGATCGACCGCCTGACCCGCCTTGTGCAGATGCTGGCCGAGCGCGAGGCTGAACGCGAGTCGATGGCCGGCGAAGGCCCCGCCGCCAACGTCCGCCCGCCGCATTGGTGATCCTGTGCAGTTCGGCCTGTCCCTGATTTTCACGCTGGCGCTGGGTGCGGCGGGTGGACTTGCGGCGTTGTCGCTGCATCTGCCGCTGGCGCTGCTGCTGGGTGCTTTGCTGACGACCGGCACGGCGGCGGCGCTGGATTGGCGGCCCTTGGGGCAACGTATCCTGTTGCCGATGAAACTGCGCTCGGCCTTTGTGCCGGTGATCGGGGTGTCCATAGGTGGGGCGTTCACACCTGCGGTGGCGGGGCAGGTCGTCAATTGGTGGCCCTCGTTGCTGGCGCTCTTTGTGTTTTTGCCGGTGCTGCATGGCGTGGGCTATCTGATCTATCGCCGGGGCGGTTTGCCACGCGTGGAAAGCTATTTCGGCGCGGCCCCCGGCGGGCTGATCGAAACCGTCCAGATGGGTGAAGAGGCGGGTGGCGATGCCCGCCTGATGACGGTGCTGCAATTCCTGCGGCTGATTCTGACGATCATTTTTGTGCCACTTATCTTTGCCGTGCTGACGGGTGGCGCAGTCGGATCGGCGAGCGGCGCGACCCTGCCCGCCGCCCATGTGCCGTTGACGATTGTGGAGGTGGCGTTTCTGATCGCCATCGGTGCGCTGGGGGTAGGTGTCGGGCGGTTGTTGCGCTTTCCGGCCTATATCATGACCGGGCCGATCCTGTTTTCCGCGCTGGCTCATGGCGCGGGGCTGGTGCATGGCGTGCCGCCCGCGTGGCTGGTGGGGCTGACGCAAGTGGTTGTGGGCTGTGGTCTGGGCGCGCGCTTTGCCGGGGTGGATCACCGTGTGCTGCTTCGCGCCATCCGTTTGGCCAGCGTCAACGCTGCGGTCGCGCTGGCGTTGACCTTTGCCTTTGCCGCCGCATTGGCGCCCTTGGTCGGTGAACCCGTCGCGGCGGTCTTCCTCGCCTATGCGCCGGGAGGGTTGGCGGAAATGAGCCTCGTCGCCCTTAGTCTGAACATGAGCGTGGTCTATGTCACCGTTCACCATGTGCTGCGGATCGTGCTGAGTGTGTTCGCCGCCCGTTTGGGCATGCGGTTCTTGCGCCGCCTGTGACGATCACACCTCTTCCACCATCACCACGCCAGTGATCGCCTTGACCGCGCCCTTGATCTGCGGCGTCACCGGATAGGGCTGCGGCAGCACAAGGTCGATCTCGCGTCCCTGATCGTCGGGAATGGTGATCGTGATCTGCGCGCGGTTGCGGCCTTCGACCTTGGCGAACAGCGCTGCGACCGAGACCGCCGCCTCGGCCCGGTTAAGGTGGATGCGCAGCGCCGATGCCCCCGCCTCTGCCGCCACCGTATCAATACTGGCGGCACTGCGGGCCAGAAGTTTCAGCGTTTCGCCTTCAAGGTTCGCCTCAACCGTCAGCACCACATTCTTGCCGGGTTCCAGAAAATCCCGCGCCTGTTCCAGCGTGTCCGAGAAAACCGTGACCTCATACAGCCCAGTCGGATCAGACAGTTGCACAAAGGCAAAGCGGTTGCCCTTGGCGGATTTCTTTTCTTGCCGGCTTGAGACTGACCCCGCCAGTTTCCCGACAAAGGCACCCCGTGCCGCCTTGGCGGTCATCTCTGCCAGCGTCATCACCGACTGGCGTTTCAGCGCGGGCATGTAGTCGTCCAAGGGGTGACCCGACAGGTAGAAGCCGATCGCCTGATGTTCCTGCGCCAGCCGTTCCACCGGCAGCCAGTCATCGCGGAACGGAAGGCGGGGTTCGGGAATATCGGCCCCGGCCTCGCCGAACAGGGACACCTGATTGGAGGCCTTCGCCTCATGGATCGCAGCCGAATAGGCCACCAACGCATCCAGGCTGTCAAACACCCGCGCCCGGTTGCCGTCCAGCGCGTCAAAAGCCCCCGCACGGGCCAGCATTTCCAAGGGCCGCTTGCCCACCCGTTTCAGATCTACTCGGCGGGCAAAGTCGAACAGGGTGACAAAGGGCTTTTCCCCGCCATTTACGGAGCGGGCCTCGACAATCAGGCGCATCGCATCGACGCCGACGTTCTTCAGCGCCCCCAACGCATAGACCACCGCCTGATCCCGCACCTTGAACACCGCGCCTGAGGCATTGACGCAAGGCGCCACCACCTTGACCCCCATCTTGTCCAACTCGCGCTTGTAGACGGCCAGCTTGTCGGTCAGGTGAAGGTCGCAGTTCATCACCCCGGACATGAATTCCACCGGGTGATTGGCCTTCAGCCATGCGGTCTGGTAGCTGACCACGGCATAGGCCGCCGCGTGGGATTTGTTGAAGCCGTAGTTGGCGAATTTTTCCAGCAGATCGAACACCTCGCCCGATTTCTTGGCGTCGATGTCGTGGGTTTTCTTGCAGCCTTCGATGAACTTGGGCCGTTCCTTGGCCATTTCCTCGGCGATTTTCTTGCCCATCGCGCGACGCAGCAGGTCCGCGCCGCCAAGGGAATATCCCCCCATGACCTGTGCGATCTGCATCACCTGTTCTTGGTAGACGATGATGCCTTGGGTTTCTTTCAGGATGTGGTCGATGGTGGGGTGGATCGATTCCAGCGGGCGGATGCCGTGCTTGACCTCGCAATAGACCGGGATGTTTTCCATCGGGCCGGGACGGTAGAGCGCGACCAGCGCCACGATGTCCTCAATACAGGTCGGCTTCATCCGCCGCAGCGCATCCATCATGCCCGAGGATTCGACCTGAAACACCGCCACGGTCTTGGCTGCCGCGTAAAGCTCATAGGTCGGGGCGTCATCCAGCGGGATATGGCCGATGTCATCCTCGACCCCCGGTTTGGGCTCATACAACTGCCGCCCGTCCGGGGCCTGATGCAGCCCCCGCCCACTGGCGCGGATTTGCTGCATGGCGTTCTGGATCACGGTCAGGGTTTTCAGGCCCAGAAAGTCGAACTTCACCAGACCCGCCGCTTCGACCCATTTCATGTTGAACTGCGTCGCGGCCATGTCCGACGCCGGATCACGATACAGCGGCACCAACTCATCCAGCGGCCGATCCCCAATCACCACCCCTGCGGCATGGGTGGATGCGTTGCGATAAAGCCCCTCGATCTGTTCGGCATAGTTCAATAGCCGCCCGACAACCTCTTCCTTCGCCGCTTCGCGCAAGCGGGGTTCATCAGCCAAGGCCTTGGTGATGGAGACGGGCTTTACCCCCTCAACCGGGATCATCTTGGACAGGCGGTCCACCTGCCCGAAGGACAGTTGCAGCACCCGGCCCACATCGCGCACGGCGGCTTTGGACAGCAGCGCGCCGAAGGTGATGATCTGCCCCACCTTTTCGCGGCCATAGCGGTCCTGCACATAGCGGATCACCTCTTCGCGGCGGTCCATGCAGAAGTCGATGTCGAAGTCGGGCATCGACACCCGTTCCGGGTTCAGGAAGCGTTCAAAGAGCAACGCATAGCGCAAGGGATCAAGGTCCGTGATCGTCAGCGCATAGGCGACCAGCGACCCGGCCCCCGAGCCCCGCCCCGGCCCCACGGGGATGTCCTTTTGCTTGGCCCATTTGATGAAATCGGCCACGATCAGGAAATACCCCGGAAAGCCCATCTTTTCGATGATGCCCAGTTCGAAATCCAACCGTTCTTGATATTCCTGCACCGTCGCGGAATGCGGGATGACGGCGAGCCGCGCCTGCAACCCCTCATTCGCCTGACGGCGCAGTTCCTGCACCTCGTCATCCGCAAAGCGCGGCAGGATCGGCTTGCGCTTGAAGGCGGCAAAGGCGCAGCGGCGGGCGATTTCGACGGTATTCTCCAAGGCCTCGGGCAGATCGGCGAAGAGCGTGCACATTTCCGCTTCGGACTTGAAATAGTGCTGCGGTGTCAGGCGGCGGCGCGGTTGACTTTGATCGACATAGGCCCGTTCAGCGATGCAGATCAGCGCGTCATGCGCCTCGAACATCGACGATTTCGGGAAATAGACGTCATTCGTCGCCACCAAGGGCAGGCCCATATCATAGGCCATCTCGACAAAACCGCGTTCGGTCAACGCCTCAGGCTGCGGCAATTTCCCACCCTCGCCGGGGTGGCGTTGCAGTTCCACATAAAGCCGCCCCGGAAAGGCCGCCGCCAAACGCTCCATCAAGGCGCGCCCCTTGGCGTTTTGCCCGGTTTGCAGGAACCGCCCTACCGGCCCGTCTGACCCACCCGTCAGGCAGATCAGCCCGCCGGTCAGCGCTTCAAGTTCCTCCAGCGTCACCTGCGGCTGACCGGACCGCGCCATCGTGCCATCAACGAACAGGCGCGAGGACAGCTTCATCAGGTTCATATAGCCCGTTTCATCCTGCGCCAGCAGGACGATGGGCGCAGGCGCGCGCGGGCGTTCACCGGGATTGGCGGGATCATGCGCCACCGACACCTGACAGCCGACGATGGGCTGCACCCCGGCCCCTTGCGCGGTCACCGAAAACTCCAGCGCGGCGAACATGTTGTTGCTGTCGGTCACCGCAACGGCGGGCATCTGTGCCTCTGCACAGAGTTTGACCAGCTTTTTCACCGGCACCGCGCCTTCCAGCAGCGAATGTTCGGTATGGACGCGCAGGTGGATGAATCGGGGGGCGTGTTTTGACATGCGCGCAGCCTATCCAAGCGCCCGCGCCGGGGAAAGGGTGCCGCTTCTTTCGGCAAAGGCTGAAACTGCTTCGCGCGGACCAAGAAAGGTTCTGCTTGCCTTGTGGCAAGGGGCAGGGCTTTCTGAAAGACTACAACAAGGCCATAACAAAAGGCCGGGGGCGCGTGGCCCGCTTTACGCCGCATCGGGCGGCCACGCACACTGCCTCAAACGGGGAGAAGGCGGCGGGTTGGGACATGACCGGGATCGCGTTTCTGTTGAACGGAACGCCGGTGCGCGTGGCAGATCAGCCGCCGACGCGCACGCTTCTCGATTGGCTGCGCGAAGGGCGCGGCCTGAACGGCACCAAAGAGGGCTGCAATGAGGGCGACTGCGGTGCCTGCACGGTGATGGTCACCGATGCGGCGGGATCGCGCGCGCTGAACGCCTGCATCCTGTTCCTGCCGCAACTGCACGGCAAGGCGGTCCGCACGGTTGAGGGGCTTTCCGGGCCCAAGGGCGAAATGCACCCCGTGCAAGCGGCAATGGTGGACCATCACGGATCGCAATGCGGCTTTTGCACACCGGGTTTCGTCGTATCCATGGCCGTGGGCCAGATGCAGGGCCGCACCGACCACGATGATGTGCTGGCAGGCAACCTCTGCCGCTGCACCGGATACGCCCCGATCATCCGCGCAGCAGAGGCCGCCGCCGACACGCTGGCGCCGGAATGGATGGCGGCTGACAGCAAAGCTCTTGCAGACCCTGATTTCTTCTTTTCTAAAATATCCTCGGGGGGTGAGACGCGCCCGGACGACCTTCCAGTGGAAGGTCGTCAGCGTCGAACGCCCGATGGCCATGCCATCGGGCCGGGTGAGGCCGCAGGCCAAGAGGGGCAGACAGCCCCTCTGCACGCTTTCCGCCCAGCCAACAGCGACGAACTGGCAGAATGGTATCAGGCAAACCCCGACGCCACGCTGATCGCCGGGGCCACGGATGTGGGGCTGTGGGTCACCAAGCAAATGCGCGAGTTGCCGAAGGTGGCTTTCCTGAACGGGGTCACCGACCTGCAACAGATCGAACGCCAAGGCGGGTTGCTGCATGTCGGCGCAGGCGTGACCATTGCCACGCTGCGGGCGGCAGTTGCACCGACCTTGCCCTCGTTCGGCGAGTTGCTGCGCCGTTATGCCAGCGAACAGGTCCGCAACGCCGCCACCATCGGCGGCAATATCGCCAACGGCTCTCCCATCGGGGATGGCCCGCCTGCGCTGATCGCTTTGGGGGCGACACTGCACCTGCGGCGGGGCGACGTGATGCGGTCGATCCCGCTGGAGTCGTTCTTTCTTGAGTATCGCAAGCAGGATCGCCAACCGGGCGAATTCGTGGCGGGTATATCCTTCCCCGAACAGGCCCCCAACCTGCGGTGCTACAAACTCTCCAAACGCTTCGATCAGGACATTTCCGCCGTCTGCGGCTGTTTCAACGTGACCGTTACGGATGGCATCGTGACCCAAGCCCGCATCGCCTTTGGCGGCATGGCGGGTATCCCGAAACGGGCCTCGGCGGTCGAAGCCGCCTTGATTGGTGAGGTGTGGAGCGAAGCGACCATCGCCACCGCCCGCGCCGCCTTTGCCACCGACTTCACCCCGCTGTCCGATATGCGCGCCAGTGCCGCCTACCGTTTAGGCTCGGCGCAGAACCTGCTGACCCGCTATTTCCACGACCTGAACGGCATCCCCGTTTCGGTGCTGGAGGTGCAGCCATGAGCATGGGCAAATCCCTTCCCCATGACGCGGCCCCACTGCATGTGACCGGACAGGCGCGCTATGTCGATGACATCCCCCTGCCGGCCAATGCGCTGCATCTGGCCTTTGGCCTGTCCACCGTCGCGCATGGGGACATCCTGTCGATTGACCTGTCAGCCGTGCGCGCCGCGTCCGGCGTTGTCGCGGTCTACGCGGCCGAGGATTTCGATCATGTGCCGGATTGTTCGCCGTCACTGGGGGATGAACCGCTTGTGGCCACGGGCAAAGTGCATTTCGTCGGTCAGCCGATTTTTATCGTCGTCGCCGAAAGCCACCACGCCGCCCGCCGCGCTGCACGACTGGGGCGGGTGGAATATCGCGAACTGCCTGCGCTTTTGACTGTGGACGACGCCCTTGCCGCCAACAGCCGGTTTGAGAATGGCCCGGTGATCTGGACCAAGGGCGACACCGCTGCCGCCATCGCCTCTGCCCCACACCAAGTTGAGGGACGGTTTGAGGTGGGCGGGCAAGAGCATTTCTACCTTGAAGGCCAAGTCGCCGCCTGCCTGCCGCAGGATGGCGGGGATATGGTCGTGCTGTCCTCGACCCAGCACCCGACCGAGATTCAGCACAAGGTCGCCCATGCTTTGCATCTGCCGATGAGCGCGGTGCGGGTTGAAGTGCGGCGCATGGGCGGAGGTTTCGGTGGCAAGGAAAGTCAGGGCAACTGGCTGGCCATCGCCTGTGCTGTGGCCGCCACGCGCACCGGGCGGCCCTGCAAGATGCGTTATGATCGCGACGATGACATGGTCATCACCGGCAAGCGCCATGATCTCCGGATATTGTATCGGGCGGGGTTTGACGATCAGGGCAAGCTGACCGGGGTGGAGTTTAGCCACCTGTTCCGCTGCGGGTGGTCGATGGACCTGTCCCTGCCCGTGGCCGACCGCGCCATGCTGCATGCTGACAACGCCTATCACTTGCCCGCCGTGCGGATCGAAAGCCACCGGCTGAAGACCAACACCACCAGCGCCACCGCCTTTCGCGGCTTTGGTGGCCCGCAAGGGGTGATCGGGATTGAACGGGTGATGGACCATATCGCCCATCGCTTGGCCCTTGATCCGCTGGACGTGCGGCGCGCGAATTTCTATCGCGCGATGGTGGAGGCCCCGGGGGCTTCACCCCCGGACCCCGAGGATATTTCTGCAGAGAAGACGGGGCAAGGGGAAGGAGACCTGACTTCTCGCGGGCGGGCGGTGTCGGTCGGCTCGCATGCTTTGGCGGCGGATGGGGCGGTGCAGACCACGCCATTTCACATGCCGGTTGAGGATTTCGTTCTGCATGAGCTGACCGCCGAATTGGAGCAGACATCCGACTACCGCGCGCGGCGGGCGGCGATTGCAGACTGGAACGCGGCCAGTCCGGTGCTGAAGCGCGGGATTGCGCTGACGCCGGTGAAGTTCGGTATTTCCTTTACGCTGACCCACCTGAACCAAGCCGGGGCTTTGGTCCATGTCTACCAGGATGGCTCGATCCTGTTGAACCATGGCGGGACCGAGATGGGGCAGGGTCTGTTCCAGAAGGTCGCGCAAGTGGTGGCGGGGGTGTTCGGCGTCGATCCGGCGGCGGTGAAAATTACCGCCACCGATACTGCCAAGGTGCCCAACACCTCGGCCACGGCGGCGTCCTCCGGGTCTGACCTGAACGGTAAGGCAGCCAAGGCAGCGGCGGAAACCGTGCGCGATCGGATGGCGGCCTTTATCGCCGAAAAGCATCAGGTGCCGGTGGACAAGGTGCGCTTTCAGGATGGCATGGTGCGGGTCGCGGGCGAGGAATACGCGTTTGAGCGCGTGGCCGCATGGGCCTATCAGGCGCGGGTGTCGTTATCCTCGACCGGGTTTTATGCCACGCCCAAGATCACCTGGGACCGGGTGCGCGGGCAGGGGCGGCCTTTCCTGTATTTTGCCTATGGCGCGGCGGTGACCGAGGTGGTGATTGACACCCTGACCGGCGAAAACCGCATTCTGCGGGCGGATATTTTGCACGACACGGGGACCAGCCTGAATCCGATCCTGGATATCGGACAGGTCGAAGGGGCCTATGTGCAGGGCGCGGGTTGGCTGACGACCGAGGAGTTGGTTTGGGACGGCAAGGGGCGGCTGACGACGCATGCACCCAGCACCTACAAGATCCCCGCCTGTTCCGATCGTCCGCGCATGTTCAATGTGGCGCTGTGGGACAGGCCCAACCGTGAGGACAGCATCGGCAAATCCAAAGCGGTGGGAGAGCCGCCGTTCATGCTGGGCATTTCCGCGCTTTATGCGCTGTCAGATGCGGTGGCGGCTTGTGGCGACGGGGCCTATTCCGCGCTGGACGCGCCTGCGACGGCAGAGCGGGTGTTGGACGCGGTCAATCGGGTGCGCGGCGATGTTTGATCTGGCCGCCCTTCATGCAGCGGTGGCCGCCCATGGCCGCGTGGCCCGTATGGTGATCGCGGCGCATGATGGCAGCAGCCCGCGTGAGGTGGGGGCGGCGATGCTGGTCTGGGCGCATGGCCAATCGGGCACCATCGGCGGCGGTGCCTTGGAGCACGAGGCGACACTGCGCGCGCAGGCGATGCTGGCGCAGGGTGGCGCACGGTTGGACCGTGAGGCGCTGGGGCCAAAGCTGGGCCAATGCTGCGGTGGGGCGGTGACCGTGCTGACCGAGGTTTACGATGCCGCGACGCTGCCCCAACCGCAGGGTGGCGTGATTGCGCGGGCGGTGGACGGGCGGGAGATGCCTTTGGCCGTGAAGCGCCTGTTGGATCGGGCGCGGGGGCAAGGGGATTTGCCCGTGCCGCAACTCATGCAAGGCTGGATGGTGGAACCCGTGGCGCGGCCGACGCGGCAGGTGTGGGTCTGGGGCGCGGGGCATGTCGGGCGGGCGCTGGTGGCGGTGATGTCCCCCTTGCCGGGGGTGGCGATCACATGGGTGGATATGGCGGCGGATCGGTTTCCTGCCGATGTGCCGGTGAATGTCACCCCGCTTTGGGCGGCCGACCCGGCGCTGTTGGTCGCACATGCGCCCGCAACGGCGGAGCATCTGATCCTGACCTATTCCCATGCACTGGACCTCGACCTGTGTCACCGCCTGCTGGTCCATGGCTTTGCTGCCTGCGGATTGATCGGATCGGCGACCAAATGGGCACGCTTTCGATCAAGGCTCGCCGCATTGGGACATTTGCCGGGCACCATCGCCCGGATAGATTGCCCGATTGGTGATCCCTCCTTAGGAAAGCATCCGCAGGCCATCGCGGTGGGGGTTGCTGCGGCCTTTCTGCGGCAGCAAAAGACCAAGGCGTCACGACAGGAGAATGCGGGATGACGGGCAAGGAACTGCTGGCCATCAATGGGGTGACCAAGGCCTATCCGGGCGTGGTGGCCAACAGCGACGTGTCGTTCCAGATTGCCGAGGGCGAGATTCATGCACTGTTGGGCGAGAATGGCGCGGGAAAGTCCACCTTGGTCAAGATGATCTACGGTCTGGTCAAGCCCGATGCCGGGACGATGCGCTTTCGCGGGCAGCCCTATGCCCCCACCGAACCGCGTCAGGCGCGGGCCACAGGTGTGGCGATGGTGTTCCAGCATTTCAGCCTGTTCGAGGCGCTGAATGTTGCGGAAAACGTGGCCCTCGGCATGGAAAACCCGCCGCCGATGCGGGAGTTGTCCAGCCGGATCAAGGCGGTGTCGCAGGAATATGGCCTGCCACTCGACCCCGGCCGCATGGTGGGTGATCTGTCGGCGGGCGAGCGGCAACGGGTGGAGATCATCCGCTGTCTGCTGCAAGACCCCAAGCTCTTGATCATGGATGAGCCGACTTCGGTCCTCACCCCGCAAGAGGTGGAGATCCTGTTCAAGACGCTGCGCAAACTGGCGTCAGAGGGCACCGCGATCCTGTACATCAGTCACAAGCTGGAAGAAATCCGCACGCTTTGCGACGAGGCGACGATCCTGCGGCGCGGCAAGGTGGTGGCGACCTGCACCCCGCGCGACCGTACCGCGCGCGAGATGGCAGAGTTGATGGTGGGGGCCACGTTGACCCCGCCTGCGCGCAACGCCAAGGCCAAGGGGGCGGTGGCGTTGGAGGTTGTGGGGCTATCGGTGGCCTCGCCCATTCCGTTTGGGACCAGCCTTAAGGGCATCGGGTTTTCCGTGGCGCGGGGGGAAGTGCTGGGGATTGCAGGCGTCGCGGGCAATGGGCAGGACGAACTCTTGCTGGCGCTGTCGGGCGAGGTGCGGACCGCGCGGGACACGGTGAAGATCGACGGTGTGGGCATGGGCGACAAAGGCCCGAATGACCGTCGCGCGGCGGGGTTGGTGTCTGCGCCAGAGGAACGTCTTGGCCATGCGGCGGCCCCGGACATGAGCCTTGTGGAAAATGCTTTGCTGTCGGGCGCGGTCCGCAAGGGTCTGGTGTCGGGCGGTTTCATCGATTGGTCCAAGACGGCGGCCTTTGCCGCCGGAATCGTCAAGGACTTCGACGTGCGCACCCCCGGCACCCATGTTGCGGCCCGCGCCTTGTCTGGGGGCAATCTGCAAAAGTTCGTGGTGGGGCGCGAGTTGAGCCAAGCCCCGACAGTGATCGTGGTCAACCAACCCACATGGGGCGTTGATGCGGCGGCGGCGGCGGCGATCCGGCAGGCCATCCTTGACCGCGCGGCAGAGGGGGCGGCGGTGGTGGTGATTTCGCAGGACTTGGATGAATTGTTGGAGATTGCCGACAATTTTGCCGCGTTGAACGAAGGGCGGCTGACTGCCCCACGCCCCGTGCAGGGGCTGACCATCGACGAGATCGGCCTGATGATGGGCGGCGCGCATGGGATGGAGGTCGCGCATCATGGGGCGTGTGGCGGTGGGGATCTTGGCTGGCGGGG
>NKIT01000213.1 GCA_002256185.1 Rhodobacteraceae bacterium PARR1 | reverse complement strand
CGCAGGCCGCCTTCCGGGTTCGCGTCCGACGATTCATGGCCGATGACGCGCGGATCGGTTTCCGAACCCATCACGGTCAGATCCGGAACTTCGATGCCGAAGCCAACCAGGAACCCGGTGTCACGGGCGACGTCAACCGAGATGTTGTCTTTGTTGATGTCCAGCATCGCGATCTTGGCCTTCGAGGTGTCGCCCATGGTGGCGGCAGCCCATTTGCCGATCAGCAGACCAGCTTCGAAGTTGTCGGTCGCAAAGGTGATGTCCTGGGCTTCGGTGTCAGCCAGCGGGGTGTCCAGCGCGATGACCAGGATGCCAGCGGCGCGAGCGTCCTTGAGGGCCGGGCCGACCGAGTCGTTCGACGGGGTGATCAGGATACCCTTGGCACCGGCGGCGACGCAGTTTTCGATGGCGGTGCTCTGCGGAGCAGCGTCGCCGTCCTTTTCACCGGCATAAGCCTGGAAATCCAGACCAGCAGCCTTGGCGGCAGCCTCGGCGCCTTCCTTCATTTTCACGAAGAAGGGGTTGGTGTTGTTCTTGGTGATCAGGCAAGCCAGATCAGCAGCCGAGGCCGAACCGGCCATCAGCGCAAGCGAAGCCGCGCCCAGAAGGGCTTTGACTTTGAAATTCATTGATTTTCCTCCCAAGAAAATCCGGGGGTGCGCCCCCTCGTGTTACGTGCCGACGAAGTATACGCTTCGTTGCGACGGGGACAAGAAAGCCGATTCCTTGCCGTGCGTCAATAAATAAATCACTCTGATTTAATATTGACAGAGTGCCTACGCTTTGCCCAATCTGCCCGACAATTCATCGCCGCAAAGGCGAGGTCATCGCCGGAAAGGCGGGGTTGCGTCGTGTCACGACACAGCGGGAGGAGTCTTGAGAAACCCTTTTGATACCAGCGCAGAGCGCGTGGCAGAACGGCCTTTGGCCGAACCCGTCGTGCTGCGCGGGTCGAATCAATCCGGGATGCGGGCGCACAATGAGCGGCTTGTGCTGTCCTTGCTGCGCACGGATGGGCCGATGGCGAAATCTGACCTCGCCCGCCTGACGGGCCTGTCGGCGCAGACCGTGTCCGTGATCATGCGCAGTCTCGAATCGGACGGTCTTTTGGTCAAGGGCGAGCCTGTGCGCGGGCGCATTGGACAGCCCTCTGTGCCGATGGCCTTGGATGCGGATGGCGCGTTCTTTCTGGGGCTCAAGATCGGGCGGCGGTCGGCAGACCTTATGCTGGTCGATTTTCTGGGCCGGGTGCGCGACACGCGGCGCAACATTTACCGCTATCCCACGCCCGAAGGGGTCATCGCCTTTGTCCGCGATGCGTTGCCTTCCGTGCTGGCTTCGCTGGGGCCCGTTCAGCGTGACCGGGTCGGCGGCATGGGCATCGCGATGCCGTTCCAACTGTGGAACTGGGTCGCCTATATCGGCGCACCGCAATCCGAGATGGACCAGTGGCGCAACCGCGACATCCAGTCCGAAATCGCCGAAATTGCCGGGATGCCGGTGCATATCCAAAACGACGCCACCGCTGCCTGCGGGGCGGAGTTGGTTTTTGGCGCTGGCGAAAAACCCAAGGACTTCCTGTATTTCTACTTCGGCACCTTCATTGGCGGCGGGCTTGTGCTGAATGGGCGGCTGTTTCCGGGGCGCACAGGCAATGCGGGCGGTGTAGGTCCGATGCCGGTGCCCGGACCAGATGGCACGACGCATCGGCTGTTTGACGTCGCCTCGATGTCGCGTCTTGCCGAAATGATGGAGGAAGCGGGCGAAAGCTCTGACCATTTGTGGCAACAGCACCGCGAATGGCGGGTGTCGCGCCCGATCCTTGACGCATGGATCGACGGCGCAGCGCAGGGGTTGGCCTATGCCATCCTGTCTGCCTCGGCGCTGACAGAACTTGAGGCGGTGCTAATTGATGGCTGGATGCCCGGCGACATCCGCACCGAACTGACCGCCCGGACCGAGGCCGCGCTGGACAGGTTGGACATGTCCGGCGTGGAGCGACCACAGGTCCGGCAGGGCACCGTCGGGGCCGATGCACGCGCTTTGGGGGCGGCTGCGATCCCCTTGGCACAGCGCTATCTCATAGAGACGACGGTCCTGCCGCCTGCGCCCACCGGGCAGTAAACCCTTGCGCTTAGCCGAAAGCCGCCCCACAACGCGATCAAGCACGTGGAAAAGTCGCCCGCCTCGCGGCGGAGAGGGTTAAATTTTTGCGATTTCTCCCGATATTGGACGCAGAGCAAGAAACAGACACCAAATCGACGGGGACGCATGACCTTAGCCTTGATCGCGGCGCTGCCTTTTCTGGGCGCGCTTTTGCCCGGCCTGACGATCCGCGCCGGACGCGGTGTCTGCGCCACACTTGCATCCGCCTTTACCGGGCTGGCGCTGCTTCTTTTGGCGCTGCATGCACCCGCCGTCTTGCGCGGCGAGGTGATTCAGACTCGCATCGACTGGCTGCCGCAAATCGGGCTGTCGGCGAATTTCATGCTGGACGGGCTGGGGCTGCTCTTCGCTGGGCTCATCCTTGGCATCGGGCTTTTGATCATCCTTTACGCGCGGTTCTACCTGTCCGAGGCTGATCCGTTCGGGCGGTTTCTGACCTTTCTCATGCTGTTCCAAGGCGCGATGGTGGGCATCGTGCTATCAGACAACATCCTGCTTTTGCTGGTGTTCTGGGAGCTGACATCGCTGTCGTCCTTCCTGCTCATCGGGTTCTGGGGCCATCTGGCAGAAGGCCGCCAAGGCGCGCGGATGGCGCTGGCGGTGACGGGCGGCGGTGGGTTGGCGATGATCGCGGGGATGCTGATCCTTGGGGGTATCGCGGGCAGTTACGACCTGTCCGTCATCCTGACCCAGGGCGAGGCGATCCGTGCCTCGGATTGGTATCTGCCGGCGCTGGTGCTTATTCTTCTGGGCTGCTTTGCCAAATCGGCGCAGTTCCCGTTCCATTTCTGGCTGCCGCACGCGATGGCGGCCCCTACCCCGGTTTCGGCCTATCTGCATTCGGCCACGATGGTGAAGGCCGGGATTTTCCTGATGGCGCGGCTGTGGCCGGTGCTGGCGGGCACGCCGGAGTGGTTCTGGATCGTCACCACGGCGGGGCTGATCACCCTGCTGATCGGGGCCAAAACGGCGCTGTTCAAGCATGACCTGAAGGCAATCCTCGCCTATTCCACGGTCAGCCATCTCGGCCTGATCACGATGCTTTTGGGCATCGGCACCAAAGCGGCGGCAACGGTCGCGGTGTTCCACATCATCAACCACGCCACCTTCAAGGCGGCCTTGTTCATGGCGGCGGGGATTGTCGACCACGAGGCACATACCCGCGACATTCGCCGTCTGGGCGGACTGCGCCACCTGATGCCGATCACGGCGGGAATCGTTGCGGTGGCCGCGCTGAGCATGGCGGGCATCCCGCCGCTGAACGGCTTCTTGTCCAAAGAGATGATGCTGGAAGAGGTGGTCCACACCCCCTATCTGACGCCGTGGCTTTTGGCGGCGCTGGCGACGGTCGGGGCGTTGCTGTCGGTCGCCTATTCCTTCCGGCTGGTGGCGCATGGCTTCATGGGTCCGGTCCGCACCGACTATCCGCACAAACCGCATGATCCGGGCTTTGGGATGTGGGCGGCACCTGCGCTGCTGGCGGTGCTGGTGGTTCTGATCGGTCTGATGCCAATGACGCTTGCCGGATGGCTGGTGGATGCGGCGGCAGGGGCGGTAACGGGTCAGGCTGTAACG
>NKIT01000212.1 GCA_002256185.1 Rhodobacteraceae bacterium PARR1 | reverse complement strand
GGGATGGCCCCGGTGGCGACCAAGGCCCCCACGCCCACCAGAATCGCGGTCGACGGCACGGCCAACGACAGAAAAGCTGTGGTTTCCGCCGCCGCAAAGACCAAGGCCAGCCAGAAGGACCATTCTTGATGCCGCGTCAGAAAGGCGAGCGTTGCCTCGGTCGAAAAGTCCATGATCCCTCGCCATTACCGACTGGGCAGATATGGCTGCGGCGCGTCGGGTTAAAGGGGGGTGGCGCGTTTTCATGGACTCAGGCGCCCTTGGCCGACAGTTGGGCATGAATATCTTCGGCGGCGTCACGGCCTTGGGCCACGGCCGTGACGGTCAGATCATCGCCCCCCACAGCGCAATCGCCCCCGGCCCAGACACCCGCAAGCGTGGTGCGCCCCGCCGCATCGGTGCCAATCTTGCCGCCCGTCAGCGTCAGCCCTTCGGGTGCGCCCGTCAGGCTTTGCCCGATCGCCTTGAACACCTGATCGGCCTTCAGGCGGAAGGTCTGGGCGGTCAGTTTCAACCCATCGGCCGAGTCTTCGGTATAAGCGAACTCCACCTCAGCCACCGCCGCTTCGCCATGAACCGCCACCGGGGCGGCGTTGCAGATGATCCGCACCCCGGCGCTGGTGGCGTGTTCCTGTTCGTAGCCCGACGCGCTCATCTTCTCTTGCCCACGGCGGTAGACGATGGTGACGTTTTCCGCGCCCAGCAGTTTGGATTGCACCGCCGCATCCACCGCCGTCATGCCGCCGCCAATCACCACCACATCGCGCCCGATGGGCAGGGTGGATTTGTCAGGCGTCTGGCGCAGGGTGGCGATGAAATCGACGGCGTTCTGGACATTGGCCTTGTCCTCGCCGCCCGCGCGCAGGGCGTTGACCCCGGCCAGACCCATGCCAAGAAAGACCGCGTCAGGGTGATTCCCCCGATTTGCAACAGCCACTCCACCTCGGCCTGCGCGAAGTCGTTGGTGGATTTGTAGCTGGCGATGCCATATTCGTTCAGACCGCCCGCCTTGGCGCGCGCGTCAAGGATCACCACGTCATGGCCGCGCATCGCCAAGCGGTGCGCGCAGGCCAGACCCGCAGGCCCTGCCCCGACGACGGCAACCTTGCGGCCTGTCGGTGCCGCACGGGTAAAGGGATGCACGCCCTTGGCCATCAGCGTATCGGTGGCAAAGCGTTGCAGACGCCCGATTTCGACGGGTTTGCCCTCGGCCACTTCGCGCACGCAAACCTCTTCGCACAGCGTTTCGGTCGGGCAGACGCGGGCGCACATCCCGCCAAGGATGTTTTGCGCCAGAATGGTTTTCGCCGCAGCATCCGGGGTGCCAGTCGCGATTTGGCGGATGAACAGCGGGATGTCGATGCTGGTGGGGCATGCCGTCATGCAGGGCGCGTCATGGCAGAAATAGCAGCGATCCGCCGCAACCCGCGCCTCATGCCGGTCAAGGGGCGGAGTGTGGTCGGCGAAATTCTCGGCCAAGGCGGCGACAGGCAGACGACCTGCGACGATGCCGGATGTGAGTGGGCTGTTGGACAAGGCAAGGCTCCCTGTTTTGCTGTTCTTTTGTCAAAGGCTGGCACAGGTCAGAAATTTTATCAAAAGGTAAAATATCGCCGCCCCCCGGTTTTTCGCACAATTTCGGTCCAACACGCTTTGGATGCCCGCAAAAGCGGCAAAGATCGGCGCTTTTCACCTCGGGCGGGCTGGCGTATAAGGCCACGATCCTTGCCCGCCCTTGGGTCTTTCGGGAACCACGCCGGGAACCTTGGGGGCAGGCAAGTCAATGACAGAGCGCGCACACACCCTGCCGTGCGGCACAACAGGCGTAATTCGGGTGGCCCGCGGTTCGGGCAAAGCCCCAAAGAGGATGGCATGAGCAAAAACACTTCCGAAGCGGACGTCGCCTTCATCCAGGCGCTGGCGGAACTGCTGAATCAGAACGAGCTGACCGAACTGTCGGTCAAGCGCGAATATGGCGAAGATGACAGCCTTGAGGTGCGGGTCGTCAAACAGCAAAACGTGGTGACCGTCGCCGCCGCCCCTGCTGCTGCGCCTATGGCCTATGCCGCAGCCCCGGTCGCAGCCGCCGCCCCCGCCGCCGCCCCGGAAGACCCGGCACAACACCCGGGTGCCGTGACCTCGCCCATGGTGGGCACCTGTTATCTGGCCGCTGAACCCGGTGCCACGCCCTTCATCACCGTGGGGGCCACTGTGACCGAAGGCCAGACCGTCCTGATCATCGAAGCGATGAAGACCATGAACCACATCCCCGCGCCGAAATCCGGCACGGTGAAGCGCATCCTCGTCGAGGATGGGTCGCCCGTCGAATACGGCGCACCGCTGTTGATCATCGAATGACGGGTGCCCCCATGTTCGACAAGATATTGATCGCCAACCGGGGCGAGATCGCGTTGCGCGTCATCCGCGCCTGTCAGGAAATGGGGATCAAATCGGTCGCCGTCCATTCCACCGCCGATGCCGATGCGATGCATGTGCGGATGGCGGATGAATCGGTCTGCATCGGTCCGGCCTCATCGTCGCAAAGCTATCTGTCCAAGGCGGCCATCATCTCGGCCTGCGAAATCACCGGCGCGCAGGCAGTGCATCCGGGTTACGGCTTCCTGTCGGAAAACGCGGCCTTCGCGCAGGCGCTGGAAGATCACGGCATCACCTTCATCGGCCCCTCGGCGGAACATATCCGCATCATGGGCGACAAGATCACCGCCAAGGAAACCGCCAAAGCCTTGGGAATTCCCGTGGTGCCGGGGTCCGAAGGCGGCGTGCCCGACTTTGAAACGGCGATTGGTGTCGCCGCAGGCATTGGCTTTCCGGTCATCATCAAGGCCACCGCCGGTGGCGGCGGGCGCGGCATGAAGGTTGCCAAGAACGCTGAAGAGCTGGAAATCGCCTTCCGCACTGCACGGTCTGAGGCGAAGAACGCCTTTGGCAATGACGAAGTCTATATCGAGAAATACCTGCAAAAGCCCCGCCACATCGAAATTCAGGTGTTCGGTGATGGCAAAGGCAATGCGGTGCATTTGGGCGAGCGCGACTGTTCCTTGCAGCGCCGCCACCAGAAGGTGTTCGAAGAGGCTCCGGGTCCGGCCATCACCCCCAAGATGCGCTCCGAAATCGGCGCGATCTGCGCCGAGGCTGTGGCCAAGATCAACTACATCGGCGCAGGCACGATCGAGTTCCTCTATGAGGACGGCAACTTCTACTTCATCGAAATGAACACCCGCCTGCAGGTGGAACATCCGGTGACCGAGGCGATCTTTGGCGTCGATCTTGTGCGCGAACAGATCCGCGTGGCCTCTGGCCTGCCGATGTCCTTTGGCCAGTCTGATCTTGAGATCAACGGCCACGCCATCGAAGTGCGCATCAACGCCGAGAAGCTGCCGAATTTCGCGCCCTGCCCCGGCAAGGTGCGGGTGTTCCATGCCCCCGGCGGGCTTGGCGTGCGGATGGATTCGGCAATCTACGGCGGCTATTCGATCCCGCCCTATTACGACAGCCTGATCGGCAAGCTGATCGTGCATGGCCGCGACCGCCCCGAAGCGCTCGCCCGCCTGAAACGCGCGTTGGGAGAGTTGATCATCGACGGCATCGACACCTCGGTCCCGCTGTTCCACATGCTGCTGGCAGAACCGGACATCCAGAACGGCGAATACAACATCCACTGGCTGGAAAAATGGCTGGCCGCGCAATTCGCGGAGTGACCGTTCGCGGACTGACAGGGGGGGCGGGGAAACCCGCCCTTTTGATTTCCGTTCCCCCCTT